>CAZVMC010000077.1:0-12731 GCA_964628635.1 uncultured Novosphingobium sp. | reverse complement strand
CGTTCAGCTTCAGCGTCAGCGGCTGGCCGTGGCGGTCCATCGTCTTGCCGGCCTGAACCCGCACCCAGCCTTCGGAAATGCAGTATTCCTCGACATTGGTGCGGACCACGCCCTTGAAGCGGATGCCGACGCCGCGCATCAGCTTTTCCTCGTCGAAATGCGGGCTGCGCGGGCTGATCGCCAGGCGATCGGGCGGCACATCGGCGCTGGCGGGGGCGGCGGGGGTCTGTTCTTCGGTCATGAAATGCGCCTCTAGGTTGCTTTGCCCGCTTGTCAATTCGCCCCCGCCTGTCTAAGGGCGCGCTTCCGCATGGGAATGGGCGCGTAGCTCAGCGGTAGAGCACACCCTTCACACGGGTGGGGTCACAGGTTCAATCCCTGTCGCGCCCACCATCTTTTCAATGACTTAGAAAAGATGGACCCCATTCCCATGAAAAAAACATGAAAAGCTGGGTGCATTTTCGGTCTTTGCAGGCGAGCGCGATGCGTTCCGGGGCCAGGCAGAATTTTTGGTTTTGCGCCGAATCTCTGACCTTACCGACCCAGCTTCGGGTTTGAGCCAACTTGGTCTGGCTTGCCTTCGTCGCAATGTCCGCAATGTTGGACTATCCGGAACGGCAGCTTACAAGAAGCCTTCGCGGCGGAGCGGACGTTTGCGCAATCCCGTCGATGCTTTGAATTCCTCTTGAGCCGCCAAGCACTGTCGATCAGCCAGGCAAGCGCTACAGCACCTACACACCGGATACAGAAACCTCGGTGACAAGGATCCTTGCGCTGGGGTTTGTGGCGATCTCGGCGGGGTCGTGACTGGCAGACGCGCAGATGAAAAGGTGTCGCCCCTCCGGGCCGCCTAGCATCACGGCGTATGCATGTGCTTTAAGCGCAATAGTATCGGTTACTTCGCCGCCTTCACGCACCCGCATTATGGCAGGGTTGCCCGCAGGATTGGCAACCCAGACCGCACCTTCGGTATCGAGGCAGATACCATCCGGCTGCACGCCATCGGGAAGCTGGGCAAAGAGCCGCCGGTTTGACAAGGAGCCATCGCTAGCCACGTCGAACGCTGTTAGGCGGAACGCGTTGGTTTCAGCCACGATCAGCGTCTTGCCATCAGGCGCGACAACCATTCCGTTGGGAAACTCCAAACCGCCAGCGACCTTGGCAACGCTGCCGTCCAGATCGATCCGGGCAATCACACAAGTATCGACGGGAGAGGCCTCGGGATTCCAGAAGTTGTAGCCGATGTCACCGACGTAGGTGCGGCCCTGCGCATCGGTGGTCGCATCGCTGAGGCAGAACACGGCCGTGCCATCGAGGCTGGCCAGATCGTGCAGGGCGGCGCCGTCCCAGCGCTTCATCGCCAGGTTCAGCGCATCGCTGAACAACGCAGAACCATCGGGCATGAAGCCAAGGCCGTTGGGCTTGAATGGCAGGGTCAGCTCCGTGCGCAGATCGCCGGCGAGGCTGACGGACTTGATCGCGTTGTCATGGATATCGATGAACCACAGCCGATCCTTGCGCCAACGCGGACTTTCGGTGAAGCGCAGACCATTGCCCAGGTCGATCAAGGTTTGTGGGGTTTGCATGGCCGGGGTCCAGTTCAATTGGGGACGAAAGCGACGACCCGCGAAGGGGCGGCGCTGCACCGGGCCAGCTTGATCGGGAAGAACCCGACATGGAAGCCGGTCGGCGGCAAGGCAGCCAGGTTGCAGAGCTGCTGGACGATGAAGGCTTCGCGCTTGGTGATGGCCTTGTGCCCATCCCATAGCAGCGCCTTGTCGCCCTGCTCCTGCCACTTGGCGTTCATCAGGCGGAAGGGCAGGTCCCAGCCAACCGCATCGGTACCAAGGATCGTCGCGCCCATCGCGGTAAGGTGCAGCGTCGATTCCGCCGACATGCCCGGCTGGTTGTAGAACTGCGGATCGTCCATCGTGAACGCTTCCTGCCCGGTGCGCAGCAGCACGGCATCGCCGGGCTGGACCGGACGACCGACCGCGGCAATCGCGCGGTCGAGTATGTCGGGCGTGATATACTCGCCGCCCTTCGCCCAGGGGCGGAGGTCCAGCACCATGCCGGGCCGGTACAGCTCATTCAGGTCGATCTGGTCGATCGTCCGCGCCGGCTGGCCTTCGCAGTGCGTGCCCGAATGCAGCGGGGCGTCGACGTGGGTGCCGCAATGCGAGTTGAAATCGTTCAGGTGTTCGCTGCCCCAGCCTTCGCCATCCGGCAGGTCGGCATGGGTACAGCCCAAACTGGCGCAAAATTCATCCTTGCCGGCCTGTTCCGCCGGGTTGTTGTAATCGATCCGCGGGGCAACCACGCCCGCGGCGTGTTGCAATGCGGGTGGCAGCTTTTCCCGATTGGCCGGGTCAAGCAGGACGGTCAGGTCAATCAGGCGCATGGTCTTCTCCGATTACTTGCTGAGGATGTGCACGGCAACTGCCGCTTCCTCAACGCCGATGTTACCGCCGCCGTTCTCCTGGATGGCATGACGAGCCCCTTCGACCTGGCGTGCGCCGGCTTCGCCGCGCAGCTGGGTAACTAGTTCGTAAAGCTGGCCAATGCCGGTTGCGCCAAGCGGATGGCCCTTGGATTCCAGCCCGCCCGAAGGGTTGACCGGAAGGCGGCCGCCAATGGTGAAGTCGCCGCGCTCCGCTGCCGGGCCGCCTTCGCCCATTTCCACAAAGCCAAGGTTTTCGACTTGGATGATCTCACCCATGGCCGCAGCATCGTGCACTTCGGCAACGTGCATGTCATCGGGGCCAAGGCCAGCGATTTCGTACGCCTGGTTGGCAGCAAGGCGGGCCAGGTTCAGCTCATGCTGGTCAATCGACCGGCTGGTGGCCGACCGCACGACGCTGGCAACAACCTTGATGCTGCGGCTGCGGTCTGCGCCGATGCGCTTCAAGCCTTCCTCGGTACAGATGATCGCCGCCGCCGCGCCATCGGTAACCGGTGCGCACATCGGCAGGGTTAGCGGATAGGTGATCGGCGGCGCGGCCAGCACTTCGTCAATGGAGAAGGGCTTGCGGAACTGCGACCACGGGTTGTGCACCGAGTGCTGATGGTTCTTGGCCGAAACGGCCGCGATCTGGCGCTGGGTGGTGCCCCACTTCTTCATGTGGTTGCGGCACAGTGCGGCATAGATCGACATGAACTTGGAATAGGGCTTGTCAGACTCCGAGCCTTCCGGCGGGACGATCCCCTCGCCCAGCTTGACCAGACGGGCATAGTTTTCCTCAACCCGGCTGACGTCCCAGCCTGCTTCCATAAGCTTGAGAACCGAAAGCTTGTCCTCGACGTTCATCTTTTCCGCGCCGAGCGCGAGGGCGACATCAGTTACGCCGGCTTTCAGGCTCTGCACTGCCAAGGCAAAGGCTGACGATCCCGCCGCGCAGCCGTTGTCGATATTGTAGACCGGGATGCCATCGATCCCCAGCTTCCCCAACACGACTTGGCCCGGAATGGCGAACTGCCCCTGCAGCGGACCATTGGTGATGCCTGCATAGAATGCGGTGCCGAGGTGTTCCTTCGCGCAGCCTGCGTCCTTCAGCGCGCCATCAACGGCTTCGCGCGCCAGGTCTTCAAGGCTCCGTTCGAAGTGACGGCCAAAGACCGTCATGGCGATCCCGGCGATGTAAACTGCGGTCATGTCCTATCCCTTCAGATTTTCTTGTCATGGCCCTGCCAGTAGGCAGCGCGGAGATCTTTCTTGAGCACCTTGCCCACCGGGCTACGCGGCAGCGAAGCCATGAAATCGACGGTCTTGGGCGCCATCACGCTACCCAGCTGGTCCTTGCACAGGGCGATGATTTCCTCGGCGGTGGCGGTCTGCCCGGGGGCGAGCTCCACCACGGCCTTCACCGCTTCGCCCCACTTGGGATCGGGCACGCCGATCACCGCGCAATCCTGCACGGCCGGGTGGCCCCAGATCACCTGCTCGACCGTGGCGGGGTAGACGTTGAAGCCGCCGGTGATGATCATGTCCTTTTTGCGGTCCGTCAGGTGCAGGTAACCATCGGCATCGATGTGGCCGATGTCGCCGGTGTGCAGCCAGCCGTCGATGATCGTCTCGGCAGTCTTTTCGGGGGCCTTGTAGTATCCCTTCATGATCAGATCGCCGCGCACGCAGATCTCGCCGGTTTCACCGCGCGGCAGGATGCGGTTCTGATCGTCCATGATCTCTACCCGCACCAGCGGATTGGGCCGACCGACCGAGGCCAGCCGTTCATCGCTGGCGACCTGCCCGCCCACCATGTGCTCATCCGCGCGCAGGGTGGCGATCGAACCCATCACTTCGCTTTGGCCATAGGATTCGGTCAGGACCGGCCCCCACAGGGTGATCGCCTTTTTCAGCTTTTCGACCGACATCGGTGCGGCCCCGTAAAGCAGGTAGCGCACGGATGAGAAATCGACCTTCTCAATCCCGGGAGCCTCCAGCAGGGCATAGATCACGGTCGGCGGCAGGAAGAACTCGGTCACCCGGTGTCGGCCGATTGCTTGCACCAGCAGCATCGGATCGGGCTTGGCCAGCACTACTACAGTCCCGCCCTGCGCCGTGCAGGGCAGTGACAGCAGCCCCGCCGTGTGAGTCATCGGGGCGGCGGCCAGGTTCACCGGCAGCGTGCCGTTGCGGTAAGTGCAGGTCAGCATGAAATGCACAAAAGTCGTCTGCGCGGCGCGGTGCGTATTCATGACACCCTTCGGCGCTCCAGTCGTCCCGCCGGTGGGCATAATGATGAAGACATCGTCCAGCCCAGCGACGATGGCCGGCTTGGTGGCAGGCTGCGCCGCGCACCATTGGTCGAGCCCGGGCGCATCGGGCAGGTCCGCATCGATGCAGATCCAGTGCTTGATCTTCGGCAGGGTCGGTCGCAGCGTGGCAATGGTTTCGCTGAAGGCGTGCTGGAAGAACAGGACCTCGCAATCGAAGGCGTCCAGCAGATAGCGATTGTCATCGGCGGCATTGCGCGGGTTAACCGGAATCCAGGTCATGTTCGCGCGCCACAGGCCCAAGGTGCAGGTCCAGGCCGCGACATCGTTGCCGGACCAGACCGCGCCCTTGGTTTCCTTCGGCAATCCCAATTCGATCAGCCGGTTCGCGATGCGGCAGGACAGCGCGCCCACCTCATCGAAAGTATAGGCCCGGTCATCCTGGATATACGCGACGGCATCCCCGCCCATATCCCAACCCCGGTCGAAAAAGTCGATGATCGCCATTGCTTCACCTCTCTCATTTGCGGACCCGTTGGCGGGCAGTGATGCCCGCCCCGGCCGCCATCGTTCAGAATCCCAGCCGGACAGTCATGCCGACCTGGCGGGGCGCGCCGAGGAAGTTCTGGTAGCCGGAAGTCGTGCCGAAGAGGCTGAGCACGCCCGATTGCTGGACGTTGGTCTTGTCGAACACGTTGCTCGCCCAGAACGAGACATCGAGGCCATTGTCGAAGCGCACCCCAAGCCGCGCGTTGACCAGCGCAAAGGCTGCCTGGACGTGGCGCGGATCAAGGCTGGCGCTGTTGACGTTGGCCTTGCTCTGCCAGTTGACATCGGTCCGGGCATAGAGTTCGCCCATCGGCACCGGGTGTTCATATTGCAGCGCGCCGGTCACCCGCCACTTGGGGGCAAGCGGCAGCTGGTTGCCGGACAGGTCGCAGCTTGTGAAGGCTCCGGTGTTGGTCGGATTGGCATCAGGGGCGCGGCCGAACCAGCAGGCCCCGCCAGTGTACTTCTTGAATTTGGCGTCGATGTAGGCCCCGCCGAGGTTCAGGGTCAGGCCCTTGGTCAGCTTGAACGTACCTTCCGCTTCAACGCCGGTCACCTGGACCTTGTCAGCATTGTTGACTAGGAATTGCAGGCCCACGAAGCCGGCATTCTGGTAATTGGTATAGTCCGAACGGAACAGGCTGACGGCCAGACGGGCGCGGCGATCAGCCAGATCGAACTTGCCGCCAAGCTCCCAGTGATCGACGCTCTCCGCGCCAAACCCGCGAAGCGCCGGGATGGCACTACCAAAACCGATGTTGTGCCCGCCCGACTTCGATCCGCGGGCAAAGCTGGCATAGACCAGCGTGTCGTCGTTCGGCGTAATGTTGGCGGTGACGTTCCAGGTGACATTGTCGTCCTTGATCGTCGGCAAGGGGCCGTTGATTGGCACCCCGCCCGGGAACGTTACGCTGGGGACCAGGCTGGCGGTCAGGATATTGATCCCGGCCAGCGGATGCCCGACCGGCAGGTTGGGATTGGGGGTGAACGTCGCGCTGTTGGCGATCGAGGCTTTCTTGGTCTCGGTCTGCCAGCGCAGCCCTCCGGTCAGGGCGAAGAGATCGCTGAACCGGTAAGTGGCCTGACCGAACACGGCGAAGTACTTCGAACTGGCGCGCGAATCCTGGAAACCCTTGTCGCCGGGCTGGCCTTGCACAACCTGGGGCGGAAGCAAGGGCGAAAGTGCGAAGAGGGCGGCGGCGGGCTGGGCTTCAAACATCGCCGTGCGCCCGCGATCGCCGCGTTCGAACCTCGTATCCAGATAGTAGCCACCAACCAGCCATTCGACCGTCCCGCCAGACGGGGAGACCAGTCGTAGTTCTTGCGAGAAGCTCTCCCCGGTTTGGGTGTCATGAAAGGTGAACAGCGGCAGCGAGACCTGATCGATGTCGGTTGCCAGCAGTTCGCTTTTATACTGCGACCAGGCGGTGATCGAAGTTAGCGTCGCGAGGCCGAGATCAGCGGTCAGCGTACCAGAAGCCATATTCGAGCTGCTGTTGGAACGGTTGGGATCGGTGGTGCAGATGACCCTGTTGGTGGGGTCGTTATCCGGACAGGCGGACACTCCGAACAGGGAATTGAGCGCCGGGTTGTTGTCCAGCAAAAAGCTGGTTTCGGGCGAGACGCCGCGGGTCCAGTCAGGATTGGTACCGTTGCTGTCCAGCACTTCACTGCGGGCGCCGGTGATGTTGATGGTCACGGCATCGGACAGGTCGAACTCGATCTGGCCGCGCAGGGCATAGCGCTTCATTTCGTTGGGCTGTTCTGCGGCCGTCAAGTTGCGGAAACTGGCTCCGGCTTCGTAGTAAACGCCGGTCACGCGCACTCGGACGCGGTCGGTGACCGGCCCGGACAGCGAGCCCGCCAGGCGGTAGGCCAGCGGGGTGCGGCCGCCGTCGATCCAGCCGAGCGTCGCTTCGAAACTGCCTTCGAACTGGTTCGACGGACGCTTGGAGATGACGCTGATGACGCCCGCCGTGGCGTTCTTGCCATGCAGGGTCGATTGGGGCCCCTTGAGCACTTCGACCCGCTCGATATCGACCAGATCATCGACGCCAAGGCCGGTGCGCGGCATGTAGACGCCATCAATGAACAGGGCCACGCTCGGTTCGAAGGTCGGGATGTTGGGATCGGTCCCCAGCCCGCGAATACGATAGCTTTGCGCCAGCGGCTGGTTGTTTGCGACCAGCGAGAGCGATGGCACAAGTGCCGCGACACCGGCAATCCCGGTCGCGCCAGAATCGCGCAGCGTGTCAGCCCCGACGGCGGAGATCGAAATCGGCACATCCTGCAGTGATTGCTCGCGCTTTTGCGCGGTGACGACGATTTCCTCGATGCCCTCGTCCTCAGCCGACGCATCCTGTGCCAGTGCCGGACTCGCATACAGCATCGCCGCGATCGTCATGCTGCTCGCACACGCGAGCCAGTTCTTACCCTGCGCCATAGACAAAACCTCCCTGCCCCGCCGTCGCGGCGAGTTGTTGAAATCAGCAATTTCGTTGAAACGTCGGTAGTTTAGATCATGTCCCGTCCCCGACGGGATCAGCCAGATCGCGCAGCATCAGCCGCGTAACATCCAACAGCATATGGCGGTATTCGGTGCGGGTGAGCCGCTCGGTTTCAAGGCGCTGTTCGGCGTGGACACCCACCATCATCGACAGCAGCGCCGCCGCCGTCTGGTACACGCGCCGTCCTTCCACTCCGGTTTCCCGGCTGAGCTCTGCCGCGATCAGCTGGCGCAGATGTTCGTGGAACCCGGCATAGACCGGGCGGATAACATGATCGTCGCCGAACTCCACCAGCATGCGCGCGAAGAAATCGGCCGTCGCGGAATTGTCGAACGCGCGGTCCAGCCTCTGCATCAGATCCAGCGTGCCGGAGTTTTGGGCCGGAACCAGATTGGCTTTGGCCCGTTCCAGCGCTTCCTCAAGGCACGCCTCCAGCAGGCCAGCCTTGGTCTTGAAATGGAAGAATACCGTGGCCTGGCCATAGCCGGCATGCTCGGCAATCTCGTCGGTCTTGGTGCGGGCAAAGCCCTGCCTGCCGAAGATCAGCGTGGCCGATTCGAGAATCTTGCGCCGCGCTTCGGCGGAGTTCTTCGAGACACCGCGCACCCGGCCTTTTGCGGGTGTCAGCGAAGCGAATTCGAGTTTGTCGGCCTTTCCCATGACGCCCATATGGCACAGTCGCAATTTCTGAGCAAGAACTTATTTGAGTCATGACTCAGTTAAGTCGTGAATCAAATTTAGGGCCACGAGTGCGACGCTATCCGGCGCGGTAAACCTGCTTGCGGTGCCACTGGACGCTGGTGCTAACAAGGTTGCTGTTTCCGGGGCCGGTCATCGGGACGCAGCGGCCGAAAGAGCAGGCGATGGACGGCCCTGAAACTGGTCGTTCGTGATCTCAGCAAGCTTTTTGAATGTACGGCCGATTGTGACGGTCCGGTTCAAGTCAGCGAATGGCAGCAATGTCAGCGAATTCAGACTCGCTGAAAACCGCGTAAAGCCTCGGCCACCACTGTAGCGATGCGCTCGACTTCGCTGCATGAAGACGCCTGTCCCAATCCTTGGATCAACTGGGCTTGCCGCGCGGCTGGAACCTTGCCGTAGCTCGTGAAAGTCGTGAGCACCCCTTCATGGCCCATGTTCTGCGACCAGGCCTTGAATTGCTCCGGCGTGGTGCAAATCCGCTCGCCAAGCTGCACCAAGGTATCGCGGAATCCGTGCGGGTTGAAATAGGGCAATCCAGCCGCCGTGAAGGCCTGTTTGTAGATTGTCCGGATCGGGCCGGTGCCGGTCCAGTGCTCGCGGGAAAGACCCGTTGCCTGAAAGCCGCCTTGCTCGCCAAGCCCCATCTGCGTCTTGGGAAACAGCGGGTCATCATCGCCCCAAAGCAGGCGCGTGCGCAGGTGCTCACACCAGTCTGTGACGATTTGCAGTGCATCGCCGCCCACCGGGCAAAACCATGTGGTGAAGGTCTTGCTGGCCTTGGTCCGCACTTCCCGTGCATCCTGAAAAACGCTGCCCTGCCGCAGGTCGATATGCTTCAGCTTCAGGCTGGCCAGTGCCGCGCCGCGTGCCCCGGTTAGCAGCGCCAGCGCAATCAGCGCCCGATTGCGTTTCTCAATATCCGTTGCGGCGGGCATCGCCGCCAGCACGTGGTGCACCTGATCCAGCGTCGGCACCGGTTTGTCCCGGCTGGCCGTGGCAATCCGAACGTCTTTCTCGGACAGGTTGAAATAGTCGGCATCGCCATAGGCAATCTTGCTCTTGTAGCCCGGCTGCCCAGCCAACCAGATGAAGAATTCCCGCAAGGCCGAAAGGATCGAATGGACCGTCGCCCGCGCCAGTGGCTTGCCGGTGCGCTCGTTCTTCTCGGTGTCCAGTCGCCGCTTGAAGGCAACGGCCTGCTCGCGGTGGAACCGGCTAAAGTCCTTGTGTCCGGTAGCAGCCTCAAAGCGTGCCAGCGCCTTGGCAACGGCATCGATCGATGCTTCATCGCGCCGCCGGGCTTCCTTCAGAAAGTGGAAGTATTCGCGCTTGATCCGGGTGTTTCGGGCATTGGGTTTCGGCATGGGTCAAAGTCCCTTCGATTTGTCACAGTTTGGGGAAGGCTGAGGCCGCACAACTATGCTTGAAGGAGCCACCGTGCGGCGCACGTCGAGACCGGGCATGACGCGGCCCAGATCGGCCAGGCGGGTGCGCCGGTGCATCATCGTGCCGCACGTATCGCACAAGGCCTTCAGGTTGCCCGTTTCGGCATTCGTGGCCGTATATTCGACCATGCCCAATGCAGGTGGGCTCGGCTCCCGGCACTTGCAGCAATAGAGCTGTCCCGGCTGGCACGGGCGCTTCGCCGCCTTGGCTTGGGACTTCCACCAGGCCTGAAATTCACTGCCGCAAATCAGGTTTGGCCGCACCCCGTCCACCACCGGCAAGCCTCTTTCGATCCAGTGGTGCACCGTATTCCTGTGCACCCCCAGCAGATCGCTCAGCTCGAAAGTCGTATAGGACCGATGGAGCTTGGCGCGGCGCGGATTGATCCGCTTCATCGCCTGCCCCCTTTAGTCCTGCCCGTCCACCAGCCGCCGGAGCGACGTTGCCGTGATCAGCCGCCGCCGCCCCATCTTGCGGGTTTGCAGCTGGCCGGAGCGGATCAATTCATAGATGGACGTGCGGCCAACGCTCAGCGCCTTGGCGGCATCCGTGATCGAAACGAGCAGTGCTTCCATTTGGGCAATTCCCTTCTTGCAGCGCCAGCGGGTGCCAGCGGATGCAGGGAATCATTGGCGAAATGCCGCCGAAAAACGCGCGGAAAGGTTCGGTAAGGTGCGCTAACCCCTATCGGCCTGCATGGTCTGCCAAAGCTGGCGCGCGCGTTCCGTGACCGCTGTGTCGCCAACCTCGATTTCAGCATTGTTGAACCAGTCAAACATCGCCTGCTTCAGGTCGGCTTGAGTCTTGGGTTGCAAATCCCCGGTCCACAGCTTGACCGCAATTGCTGCCCACATGGCATCCCAATGCTTGGCTAGCGGTTTGCCACCCGGATTGGCTGGCTTTGCCTGTAGGGCAACAGGCCCAGGTGAGCCGCCCCGCACCGTGGGACTTTCGACCACCGACTCCTTGGACGATCTCAAGAACGTAAAGCGATGGATCTCAAGCTCGCGGCCTACACGCACTTTCATCTCAGCAAAAAGGCCATCGGCCGCCTTAGCCACGCTCTGCATCTGGGTCAGATTTTGGCCGGTTACCAGTGCCACGGCCTGCTCCACATCCCGCGCCCAGATATCGAAATGCGAATTCAGGCGTTCCGCAATCAGCGCGAAAGCGTCGAGGTCACGGGAAACCGGCGAGACCCGCTTGATCGCATTCACAACAAATGCGTTCGCCGCCTCTTCGATTATCTCAACCGTCCGTTTGACTGTAGCACCGGAACGGAAGGTGCCCCTCGCGGAGAATTCCGCGTGCATAGCCCTCAGGCCAGTGACTGTGGTGCGAATGGCGGCTTCGCCCTCGTGCTCAAGAATCAGGCCAACCTGATCTCGTTCTTCGGCGTCCATTCGCCGATACTTGCCACACTCGGATCAATTGTCGAGTTGACACAGGCAGCCCCCAGCGAAGTGTCGCCGGTCAAATCGCGATACTGGCCAGCGCCTCTTCGGCATCATCCCGGACAAGGTGCCCATAGTGCCGCTCGATCATGGCAACGCTTGTGCCGGACAGCTGCGCCACCGTCAGGATTGGCAGGCGGGCACGGATCAGGTCCGTGATGACGCTATGGCGCAGGGTATAGGCTGAGGCCGCTGCGGGCACCCGTGCCGCCGCAACCGCAGCTTTGATCGGATACTTCCAAGCGTCCTTGTTCCATGCTTCACCGCCAGCGCGGGCAAACAGCGGCGCGGCTGGATGCTTGCCCTTCACCTGATCGGCAAAGAAATCGGCAAACACCTGCGGCATCGAAATCTGGCGCGGGTTGCCATTCTTGTCCTTGCCGATGGTGAGCGCGCGGGTGCGCTTGTCAAAGTCTGCCACCTTCAGCGCCGCCAGTGCACCGGGGCGAAGCGGCAAAAGGCACAGCGCCTTGATGAAGGGCCGCGCTTCATCGCTCGCGGCATCGATCAGACGCTTACGCTCGGCCTTGTCCAGATAGAGATCGCGGCGCTTGTCCGCCCCCTTGAATGGGCGCAGCGCCTCTTGCCAAGCGGCATCCGTGTTAGGAGCACCGGCTTTGAGCACCTGCCCCAATGCGGCCCTTAGCGGCACCATATCCCGGTTGACCGTCGACTTGGCCCGTTCTTTCGTGCGCTTCTCCCCATCCTTGCTCCGGGACAGCAGCGCCGGGGCCAGCTCCAACCGCTTGCGCCACTCGCGCAAATGGTGCCGCCGCAGCTTGTCCAGCTTCACCTTGGCGATGGGATCGGAGTAAACGTGCCGCCGGAAAACGCCTTCGGCAATCGGACCGGGCCTTTGCTTCAAATAGGCTTCGCAGGCATCGGCCACAGTTACCAAGTCGCGGGCACGCTCGCCCCCGGTTTCAACGGTTTCGGCCCAAGTCTCGGCATCGAGCTTGGCCTGCCTGAATACGTCATGGCCGGACAGCGTGCCATAATCGCCCAGCCGCTTGCGGGCATTCCGGTTGGTTTCCGGATCATAGACCCGTGCAAACCAGGTGCCCCCGGCCTTCTTCCGAGAGGGGCGATAACCAAGGTAGCAACCTTGGCGCAGCCGCTGCCAATGCGGTTCATCCCCGGCTTTTGGCTTCAGCTTTTCACGCTCTCCAATCCTGCTCAGGTCCGGCATTTCCGCAGCTTTCCAATTTCCATGAAAAAAACATGAAAAACATAGGCGCACACCCCCGTGCATCCGCAGCTGTAATTACAAGGTTTTCCGGTGCGTGTATAGCCGCCAATGGCCGGTTTCCCACCCTTCACACGGGTGGGGTCACAGGTTCAATCCCTGTCGCGCCCACCA
>CAZVMC010000076.1:0-12815 GCA_964628635.1 uncultured Novosphingobium sp. | reverse complement strand
TATCGGCATGTTCCAGTCCGGCGATGTAGAGGTACGAGTAGCCGAACAAGGTTGCACCCGCGATCTGGACCAGCAGCCGGGCGGTCCATGCCAGCTGGAAATCGCGGCGGGCGAATTCACCAGTGTTGTGGCTGCTAGAGATGGCCCGTTCGAACTTGGCCCGATTGAGGTGCGGACGATCAAACAGCAGCAATGGGGCAACAAGCACAACCAGAACCAGTCCAAGCAGCAAATAGCGGGGGCCTTGCGCGTCGCCCGGCAGCAGCGCCAGCAGCGAAACCGAAATAGAAGCGGCGGGCAGGCAGAGCGCAACAAGCCCTGCAACCATTCCCTTGCGCTGATGTGGGACCTTGTCAGCCAGCAGCGCGGCCAATGGGGAGAACAGGAAATTGAGCGCAACCTGGAACAGCGCAAGGCCGCTTCCCAGCTGCCATAGATCAGACCCCCAACTCAGCAGTCCGTAACTAACCAGGGTCCCCAGCAGGCCCAGTGCCATGACCGGATGGCGGTTGCCAAAGCGCCGGTGGGAAATGTCGCTGCAGTGACCGGCCAGGATGTTGGCACCGCTTGCCACGATTGCACCAATCAGCAGCATCCAGCTCAGCGCGGTGACCTCGTGACCTGGTGCCAATTGGGCGATGCGCTCTGGCAGCAACAGTGTGAGGACCGGCACGAAAGCCGTAAAGAGTCCCAGGTTGGCCAGAAAATACAGCATCGTGAAGCGCTGAAACCCAGCGCCTGCCGGTTGGCTCACGATGTGGCGATCCCGGTCGTGCCGCGCACTACCAGCTCGTGTGCGATGGTGAAGATGCCGCTGGCGCTCTTGCCTGCGGCGCGGTCGATCAACAATTCCGTCGCACGGGCGATGATGGCTGCCGTCGGCTGCCGGATCGCGGTGAGTGGCGGCACACTGAAGCGCACGCCGGGCGTATCTTCGAAGCTGATCACCGAGAGATTGCGCGGCACGTCCATCCCCCGTTTGCTGGCGACATGGAGCACGGCAAAGGCCATCTCGTCGTTGCTGGCGATAACGGCTGTGGGCGCATGGGGGAGATCGAGCAAACGCTCCATCGCCTCAGCCGCCAGATCGAACCGGAATTCACCATGCTCGACATAAGTATCGGGCGCCTCCGCGCCTGCTTCAGCCAGCGCTGACTGATAACCACGCACACGGCTGTCAGACGAAGCGTAGGCGCTGCTCCCGGCGATGAAGGCAATCCGGCGATGGCCTTCGCCCAGCAGCAATCGGGTCGCGTCGGCGGCAGCGGCATGTTCGTCCATCCGCACCGTGATGCCATCGAAAGCCGTGTCGATGCCGATGCAGGCGCAAGCAATGCCGCGCGTCGCCAGCAACTCAATCAGCGCCTGGTTGCCGCTGTGCGGCGGGGTGAGGATCACGCCATCGGGCCGCAGCGCCGAGAGTGCCCGCTCAAGCTGGCGAACAGCCAACCCGGCCTCGGTATCGACCAGCTCGAACAGCATGTGGTAGCCGCGCTGCTCGGAAGCAGTCATCCCGCCATAAAGCATCTGGTCGACCCAGTCGTTGCCGCGTCCGGCCTGCCAGTTCTCGATCGTCCGCGCGCGGTCGTTGACGGCCAGGATCAGAAACGAACGCGCACCGCCCATTCGACGCGCGGCGAGGTTGGGGACATAGCCAAGCTCGCTGATCGCGGCCTCGATCCGCTGCTTGACCGCAGCTTTGACATTGGGGCTATCGTTGATCACGCGCGACACGGTTTGCCGCGACACACCGGCCAGCGCAGCAACGTGCTCGATGGTAATCGATTGCGGTCGGCTCACTTGCCCTACTTCCCCTCAAGACTGCAAACCCGCGCTTTGGCGGTGATCTACTGCTTCGCCTATTGCCACGGCGCACGCAAATTGTGAACGCTCATTTTTTGCGTTGTGAACGCTCTCATTTTTGCGTAATGCAATCATGAGCGAGTCGAAACTCGCATTGTCAGGGAGGGATTCATGACCAAGTCGTATCGCGCCGTCCTCGCCGCCAGTGTTGCCGTTATTGGCCTGCAGGCACCTGCTTTCGCGCAAGAAGCCACCACACCGCCAGCTACCCAGGCCGCAAGCGACGATGACGCTCCTCCGCCGGGCATCGTCGTTACCGCCGATCGGCGTGAGCAGAAGCTGCAGGATTATGCCGGTACGGCAGCCGCATTTTCCGGTGACGATCTGCAGGCGCGCGGCATTCAGGACATTACCGACCTGAACGATGTTCTTCCCGGCCTGACCGTCGCCAACAATGGCGGCAACGTCGAAGTCTGGATTCGCGGCGTCGGGTCGAGCAACAATACCGAACTGGGCGATCCCGCCGCGGCTACCCACTGGGACGGTGTCTATCTGCCGCGTCCGGCCGGGCTGGGTTCGGCTTTCTTCGATATCGAGCGGGTTGAGGTGAACGTCGGGCCGCAAGGCACGCTGCGCGGGCGCAACGCGACCGCCGGTTCGGTCAACATCATCACCTGGAAGCCCGGCCTTGGCGTGTGGGACGCCGAGCTTGAGGCAGAATACGGCAACTACGATCAGAAGGTTATCCGCGGGATGGTCAACATTCCGATCGGTGACAGCATCGCCTTCCGCTTTGCCGGCTATGGCCTCAGCCATGACAGCTATTACAACAACGTCGGCCCGGTGCAGAACATCGACGTGGCGGAAGCTGAGGACAATGTCGCCTTCCGCGCCCAGCTGCTGATCCAGCCGAGCGACCGGTTCAAGATTCTGATCGCGGGTGATTACATCCACGAAACCGGCACTGGCTACACCGGGACCAACTATGCCAATCCGCTCGGCAACGGCATCAACCCCGCCGATATCGCCAATCCGCGCGATGTGATTGCCCGAGCATTTACGCCCGAAGAAGATACCAAGCATTGGGGCGTCCGGGTGCAGCTGACTTACGAGCTCGATCCGTTCACGATCGAATATACCGGCAGCTACCGCGATGTGGTGCGCGATTATGACGCGGTGACGCCGATCAGCCCGTTCTATCCCGGTGTGATCGCCAACATCTCGCGCCGTAACAACGATCTCACGGCCGACCCTACGGACTTTGTCGATCCGGCGATCGTGCTGCGCGAAAGCCTCGACAACTGGTCACGTTTCCAGTCGATCACCGATTCGCAGTCGAATTATCACGAGCTGCGGCTGTTCAACACGTCCGGGCCGTTCATCTGGAGCCTGGGCGGGCTTTACTTCAAGGAAGATCAATACGCCTACCTCGGCTCTACCGGGGATCGCGGGCTGTTTTTCCAGGGCGTGGAATTCAACATGCCCAACGTCGATGCCGAAAGCTGGGGCATCTACGGGGACTTCACCTATGAAGTCAGCGATCGCTTCCGGGTGACCGGCGGGATCCGCTACACCGATGATCGCAAATCCCGCGAAGGCGTGGCCGCACGCTATGGCTTCGCGATCGGCGACGGCAACTTCAACTGCTGCGGCGGGGTGCGGGTCGGTACCGAAGGATTCCAGTTCGCCGGGCGTAGCCGGACGATCTTCAATCCCGATATCGACGGCAACGGCACGATCAGCGATGCCGAAGTGATCCGTTTCTACCAGAATGGCATCGCCAACTACGGCGTGCGCGACAACGTTGACGAGATCTTTGCGAACGGGCCAATCGCCGGCCACTTCGGGTTCGTTCCCGGCGTGCCCATGTGCGAAGATACCATCACCGGCGATTTCTGGACCTGCCAGGGTTTCGAACCCAGCGGGCAGTTCACCTATGCGGTGCCGTTCCAGGGGCAGATCTTCCGCCAGACCGGCGCGATGAAGCAGAACTTCGTCGATTGGCGGGCGCGGCTGGAATACGATATCAGCCCTGATAACCTGCTCTACGCGCTGGTTGCCACCGGCAACAAGTCGGGCGGCTTCAATGACAACCTTGGCGATGCGGGGATTGCCCCGACCTATCGTCCGGAACGCGTCACGCTTTACGAAATCGGTAGCAAGAACGAGTTCTTCCTGGGTTCCACGCGGATGCGGCTGAATGCCTCGGCATTCTACAACGACTACTCGGACCAAGTGCTGACCTCGATCCTGTCGGTCGATCAGGTGATCCAGTATCTCGCCAGCCCGCAGGGCGGCGGCCAGAATGTGCCGCTGCCGCCCAACACCTCGCTCGCGCTGGTTGTGTCGTACAGCTACAATGCGGCCAGCTCGGAGATCTACGGGATTAACCTCGAAGGTGGGTTCGATCTGCCTTACAATCTCAACCTCAACTTCAACGCCCTGTGGCTGGAAGCGAAGATCAAGGAATCGCAACCGATCCAGGACTTCCGCTTCCAGGCCGACGTTGCCCCGACCGAGGCCGTGTTCCAGTCGATCGCCGGCAAGCGCCTGCCGCGCACCCCGCGCTGGCAGCTCAACGCCTCGCTTTCGCAGAAGATCGAGGTGTCCTCTGGCTCGTTCGACTGGGTGGTCTCGGCCGGCTATCGTTCGTCACAGTTCATGACGATTTTCAACAGCCAGGATTTCCAGAACCCGCTGGCACCCCGGCTGCGGCTGAACGACACGGTTGAGGGATACTGGACCTTCGATTTCGGCGCTGGCTACAGCCACGGCCCCGACGGCAAGCTACGGATCGAAGCCTATGTCAACAACGCGACCAATGCCACGCATGAAGCCGCGATCATCATCACCCAGTTTGACAACACCCGGTTCTTCACCCGCCCGCGCACCTATGGAGCGCGGGTGCGGATCAAGTTCTAAGCACTTGCATTGGCAATGCCGCCGGAAAGCCATTCTGGCGGCAGTGCGCCGATCAACTGGCGAGGCAAAGATGGGCCGATCAATCTCTGCTGCTCTGGCGGGTTCGCTGATCCTTGGCTTGTGTCTGGTCGCTGGACCGACCCAGGCTGAAACCGCAGCGCAACCGGCGCGTGAACCCGATCACGCTCCAGCGGGCTACAAGCTGGTGTTCGGCGACGAGTTCGATACCGGCACCATGCCCGATCCGGCGCGATGGGACTATGCGACCGAGCGCAATGCCGAGGGCTGGTACAACCAGGAAAAACAATACTACTCACGGGCACGGCCTGAAAATTCGCGGATCGAAAGCGGGCGATTGATCATCGAGGCGCGCGAAGAGACGCTGGACCGCGCGCAGTTCCCGGATTGGGGCGGACAGAAGTACACCTCCGCCCGGCTGGTCACGCGCGGCAAGGCCAGTTGGACCTACGGCTTCTTCGAAGTCCGCGCCAAGTTGCCTTGCGGCGTGGGCACCTGGCCAGCGATCTGGACCCTGCCCGAAGACCCCAAGGTTGAATGGCCCAACGGCGGTGAAATCGACATCATGGAGCATGTCGGATTCGAACCGGGGATGATCAACCAGACCGTTCACACCCGCGCCTTCAACTTCGGCAATGGCACGCAAAAGACGACCAAGTTCGCGGTGCCGGGGGCCTGTGATGCGATGCACCGCTATCAGCTGCTGTGGACTCCGGATTTCATTTTGATGGGAGTCGACGACCAGCCGAAATTCATGTTTCGCAAGGTCCGCTCGGATCGCCCGCGCTGGCCGTTCGATCAGCCTCAGCACCTGCTGCTCAACATCGCCGTTGGCGGCAGTTGGGGTGGGCAGAAGGGGATCAAGCCCGAAGCTTTCCCGGCGCGGATGGAGATCGATTACGTCCGCATCTATCAACTTCCCAGCCCCGCCAAATAGCGGTGTGAGACCACAATCCCCCTTTCGACAGGAACCGCCATGGCCTTGCCCACGATGACCGCCCCTGCCGCAGCAACGCGCAATAGCGACCGCAGCCTGTTTCTGCTGTCGCTCGCGCTGTTCTTCATCTGGGGCTTTGCCACCGTCCTGATCGACATTCTGATCCCGAAGTTCCGCAGCCTCTTCGCGCTCAGTTTTGCCGAAGCGATGTTGACCCAGTTCGCATTCTTCCTCGGCTATTTCATTTTCTCGCTGCCGGCCGGCAATCTGGTCGCGCGGATTGGGTACCTGCGCGGGATCGTGGTGGGGCTGGTGGTGATGGCGATCGGCTGCCTTGGCTTCATTCCCGCAACCTGGCTGGGGGCCTACCCGGCCTTTCTTGCTGCGCTGTTTGTGATGGCCGCCGGAATCACGACGCTGCAAGTGTCTGCCAACGCGGTCATCTCCATCTCCGGTCCGGCTGAACGGAGCTCCGCACGGCTGACATTGGCGCAGGCCTTCAACAGCCTGGGCACCTTTATCGGACCCTTCGTTGGAGCGAAGCTGATCCTTGATCATCCCAGCCCGAGCGCAGCGGAGTTGAACGCGCTCACACCCGAAGCCTTGGCCGCACTCCGGCTCGAAGAGGCAGCGGTGCTGCAAGTGCCATACCTCGGCATTGCGGCGGTTCTGCTCGTCCTGACAGCGATCTTCTGGCTCAAGCGCGACTTGCTGCCACGCGCTGAGGCCGCGGCGACATCAACTGGGCTTGGTTTCCATTTGCTGGGCAACCGCAGGGTGCTGTTCGGGGTGATCGCAATCTTCGCCTATGTCGGGGCCGAGGTTTCGATTGGTTCGCTGCTGGTCAACTACCTCAGCCAACCTGGCGTACTTGGGGCCAGCGAAGCCGATGCCGGACGGCTCGTGGCGCTCTATTGGGGCGGGGCGATGGTTGGGCGGTTCATCGGGGCCTATCTGCTTGGCCAGTTCCGCCCGGGTATGGTGCTCGCCGCATTCGCAGCGATCGCGATCGGACTGGCCCTGCTTTCGGGGGCAAGTAGCGGCGTCTTCGCTGCCGGTCTCGTCCTGGCAGTCGGCCTGTTCAATTCGATCATGTTCCCGACGATTTTCTCGCAGGCGCTGGCCGGTCTTGGCGATGAGGAGACACCCAAGGCCGCCGCCTTGCTTTGCATGGGCATTGTCGGCGGAGCTCTGCTGCCGCTGTTGACGGGTCTGGTCGCGGACTTCGCGGGGCTTGGCTTGTCCCTGATCGTCCCCGCGCTTGGCTATGGCTGGGTCTTGTTCTTCGGGCTGTTCGTCGCCCGCAGCCGGGCGGGGCAGGCATGATGCGGCTATCCCGTTCCCCAGCCATATTGGCGGCCATCCTGCTCAGCGCCTGCGCCACTGGCGCTTCAGGTCCGGCAATCGAAGCAACTGCTACCACGACCGCAAGCCAGGCGACCGAAGCGCGGATCGATGCGCTGCTGGCGCGGATGACGCTCGAGCAAAAAGTCGGGCAGATCGTCATGCCCGATATCTCGGCGATCACCCCCGCCGACGTCCGGACCTACCGGTTCGGCACGATCCTCAACGGCGGAAATTCCGGTCCCGGCGGGGATGAACGCGCGGCCCCAGCCAAGTGGCTTGCTTTGGCCGATGCTTATTGGGAAGCCTCCACCACGCCCACCGGCGACGGCAGCCCGGTGATCCCGGTGCTCTGGGCGACCGACGCTGTCCACGGCCACAACAATGTGGTTGGCGCGACGGTATTCCCGCACAACATTGCCCTTGGCGCGACCGGCAATGCCGATCTCGTACGGCGGATCGGTGCGGCCAGCGCGGCGGAAATCGCCGTGACCGGCATCGACTGGACCTTTGCGCCAACGCTGGCCGTGGTCCGCGATGACCGGTGGGGACGGACCTACGAAGGGTTTTCCGAAGATCCCAAGTTGGTCACCCTGCTGGGCGCAGCTGCGGTCGAAGGCTTGCAGGGCAAGCCGGGCACCGCCGATTTCCTGAGCCAGCGTCACGTGATCGCCACAGCCAAACACTTCTTTGCCGATGGCGGGACCGCCGGGGTCGACCAAGGCGATGTCAAAGGCGATCCGGCAGCGATCGAGTCCATCCATGCCGCGCCCTATCCGGCGGCGCTGCAGGCTGGTGCGCAGACTGTGATGGCCTCATTCTCCAGCATCAACGGCCGCAAGATGCACGGCTATGGGCCATACCTCACCGGTCTGCTCAAGCAGCAATGGGGTTTCGGCGGGCTGGTGGTTGGCGATTGGAACGGGCACGGTCAGCTCCCCGGCTGTACCAACACCGATTGCCCCGACAGCCTGCTCGCCGGGGTCGATGTCTATATGGTGCCGGAAGACTGGAAGGGCCTCTACGCCACGCTGATTGGGCAGGTTAAATCCGGGCGCATTCCGCTCGCGCGGCTCGATGACGCGGTGCGGCGGGTGCTGCGGGTCAAACTGGCCTATGGCCTGTTTGACAAGCCGAAGCCTTCGGCACGGGTGCTGGGCGGTAAGTTCGACCAGCTTGGGTCACCCGAGCATCGCGCCCTCGCGCGTGACGCGGTGCGCCAATCGCTGGTGCTGCTCAAGAATGACGGTGTGCTGCCGATCAAACCTGGCAAGCGCATTCTGGTTGCCGGAGATGCTGCTGACAGCATTGCCCAACAGTCGGGAGGCTGGACGATCAGCTGGCAAGGGGGCGGCGATCTGACCAATGCCGATTTCCCCGGCGCGCAATCGATCTTCGGTGGCATCGCGGCAGCGGCAAAGGCGGTTGGCAGCCAAGCGGAGCTATCGGCTGATGGCAGCTTCACCCAGCGCCCCGATGTGGCACTGGTTGTCTTCGGTGAGACGCCCTATGCCGAGTTCTCAGGCGACATCAAAACGCTGGTCTACGGCAACAATGCGCCATTGCAGCTCATGCAGCGGCTCAAAGCGCAGGGTATTCCGGTGGTCGCCGTGTTCCTTTCCGGGCGGCCGCTGTGGGTCAACCGTGAGCTCAATGAGGCGGACGCCTTCGTCGCGGCATGGCTGCCCGGCAGTGAGGGCGGCGGGGTAGCCGATCTGCTGCTGGCCGGACCCAATGGCCAAGCAGCTTATGATTTCACCGGGCGCTTGCCCTTCTCATGGCCGCGGCAGTGCGATCAATACAGCCTCAATGTCGGCGATCTGGGATACGATCCGCTCTTCCCGTTGGGCTTCGGCTTGTCATACCGGCAGGGCCAAGTCAGTTCCCGGCTTGATGAAAACTGCGCGGCATTCGCAGCGTCGAACGCGCTGCAGCTGCCGCTGATTTCGACCGGGCGCCCGGTGGCTCCGGCGCAGTGGTCGATGTTCGATCAGGGTGGCTCACCCGTGCCAATCGCCGGCCGCACTGCGCGCACGCTGCTCGGCCGCCTGAACACCGTCACGATTGATCGCCAGGCGCAGGAAGACGCCCGGCGCTTCACTTTCAGCGGCCCAGCCAGCATTGCAGTTGCGGCTACCTGGGATCCCGCGCAGTGGTCAAAGTTCACAACCGGGAAGCTCACCATCGAATTCAGCGTTGCACAGCGCCCGCGCGGGACGGTCCGCCTGATTGCGCGCTGCGGGCAAAATTGCGGCGGCGAGATCGATATCACTCAGGAGCTGGCTGTTGCCGAGGGCAAGGGCTGGCGAACGCTGACACTGCCGCTCGAAAAGCTGATCAATCTTGAGCGAGCCGCTGGCGCTGCGACGTTCGAATTGCATTCAAGCGATGCGCTGGAAATTTCAATCGCTGCGATCGGTATGACTTCGCCTTGAGTTAGAACCGTTCCACCACCATCGCCGCGCCAACGCCCATGGCCCCGGTCGCGACCACCAGTCCGAGCCGTCCTTTGCAGGCATCGAGCGCGTCGAGCAGGGTGGAAGTCAGGATTGCCCCAGTCGCGCCCATCGGATGACCTTTGGCCAAGTGGCCGCCGCTGACGTTGACCCGCTCTGGATCGGGCGCGCGGTCGCGCATGAATTTGGCAATGGTCACTGCGAAGGCTTCCATGAACTCGATCCGGTCCATGTCATCGAGCGTCAAACCGGCGCGGGCGAGCGCCTTGTCCATCGCTGCAAATCCGGCGGTCAGTGAGGCGGCAGGATCGCCGCCGCTTTCGGCATAGGCCAGCACCCGGGCGCGGGGATTGTCGCCAATCCCCTCGGCACCGACCAGCGCAAGCCCCGCGCCGTCGCAGACCGGCGGGGCATGGCTGAGGGTGTGGAGCGGCTCGAAAGTCTGTCCGTCCAGAGCAGCCGCATAGTCCTGCTGCAACGCGCCGAAAGCTCCGGGCAATGCCGCGAGCGATTCGGCGCTGGTCTTGGGGCGCAGACACTCCTCGCCCGCCAGATTGCCGACCGTTAGGCGCGAGGCTTGCAGCGCCGGATCCTGATCGGTGGCAGCGGCGCGCTGCTGCGAAGTAAGCGCGCAGGCATCGAGTTCATGCCGGGTGATCCCCTCGCCTGCCGCCAGCCGATCAGCAGCCAGTACCGGGGGAATAAATCGCCGGGGCGGTGGCAGGCTGGCGTCGGCATAGAATTCGGCCTGGTCGCTGAGGAACGGCACGCGGCTCATCATCTCGACCCCGCCGGCCAATGCCGCCCGTTCCTGCCCGACGGCGACCTGCGCCACCGCATGGCCGATCGCCGAAAGCCCGGAGGCGCAATAGTTGTTGAGCGTATGCGCCGCGCAATCATCGGGCAGCCCGGCATGCTGCTTGGCCGCCATCGCCACTTGCCCGCCTTGCGCCCCCGCTTGGGTGACGCAGCCAAGCAGCAGCGCACCCGGCTCGCGCGCGGCACCATCCGTGCGGTCGGCGAGCGCATCGACCAGCGCGGTCACCAGCCTCGGCGGGGTCAGCGCGGCGAGCCCGCCCTCGGCCCGCGCCTTGCCGCGCGGTGTGCGCAGCGCATCGTAGATGAAGACCGCGTCGGCCAAGTCAGGTTCCGATCACGAAGCTGACCGAAGTGGTGGCGCTGCCGCCGACGTTGAAGGTGGCGAAGTTCTTCGCGCCCTCGACCTGATAGTCCCCGGCATTGCCGGTGACCTGCCGCCAGGCATCGAGCGCCATCCGCACCCCGGTTGCGCCGACCGGATGGCCGAGGCCGATGAGGCCGCCCGAGGGATTGACCGGCAGCTTGCCGCCCAGCGCAATCGTGCCGTCCTCCACCGCCTTCCAGCTTTCGCCCGGGGCGGTGATCCCGAAATGGTCGATCGCCATGTATTGGGTGATGGAGAAGCAATCGTGTACCTCGACCCCGTCGCAGGCGTAGATATCGGGCATGCCCGCGCGGCTGAGCGCATCCATCATCGCCTTGCGCACTGATGGGAAGACGTATGGGCCGCCCCGGCTGGCCGAAACCTTGGTCGAATAGAGCAGGGGCGCGGTCGAATGGCCCCAGCCTTTGATCCGGGGGATCGCTTCGAGCGCGATGCCCGTTCGCGCAGCATAGCGCTCCGTCACTTCGCGCGAGGCGAGGAACAGCACTGCGGCCCCATCGGTCACCTGGCCGCAATCGGCCTTGCGCAGCGATCCCTCAATCGGCGGATTGAGCTCGTCATTTGTATCGCTGAAATGCTCGGGCATAATTGCCCACTTGCGGGTCTGCGAATTGGGGTTGCGCTTGGCGTTGGCGAAGGCGTTCTCCGAAATCGCGTGGAGATGCGCCCGGTCGAGCCCGAAGCGTTCGGCATACTCGCGCGCCACGTCGGAGAACATCGCTGGCCAGAGATAGCGCGCGCCCTGCTTCTCGCGCCCGGCCCAGGCGGCCGAACCGAGGTATTCGGCGGCGCGCTGGCCCGGGACATTGCGCATCAACTCGATCCCGAGGACCATGGCGAGGCCATAGCGGCCCGCCTCGATCTCGGCGCTGGCGGCGAGGATTGCAATCGAGCCTGAAGCACAAGCCGCCTCATGCCGCGATGCTGGGATGCCCGCCAGATCGGGATGGACATGGCCGAAGAACCCGCCAAGCTGGCCCTGTCCGGCGAACAGTTCGCCGACGAAATTGCCGACGTGGGCGGTCTCGACTTCTTTCGGCTCGATCCCGGTCGCGGCGAAGGCGGCCTCGGCGACATCGCGGAACAGTTCGAACATCCCGCCGCCCTCGCGTTCGATATTCCGGGCGAAATCGGTCTGGGCCCCGCCCAGGATGAACACCTCTGCGGCCATGTCAGCCCTCCATCATTGCCAAGGCGAGGTCGCGCACTTCGCTACGCATCACCTTGTTGGTCACATTGCGCGGCAGCGAGGCGAAGCGGAACAGGCGCTCGGGCAGTTTGAACACCGCCATGTCGCGCTCGCGCAGGAACTGCGTCACAGCCTCAAGCGATACGTCATCCGCCCCGCGCGCAACATAGGCGAGGCCGACCCGCTCGCCCAGCACCGGGTCGGGCAGCGAGAAGGCGCAGGCCTCTGCCAGCAGCGGATGCCCGCCGAGCAACTGGTCGATCTCCTCGGGCGAGATGTTGACCCCGCCGCGGATGATCAGGTCCTTGCAGCGCCCGACATAGCGCAGGAATCGCCCACCCTGTTCGATCTGGAACAGGTCGCCTGTCTTGAACCAGCCGTCATGGGTAAAGGCTGCGGCGGTCTGCTCGGGGGCCTGCCAGTAGCCTTCGAACAGTGCCGGACCCTTGATCTGGAGCTCGCCGGGCAGCTCCTCTTGGGTAATCGGATCGCCGCCCTCGGGCGGGACCAGCCGCGATTCCATGATCAACTGCGGCTCGCTGCCCGACCAAGGCGTCAGGTAGAGCCCATTCGGGAAATAGCTCGCGCGCTCGACCGGATCGGGCACGTCGTCTGGCCCGGTGATCAGCGTCATCCCCTCGTTCGAGCCGAAGATGTTGAGTACCGGCAGACCCAGCCGCTCCTGGAACCCCTGAACCATCGCCGGGGCCAGCGGGGCCGAGCCGGAGCCGATCGTGCGCAGGCTGGAGAGGTCGACTGAGGCGAGCAGCGCCTCGTTCTGCAGGAGCATGTTAAGCACCGCAGGCGGGGCGATGGTGAACGTCGGCCGCTCGCGGGCGATCTGAGCAAGGTAGACTTGCGGGTCGAACGGGTGGTGCAGCACCATCGTCCCCGCGATCCGCAGCCAGGCCATCGTGATCCCGCCGATCGAGGCCATGTTGA
>CAZVMC010000075.1:1202-12818 GCA_964628635.1 uncultured Novosphingobium sp. | reverse complement strand
GCAGCGGAATCATAATCCGCGTGTCGGGGGTTCGAGTCCCTCCTCCGCTACCATTTCCCCAAAATTCTCACAGCACGATTGAACTTGGCACGGCGTTCGCACGTCCATTAGCAGCGTTGCTGCGGGAATCGCGGCGTGTTACCACCTGTCAGGTGCCTTGGCTGGCGAGGGGAGAATCTGATGTTGCGGACCGGATTGACGGCATCGGCATTTGCATTGCTCATGGCAGCGCTTCCGGCTTCGGCGGAAACGGTGGAAGAACTCGACCGGATCGTCGATGCCTCGGCCAAGCCGGCGGAAGGCTTGGCTATGGCGCAGGGTCAAGCGGCTTCGGGATCCTTGCTTGAGGCGATCGCCACGCTTGATCGCGTGCTGGCCAACGATCCCAAGCACAAGCCCGCCCGCTTGTTGCGCGCCAGCCTGCTCTGCCGGGTCGATGACCGGGGCGGTGCGGCGGTGGCTTTCGCCCGGCTTAAGGAAAAGGACTACAGGAAGGCCGATTGGGCTGCGGCGCTTGAGCCCTGCAAAGGCAAGACAGGAGCGCCGCAATGATCCGCCCGCTTCGCAAGCTCGCGCTTGGCGGTGCAACCATCGCATTGGCATTTGGAGGTATCGCTGCGGCGCAAAATGGGGCTGCGGTTGGGGTTGCCAGTTCGGTGATCAAGGACGTTCGGTTCACCAACACCGCGACACCCAAGCCTAAGACAGTCACGCTCAAACAGCGGATCGCGCTCGGTGATCTGATCCAGACCGGCAAGGGCGCGCAGCTGCAACTTCTGCTGCTCGATCGTTCGACCTTTTCGATCGGATCGAACGCCGCTGTTCGGATTGACCGCTTTGTTTACGATCCAGCACGCGGACGCGGGTCCGGGGCGACGGTCACGCGCGGCGCGTTCCGCTTCATGTCGGGCCGCCCGGCGCGCGGGAACAGCTCCTCGGTGACTACGCCGGTTGCGACAATTGGCATTCGCGGCACAATCGTCGAAGGCGTAGTTGGCGAAGGCGCGCGCGATATCGCCAAGAAGGAAACTGACGCGGTCAAGGATTCGCGGCCTGACAAAGATACCGCAACACTAGTTGTGCTGCGCGGCCCGGGCGCGCGCACCGAAGGCGGTCTGACCGTGGGGGCTGCTTCGGTCACGTCTGGCGGAGTAACGGTGCAGCTGACTGCGCCGGGTCAGGCGGCATTCGTGCCGCGCGCAGGCGCCGCACCGATACCCTTCAAGTTGAGTCCTGAAGGCTTGCTCAAGCTGCAAGACCAGATCTATCCGCGCACGGCACCGGGTGGCGGCGGGCTCGGCAAGGCGCTGCTTGGTGGCTTGCTGGTGGCGGTTCCAGCAGTGTTGCTGACCACCGATGGCGATCCGGATCAGCCGACCCAACCAACGCAAACTCCAACAACGCCGCTTGGGCAGGATACCATTCGACCGCCGGGCAAACCCTGATCCGCGGCTATTTGCTGCGGGCTTCGAAAACGCCGTTCCAGTCAACGGGCAGGTCGCTTTGGGCCAGTTCAGCAATCCGGTCGCGGTACAGTCCGTAGAGCGTACCCAACCCATACGCATTGGTTGCTTCGCTTGCTCCACCGATAATAGCTTGCGCGCCAAGCCAATCCTGCTCGCGGTAGGCGGTCAATAAGGCGGAATGCTGCTCAGCCAGGGCGACAAATTCGGGGCGCGCTGCAACGGCTTCGTCACCCAGCAGTGCGAAGAGCCGCTCGGTATGATCGCGCCCGACTACGCGGACCAGATCGAGTTCTACCATCGCAAAGCCATCAAGCCTGTCGCGCAGAGCCGAACCGATTGCAATCGGCACACCATAGAACTTGGTCAGCCCTTCGATCCGCGAGGCAAGATTCACCGTATCGCCAATCAGCGTGTAGGACAGCCGCTGTTCTGATCCCATATTGCCGACGCAGCAGATCCCGCAGTTGAGGCCGACCCCGATCTTGACTTCGCCGGGCCAGCCGGACTTTCCTTCTGCATTCAGTTCGTCGAGCTTCGCCATCATCTCTAGTGCAGCGCGGGCTGCATTGCGGTGGTGGTCGGGATCGTCGAGCGGGGCGTTCCAGAAGGCGACGATGGCATCACCGATGAATTTGTCGATCGTCGCTTTGCGCGCCATCAGCACATCGCACAGCGGGGTCAGCAGCGCGATCAGAAACTGGATCAGCGTCTTGGGAGCCATGCTTTCCGAAATGCGTGAGAAGCCGCGCACATCGCAGAACAGCACAGTCATCTCACGCTCTTCGCCGCCAAGTTCGAGACTGCCTGGATTATCGGCAATCCGGCGGACCATTTCGGGGGAGAGGTAGCGGTCAAAGGCCGAGTGGATATAGGCGCGGCGACGCTCCTCGCGGTAATAGACCAGGACGGTCTGCAGCGAATAGACCAGCATCAGCGTGAGCACTGGCCAGGTCGGGTCGAGCAGATAGTTCGCTTGCACAAAGGCCAGCCACGATCCAGCAATCATCAACGCCACGGCCGCCAGCACAATCGCCGCCCCGCTGGCAGCGCCAAGGCGGGGGAGCAAGAGTGCCAAAGCGATTCCCAGCAGCAAAACCAATCCCAACTCCAGCCCGCGGCCCCAATCAGGGCGCAACAGGTATTTGCCCAGGATCGCCTGCTCGGCGGCCTGCGCGTGCATCAGCACTCCCAATTCGGCGTCGTAGAGCGGGGTTGAGCGCAGATCGCGCAGACCGATCGCGCCCGCCCCGACGAAGACGATCCGCCCGGCAAAGGCTCCTTCAAGTTCGGCGGCGGGTGTGGCTTCGTCGAGCACCTTCCACGCCGGGACGATCCGCTCCGGCGCGCGCGGGGTGTGATGCAACCATAGCGCGCCGCTGTCGGTCGTGGGGATCTCGAATTGCCCCACCTTGATCGCAACGACGCGCCCGGGTGTGCCGCCAATCTCGCCGCTGGCATCGCTGGTGCGCAGTTGAATCGAGCCCGCGCCTTGCGCCACGCGCAAGGCCTCAAGCGATAGCGAGGGCAAAAGCTGATCACCCTGCCGCGCCACCAATGGCACCGATCGCAAAATGCCATCGCCATCGGCTGCCAGACTGACCGAGCCGCTGCCTGCCGCGCTTGCCATCAGGACCGGTAGCGATTCTATACCGCGCCGGAAGTCGGGCACCTGGCTCGGCGGTGAGCCGCCGATTGCGAACCCGGCTTTGGGTTCGATCTGCGGACCCTTGGCATCGTTGACCAGGAAATAGCCCAGAACGGTGGGGGTGGCCGCAACGCTTTGCGCGAGAGCGGCGTCATTGTCAGGCAGGCGGCGGAGCTGCGCAGCGGCGGCGGGATTGCTCCTTGCCAAGCTGTCGGCGATGCGGGCTGGTGACGTACGGTCTGGCTCGGAGAAGACGACGTCGAATGCCACCACTGACGCGCCGGCATCGCCCAAGCGGTCAAGCAACCGCGCGATTTCCGTGCGGGGCCAGGGCCACTGACCGCGGCGGCGGATCGATTCGTCATCGATATCGACCACTTTGATAGCGGCATCTTCATAGGTGCGCGGGGCGGCGCGCTGGTAGCTGTCAAACAGCAACAGCCCGATCCGGTCGAGTCCGGGCAGCTGAATCAATTGGAGCAGCGCTATCACCGCCACCACCGCCAGCCCGGCAATCACGGGCCAACGGTTGCCAACTCTGCTGCCCCCCAAGGTCGCCATGTCGGCGAGCCTACCAGCATCGCGAATCCGCGCAAGCAGCGGTGCAAACGCTTTGAACCTGCCTTGCCCGCATACCGACACCATGTCAGACTGCGCGCGAGGCTGGAGGGCAAGCATGCCGAATTTTGCGGGGCAACGCTGGTGGCTGGTCGGGTCGATGCTCGCCTTGCTAGCCGCAAGCTCGCTCTGGGCGCAGCGCTTCGAAGGTGTGGCGACCTGCGCCGGGTCCACTTGTCATGGCCGGGCCGAAGGCAATGGTGCTGTGGTGCGGCAGGATGAGCTGCGGCTTTGGCAGGAACCCAGCTCACGCGGGGGAGCGCACAGCCGCGCCTATGCCGCACTGCTTACCCCGCGCGGGCAACGGATTGCGGGTACGCTGGGGCTTGGGCCGGCCGGGTCGGCAGCCGCTTGCCTGGGCTGTCACGCTACTCCGGCCGGGCAGCGCGGTGACCGTTTCCAGCTTAGTGACGGGGTCGGCTGCGAGACCTGCCACGGTGCGGCCTCGGGCTGGATCGCCAGTCACTATTCGGTTGGGGCGAGCCACAGCGCCAATATCGCCAATGGCATGACCCCGCTCGATCGCCCCCAAGTCCGCGCGGGCGTGTGTCTCGATTGCCATCTGGGCAGTGGCAATCCGGGCCAGTTTGTCACCCACGCGATGATGGCGGCGGGCCATCCACGGATATCGTTCGAGCTCGACCTGTTTTCCTCGCTCCAGCAGCATTGGGATGACGACGCGGATTACCGCGAGCGCAAGGGCGGGCAGGATTCGGTGCGGCTTTGGGCTGTTGGGCAAGCGGAAGCGGTGCAGCGCTCGCTTGGGCTATATGCGCGCAATGATCTTGCCAGCAACGGCGTCTTTCCCGAATTGACGTTTTTCGACTGCCATTCGTGCCACCGCAGGATCGACGACAATCCCGAACGGCAGCGGACCTTTGAGACCAATCCCGGTCGCCCGATCGAGTTTGCCCAGCCGCCGTTCAATGATGAGAACATCATCATGCTTTCCGCTGTTGCCGATGTCCTTGCCCCGGCGGAGGGCGCGCGGTTCGATGCGGCAGCCAAGGCTTTCCATGTTGCGATGGGCAAGGGGCGGGCGGAAGCGGTAGCGGCGGCGCGGCGGCTCGATGCGGCGGCCGGCTCCCTCGGCGGGGCACTGGCAAACGGAGGCGGGGGTAGCGAAACGGCGTTTCGGGTTATCGCGGCAATTGGCGGCCGGGCGATTTCGCCGCGCTTTACGGACTACGCCGGATCGGCGCAGGCGGTGATGGCGATCGACACTCTGCTTAACGCGCTGGTGCGCGAAAACCGCATCACAATTGGCGCTGCGGCCGGAATTCGGGAAAACATTAACCGCGCCTATGCCGCAGTGAAGAGCCCGATTGGCTACAATCCCGCTGCTTTCCGAGCAGCTTTGGGCGAAGCGGTGCGCGCCATCGGGGCGCTGCGATGAAGCCAGCCCGGCTGCTTGTGACCGCTGCGCTGATGGCGCTCACCGGCTGCGGCGGTGACGGCAGCAGCGGTGGTTCCGGGGGAGGCGGGGGAGTGACTCCGACGCCAACACCAACCCTGTCACCGCCGCCCGGTGCCAGCTACTCTGCACCTGCCGCAGAATCGCTCTCGGTCAGCGATGTGCAAAAAGTCCTCGCCCAAGCGGCCGCGCAGGCCGTCGCAGATGCCAAACCCGCAGTGATCGTGGTGACCGACCGGGTCGGCAATGTCCTCGCGGTGCTGCGGATGACTGGCGCGCCCGCCACGGTCGCGATTCCCAAGGCCAGCGATGGCTCGATGCAAGATGTGCAAGGCCTTAGCGTCCCGGCCGAGGGCGCAGCCATTGCCAAGGCGATCACCGGGGCCTACCTTTCGAGCAGCGGGAATTCCTTTTCTACCCGCACTGCCTCGATGATCGTCCAGCAGCACTTCCCGCCCGCGCCTTCGACCGTCGGGCTGGAGAGCGGTCCGCTGTTCGGAGTGCAGTTCAGCCAGTTGCCCTGTTCGGACCTCAACACACGGATCGCACCGGGGCCGGCATTCTTTGTCGGTCCGAAGCGCTCACCTCTCGGCTTGTCGGCTGATCCGGGAGGCTTTCCGCTCTACAAGAACGGTGTGGTGGTAGGCGGGGTCGGGGTGGCCGCCGATGAAACCTATGGCTTCGATCCAAACGTACTTGATATCGACAGCGATATTGACGAGCGGATCGCCCTTGCTGGAACAGTGGGCTTCGAAGCACCGACCGGAATTCGCGCCAACCAAATCTCCCTCGACGGCACTATCCTGCGCTACACCGATGCCGATTATGCGCAGCTCGCGGCTGTTTCCGGTGCCAGTTACGCCGCGACGGTCCCGGCGTTGGGAAGTCTGACCACCGTTACCGGCTACTACACGGTTGCCACAATCAACCCCGGAGCGGTTTACGGAACCGAAGCCTCCGGCGTGCGCCCCGCCACGGCGAGCGAATTCACCCGCAGCGACGCCTTCGTCCTTTCCGATGGTTCGAGCTTGGGCCGGTTCCCGATCCGCGCGGGGACCGATGCGGCAGAGGTCGGCACGCCGCTCTCCGCGCTCGAAAGCCAGCGCATTCTCGAACAGGCCTTCGCGGTGATGGCCAGGGCGCGCGGACAAATTCGCAAGCCGCTCGATAGCTTGGCGCAGGTCACGATCTCGCTGGTCGATACGCGCGGCGCGGTGCTGGGGCTGGTGCGTTCGCCCGATGCGCCGGTGTTCGGGATCGATGTTTCGCTACAGAAAGCGCGTTCAGCCGCGTTCCTGAGCAATACCAATGCCGGAGCCAATTTGCTGGGCGATCCGAGCGCGGATGTCCGGGCGTTCGTTCCCGTGACCCGCATTTTCCTTGCCAATCCTGCTGCGCTGAGCGGACAAGTCGCTTTCAGTGACCGCGCGATTGGCAACCTGTCGCGGCCCTATTTCCCGGATGGAGAAGTGGACCGCCCCAATGGCCCCCTGTCGCGTCCGATTGCCAAGTGGAGTCCGTTCTCGACCGGGCTGCAATCGGCGCTGGTGCTGGGCAATCTCGGCCAGCATCTGGCCTTCGTGACCGGAACCAGCCTGACCGACACCCCGCAGCGCTGCACCGCGCTGCCCGATGTCGTGCCCGGGCAAAACCGGCTGCAGAACGGCCTGCAAATCTTCCCCGGCTCTGTCCCGATCTATCGCGGCAACACTCTGGTCGGTGCGATTGGAGTATCGGGCGACGGGATCGATCAGGACGACATGATCTCGTTTCTCGGCCTCTCGAATGCCGCAGCCGTGCTCGGCACGATCAGCAACCCCCCCGCCGCGATCCGCGCCGATACGCTTTCTTTCGATCTCGGCAGCGGAAGGACCACGCGGCTGCGCTATGTCTCCTGTCCCTTCGCGCCCTTCGTCGGCAGCGACGCGCAAAACGTCTGTCAGGGGCTGTGATGGGGGTGGGGACGGCACTCTTGCCGTTGTTCCTTGCGCAGCAAGGTGCGCCAGTCGCGCCGGCACCGCCTGACCCAGATGAACAGGCCGCGCCGCCAGAGGTCGATCCCCAAATCCTCGATGGCCGTCGCCGCCCCGGCTACGAAGGCCCGCTGCCCGATGCCGTGACGCAGGACAACCCAGGCGCCGTCCGCGCCCCGCCGCCGGAGGCGTTCCCGACCGACCAGTTTCCGGTTCCTGATCGCTGGCGGATCATGACCTCGCTTTGCCCGGTGCGCGGCGGCGACCAGACGCTGACCGAACTCTATCCCAACCTGCGGCATATTTGCCATTCGAAGCGCGATCCGTTCCACCAGAATCTGCTCAAAGGCGATCTGCCGCTGCCGCCGGGCAAGCGACCGGGGTTCCTGAAGGGCGATGACTGGTTCCTCACGCTCAACGCGGTTTCCGACACGGTGCTGGAGCCGCGTACCTTTCCGATCCCGGTCGGCGTGCAAGCTACCGAGCGTCCGCAAAGCCTCGACGTGTTTGGCGAGAATGCCAGCTATGTCTTCTCGCAAACGCTGCTGTTTGGCGCAGCGCTGACCAAGGGCAATACCGCGTTCAAGCCGCCGGTGGTGGAATACCGCGTGTTGTTTGCCGCCAATTTCAACTATGTCGATGTGCCCGAACGCCGCGTATTGTCGGTCGAGGTATCCAAGCCCAGCCACCGGTTCGATGCCCATTTGGGGGTGCAAGAGTTCTTCATCGACTACCACCTGCGCGACGTATCGGCGCGCTATGACTTCGATTCGATCCGCGTTGGTATCCAGCCGTTTCAAGCCGATTTCCGCGGCTTTCTGTTCAACGACAACCAGCTTGGCATTCGCCTGTTCGGCACGCGCGATGGCAACCGTTTCCAATACAATCTGGCGGCGTTCTGGCGGCTGGAGAAGGATACCAATTCGGGGCTCAACTCGGTCACCCACAGCCCGCGCGACGATTTTCTGCTGATCGCCAACATCTACCGGCAGGACTTCCCCTTCAACTCGCTCACCAGCCAGGTGACCATCGCCTACAACCGCAACCGCGAAGGCAACCAGATCGAGGTCGATACCAACGGCTTCCCGGTCCGCCCGGCCTTGCTCGGCACGCTGCGCGGGCGCGATTACGATGTGGTCTATCTGGGCTACAACGCCGACGGGCGGATTGGACGGTTCGGACTGACCGCCTCAACCTATCTGGCGCTGGGGCGTGATCGCGACAATTTCCTGACTGGCCAGCCTGCCAATATCCGCGCCGGGTTCGGAGCGTTTGAGCTCAGCTATGACAAGGACTGGATGCGCTTCCGCCTCTCGGGCCTCTACGCGACCGGTGATGGCAACCCGCGCGACAACACCGAAGGCGGGTTCGATGCGGTGTTCGAGAACCCGATCTTCGCCGGGGCCGACACCTCCTATTGGATCCGTCAGACGATCCCCTTCGCCGGAGGCGGGCGGGCGATCGCAGTCAACGGCCGCAACGGCATTCTGAATTCGCTGCGCTCGTCGAAAGAGCAGGGGCAATCAAACTTCACCAATCCGGGGACGATCCTGCTGGGCGTGGGCGGCGATTTCGATCTCAAGCCGACGCTGCGGGTCTCGGCCAATGTGAACTACCTGTGGTTCGAAGACACCGCCGTGCTGCAGGAACTGCGCAATGAGGGGACGATCCCGGCGCAGATCGGCTGGGACCTGTCGGTCGCAGCGATCTGGCGGCCACTCGCGACGCAGAACATTGTCGCCCGGCTTTCGGCAGCGGCGCTTTTGCCGGGCGGCGGGTTCAAGGACTTGTTTGACAGCACCCAGCGGGACCGGGCCTATGTCTCGATTCTCGCCAATGTGATCCTTACTTACTGATGCGCCGGGGTCGTGCCTTTGCCTTCATCGCCGCCTTGGCCTGCGCCAGCGGGATCGCGGCAAGCGAGGGCGAGAAGCCTGTGACGCGCGACTACACCCTCGTCACCGCACCGCCTGCTCCGGACAAGCAATCGGTCGAGGACATGGCGGCCAAGTCCGCCGGGTGCTTGACCTGTCACGTCCAGACCGAAGCGCCGACGATGCACGTAAGCCCGGCGGTGCGGTTGGGCTGCACCGATTGCCACGGCGGCAATGCCGATGTGATCGGCAAGCCTGAATTGCCGCGCGATCATCCGGACTATGCCGCCGCGCGTGATCAGGCCCACGTCCTCCCGCGCTATCCGGGGGCGTGGCATTTCCCTTCCTCGGCCAATCCAGAGCGGAGCTACTCGCTGCTCAATCGCGAAAGCCCGGAGTTCATCCGCTTCAACAACCCCAGCGATTACCGCGTCGCCCGCGAATCTTGCGGGGCGTGCCACATGCCGACCATCGAGGCGGCCGAGCGGTCCTTGATGGCCTCCGGCGCGATGCTGTGGGGCGGTGCGGCCTACAACAACGGGATCGTGCCGCTGAAAAACTACATGTTCGGTGAGGCCTATACCCGCGATGGCAAGCCGGCGAAGATTGTCACGCCGGGGCGATTGACCCCGCGCCAAGCCGCACGTGGGGCGCTGGCCGAGCTCTATCCGTTGCCGCGCTGGAACGTGGTGCCACCGGGCGATGTGTTCCGCGTGTTCGAGGACGGCGGGCGAAACAAGGGCAGCGGCTTTGCCGAGTCTGGCTTGCCCAATCCCTCGGGTTCGATCCAGCAGCTCGAAGAGCCGGGGCGGCCCGATCTGAAGCAGTCCACACGCGGTCCCGGCACTGGGACGCGGGTCGCGATCCCGGTGCTCAATATTCACAAGACCCGGCTCAACGATCCGTTCACCTGGTTCATGGGGACCAACGACCAGCCGGGCGATTACCGCCATTCGGGCTGCGCGAGCTGCCACGTGATCTACGCCAACGACCGCGAGCCGCGCCATTCTTTGATTTACGCGCAGTATGGCCGCGACGGGCAGACCCAGACGGTGGACCCGACAATCGCCGACAAGCACGGCGGGCTGAAAGGCGATCATGGTCCCGAGACTGGCGACCACGGCGATACCATGTCCGAGGCTGATGCCCCCGGCTCTGGCGGCAAGGAAAAGGGCCACCCACTCGGCCACGTCTTCACCCGCGCGATCCCGACGGCGCAGTGCATGAACTGCCACATGCACCAGCCCAATATTTTCCTCAATTCGTTCCTCGGCTACACCATGTGGGACTACGAGGCCGACGCGCCGTTCCTATGGCCAGGGCCGGAAAACAAGGCCCCCAGACCCCCGGGGATGAGCGAGGCGGATTACCAGACGACCTATCTGCAGCAGCACTACCCGAATTCGGACACGATCCGGGCAATCAACGACCGCAATCCCGAGGCGGCAGCGGCGCGGGGGCTGTGGGGTCAGTTAGAGTTCCTGCGCGATGTCTACGATTTGAACCCGCTGCTGCTCGATACGCAGTTCGCCGACTACCACGGACACGGCTGGAACTTCCGCGGGGTGTTCAAGCGCGACCGCGCGGGGAACCTGCTCGACGCCGGGGGCAACATGGCATCGATGGGCAGCGACACCGGGCACATCGTCGACCCGAACGACCCTGAGAAGTGGCGGCGCAGCGGGGAGGGGCAGTTCGTCCCGCCCGGCACCAACCCCGGCAAAGCGGTCCACCTGATGGACATTCACGCCGAAAAGGGCATGCAATGCGCCGATTGTCACTTCGCGCAGGACAGCCACGGCAATGGGCTGATCTATGGCGAGGTGGCCAATGCGGTCGAGATAGGCTGCGTCGATTGCCACGGGACGGCGGACAAGTACCCGACGCTGATGACCAGCGGCCCGGCCGCGCCGCCCAGGGGTAACAACCTGGCGCTGCTGCGCAATCCTGATGGTCAGCGCCGGTTCGAATGGTTCACCGGCCCCGGCGGCAGGCGCGAGCTCTATCAGCGTTCGATCGTCGATCCCAAGCTGATGTGGCAGGTGCGGTTGGTGAAGGACTCGGTCGATCCCGCCAACCCTCTGTTCAACTTCAAGGCCGCGCGCGCCAAGCTGATGAGCCGCTCTGGCGCGGAAGATGGCTCCTTCGCCTTCGGGCCCGGCATCGCCAAAAGCGACCGCGCCCACAAGGACAGCGAGATGGCCTGCTTCACCTGCCACCTTAGCTGGACCACGAGCTGTGGCGGGTGCCACCTGCCGATCGAAGCCAACTGGAAGAGCGCGGTCCATCGCTATGAGGGTGAGGAGACGCGCAACTTTGCGACCTACAACCCGCAGGTTGCGCGCGACGACATGTTCCAGCTGGGCAAGCATATGACCACCAAGGGCGGGCAGACTGCCCCGGTGCGCTCGACTTCGGCGCTGGTGCTCAGCTCAACCAACGCCAATCGCGAGCGCATTTACATCCAGCAGCCGCCGGTCAGTGCGCCGGGCTTCTCCAGCCAGGCCTTCGCGCCGCATTTCCCGCACACGGTGCGCACGCAGGAGACCAAGACCTGCTCGGACTGCCACGTCAGCGCGGCTGAAGACAACAACGCGATCATGGCGCAGACGCTGCTGCTCGGCAC
>CAZVMC010000075.1:0-1102 GCA_964628635.1 uncultured Novosphingobium sp. | reverse complement strand
GCGCAGGGGAAGGGCGGCTTCCACGTTTACGATGTCGCTTCGGTGGCCAACAAGGGCGTCGCCGACCCGATCCTCTCCGCGCCTTTCGCCGGCGATGCGCAGGTCGATACCACCGACGCGACCTGCATGGCGCTGCCTACCAACCAGCCGATCGACCCGGCGCGCAACACGCCGTTGATGCGGCAGGTCAATCAGGAGCAGGCCTTCCTGCCGATCTACAATTACGCGGCGATCACCGACCGGGTCGAGGGCCTGATCCTCGTCAACGTGAACACCTTTGCCGATGGCGAAATGCGCAACAACAAACTGAAGCGCACACTGACCTGGAACCCCGATGGGGTGCTCAACGGCGCGCGGCATATCCAACTGGCGGGTGAAGTAGCCTATATTACTGCCGACAGGGGCCTGATTGTGGTTGACCTCTCCGACCCGAGCCAACCGGTTCTCGCGGCAGTGCGCGAGCTGGTCGACGCGCGGGCCTCGGCGATCCAGTTCCGCTATCTCTGGGTGACCGACCGCGAGGGTCTCAAGCTTTTCGATGTCACCCAGCTGCGCAACCCGGTGCCGGTGCCAGAGGGAACGGTGCCGCTGGCCGATGCGCGGCGGGTCTACCTCGCGCGAACCTATGCCTATGTCGCCGCGAAGGGCGAGGGGCTGGTAATCGTCGACGTAACCAAGCCGCGCTCGCCGCAGATCTACCAGAAAGTCACTCTCGACGGTCAGCTCAGCGATGCCGAAGATGTAGTTGTTGCTAGCACCAATGCCTCGCTGTTCGCCTATGTCGCCGATGGCAAGAACGGGCTCAAGGTGCTGCAACTGACCTCGCCGTCGAGCCAGCCCAACTTCTATGGCTTCAGCCCCGCGCCCAAGCCTGAACTCATCGCCTGGGCCCGCACTGCTTCGCCCGCATTGGCATTGTCACGGGGGCTCGACCGCGACCGCGCGGTGGATGAGTCCGGCGGGCAGATGGCGGTGTTTGGGCGGCTCGGCTCACGCCCGTTCACCCGGCCGGAAATGGAGCGTCTGTTCCTGACCCGGCGCGGAATACCCTACAAAGTCAGCGATGAGGCGGATAATTCAGGGTGGCGCGCACGGCGTTAGG
>CAZVMC010000074.1:0-12833 GCA_964628635.1 uncultured Novosphingobium sp. | reverse complement strand
CCGGCAACAAGCTGAAGCAGAAGACCTATTACAAGCACACCGGCTATGCCGGCGGGATCAAGGAAGTGACCGCCGCCAAGGTGCTCGACGGCCGCTTCCCGGAGCGCGTCCTCGAAAAGGCGGTCGAGCGGATGATCCCGCGCGGGCCGCTGGGCCGCGCGCAGATGCGCGCGCTGCATCTCTACGCCGGTAGCGAACATCCGCACGCCGGCACCCAGCCCGTCGCGCTCGATGTCGCCGCGATGAACCGCAAGAACAAGGTGGGCGCATAATGTCCGAGGAAACCGTCACCGATCTCGCCCAGCTGGGCGACATCGCCGAAGTAGCCGCTCCGGCTGCTCCCACCGCGCCGCTGCGCGAGCAGCAGATCGACAAGCAGGGCCGTGCCTATGCCACCGGTCGCCGCAAAGATGCGGTAGCGCGCGTCTGGGTCAAGCCCGGTACTGGCAAGGTTACTGTCAATGGCCGTGATCAGGAAGTTTACTTCGCGCGCCCGACCCTGCGTCTGGTGATCGACCAGCCGTTCCAGATTGCCGAGCGTGCCGGCCAGTATGATGTGATCGCCACCGTCAAGGGCGGCGGACTTTCGGGTCAGGCGGGGGCCGTCAAGCACGGCATCAGCCAAGCGCTCACCAAGTACGAGCCGGTGCTGCGCGGCGTGATCAAGGCCGCCGGGTTCCTGACCCGCGACAGCCGCACCGTCGAACGCAAGAAATACGGCAAGGCTAAGGCCCGCAAGAGCTTCCAGTTCAGCAAGCGCTGATCTGCGATACAAGTTTTCCGGCTTCGGCCAGAGATGGGAGGGCGGTCCGACGGGGCCGCCCTTTTCCGTTTCAGCCGAAGCGGACCGGCTCGACCGAGAGCCTGCCGTGAGCCCACTCCAGCCGGTTGTAGCTTGGCGGGGTGCTGCGGAGCCGTTCGGAGAGGGTTCCTGCGCCGATAATCCGGATAGTCTTGCCGCCAGCCTCCACCTCGCGGTCGAAGGCGTCATGGACATGCCCCGAAAGCACGGCATCCGCCCCCGCCGCTGCCAAGGCGGCCAGCGCTCGCTTGCCGCCGCGAGTCGAGGCTGTCGCTTGGGTGTCGGCCTCAATCAGCGGATGGTGACAGGCGACGAGCCTAAGCTTCTTGTCGGATTCCGCCTCAAGTTGGGTGACGGCAGCCACGATATCACGGGCACGGACTGTACCCTTGGACCAATTTAGCCGCAACTGCGCCCTGGCAATCGACTTCAGCGAGACGACCGTGACATGCGGGTGCGCCTCACCCGCTTGAACCGCACTGCGGAGGCTGTGAAAGTGCGCGTAAGGCCGAAACATCCGCCGCAGCGGATACCAGTAATAGGGCACGTCGTGATTGCCCGGTTCAACCGTCACCGGCGCGGCCAGGCTGCCGAGCCACTGAGCCGCGGCGGCGAATTCCTTGGCAGTACCGCGCATCGTCAGGTCACCGGTACATACCACGAGATCCGGCTGCTCGCGTTCGACCGCATTGGCAAACCAGCCCAGCGCGGCGCGGTCCTCATGGCCGAAATGCAGGTCGCTGATGTGAAAAATGATAGTCGGCGGGCTAATGGCTCAGATCTTTCCGCTGACAATCATCCAGGCCGAAGCGAAGTTGACCAGGCTGTAGAAGCCATAAAACCAGGCCCAGCCGGTCGCCCCGGTTGAGACCATCAGCAAGGTGCCAAGCAGCATCCCGAACTCGACCAGCAGACTGAACCGTCCGCCAAGCAGGGTGAAGAACCACGGCACCTGCTCCAGAATCGGATGACGGCTTTCGAGCACGGCCTTGTGTGCGGCAAAATTGCCGATGCCGAGCAGGAAAGCGAAAACGATTGCCATAACGGCAGCATATCACCGCGCAGGCCATCGATGCCATAGAAATCCAACGCCGGGCCTATCGCCCGGCCATGGCCTTGGCCTTGCCGAGATAGGTTCGGCCGATGCGTACCGAGGAGCCGTCAGCCAGTTCGGCCGACCAGACTCCCAGCCCATCGTGCCGCAGTCCGGTGATCCGGTCGCGCCGCAAAATGGTTGAGCGATGCAGGCGAATGAAGCGTTCGGGATCGAGCCGGGCTTCAAGGCCTGAAACGGTTTGGAGCAACAGATAGCTGCGACTGGTCCCATCGCTCTGGCCCACGTGGAGCCGCACATAGTCACGCTCGGCATCGATCCGGTCAACGTCGCTGGCGGCAATCCGCAGCAGTTCCGAGCGGTTCGGAACCCAAAATTCACTGAGCCAGTCACCCTGCCCCGCCGCCCGCGCTCCGCGCCGCGCTGCAACCCGGGCAATCCCGCGCTCAAGCCGCTCAGCCGTGACCGGTTTCAGAACATAATCCACCGCTTCCAGATCAAAGGCCTCGACCGCGAAGTTGGCATGCGCGGTGACAAAGATCACCGCGGGCGGATCGGCCAGAGCCCCGAGTTCGCGCGCGACCGAGAGTCCATCGAGTTCGGGCATGGTCATGTCGAGCAGAACCAGATCGGGGCGCTCCTGGCTAATCGCCGCCAGCGCGCTCTTCCCGTCGCTGGCCGCGCCGATCACTGCAATACCGGGAATTTCGCCGCAAATCACCCGCATCCGCTCGATCGCCAGCGGCTCATCATCTACCAGCAGCGTACGCAGAACCTCAGCCATTCCCGCCCTCCAGCGGCAAACGGATCACGCTGCGCCAGCCGCCATCCTCGGCCGGGGCCGAGACGATTCCGGCTCCATCGCCAAACCGGGCGGCTAGCCGATCGCGGACATTGGCGAGACCGATCCCGAACCCATGCGGCGCGTCCTTGCGCGCGCCGGGGCCATCGTTGCTGACTGTCAGCACCAAGCGGCCATATTCGGCCCGCGCAGTGACCGACACGGTGACGGCGCGCGTCGTTGGGGCGACCGCGTAGCGCACCGAATTCTCGATCAGTGGCTGCAGGATCATTCCGGGGACGGGAACCTCACCCAGTTCGGCCGGAATATCGAAGCGGGTGATCAGCCGTTCAGGAAAGCGAACGGATTCGAGCTCAAGGTATAGCCGCTGTTGTTCTATTTCCTGCGCCAGCGTGACATCGCCGGCCGGGTCTTCGGTCAGGCTGCGGCGATAGTAGTTCGACAGGGTCTGGATCATCGTTTCCGCCGCTTTCGGCCGATCAGTGATCACCAACGCGGACAGCGAATTGAGCGTGTTGAACAGGAAGTGCGGATTGACCTGATAGCGCAGGCTTTGCAGCTCCGCCGCTTTGGCGGCACGGCGATACTCCCCCTCACGCCGTTCGGCCGCGCGGGCCTGTTCGGCCTTGACCATGGCGAAATAGAGCGCCGCCCAAGCGAGCAACAGGAAATAGCGGCCCAGAGCGACGTCGGTCAGCTGGAGCCAGCGGGTGTCTTCGCGCACCTGGTTGTCGATGGTCAGCGCGGCATCCTGTTCCTGCTCGGCAATCGTCGGCATGGCCGGGGTTGGTGCGGGGACCGGCGGCGGAAGTTCGGGATCGGCAGCGGGAGGCGTCTGACTCGCCTCACTCAAAGGGTCGACCAGCAAGTTCCCGGCCTCATCGCGGCGGATCCGAATCCCTTCGCGCTCGCCGATCTTGGCTTGGACTTGCTCTTCGATATCCGAAAAGGCCCATTGGTTGATCTGTGCAAGCAGCAGCGAGGCCGGCAAGGCAACCAGCATCACCGCAATGCTTTGTTGCCAGACCGGGCGGGCATCGAGCAGCCGCAGCAGCGGCCAAAGCGCAGCCGTAACGCCGATCGAGCCGAGCAGGACCAGTCCGCGGCGCAGCAACAGGGCTTGATGCAGCTCCAACCCCACCAGCCAGCCCCGCGCCGTGGCCAACACGAAATAGCACAGCCAGACCGCGAGGATCGAGGCCAGCACCGCCCGCGCCGGAACGCGGGCAACAGGGAAATGGTCAGCGGTCACTACAACGGGCAGGGTTACCGCAATCCGGTGGCAAGGCCAGCGGCTTGGTCGAACCGACTCGCCGGTTGGTCGAACGCGCCGGCAACCCGGCTCACTTCGTCAGCAGGCCCTCTTTGGCGATCTTTTCCTGCCAGACCAGCGGCGCGAGCTTGTGCACGTTGTTGCCCTCGCTATCGACCGCGACGGTCACCGGCATGTCTTCGACGGTGAACTCGTAGATGGCCTCCATGCCCAAGTCCTCGAAGGCCACGACCTTCGCTTCCCGAATCGCACGGCTGACCAGGTAGGCCGCGCCGCCGACAGCCATCAGGTAGGCGACTTTGTGCTTGGCGATGCAGTCCACCGCGCCCTGCCCGCGTTCGGCCTTGCCGATCATCGTCAGCAGCCCAAGATCAAGCATCATGTCGGTGAACTTGTCCATGCGGGTCGCGGTTGTCGGTCCGGCGGGTCCGACCGCCTCACCCAGCACCGGATCGACCGGGCCGACGTAGTAGATCGCACGGCCCTTGAATTCGACCGGAAGCGGCTCACCCTTGGCGAGCATATCCTGGATCCGCTTGTGCGCGGCATCGCGTCCGGTGAGCATCTTGCCATTGAGCAAAAGCCGGTCGCCCTGTTTCCAGCTCTGGACGATCTCCGGGGTCAGCTTGTCCAAGTCGACCTTGATCGCTGCTTTGTCAGGCTTCCAGTCAACCTGCGGCCATTGATCGAGCTTGGGCGTTTCGAGATAGCTTGGCCCCGAACCATCGAGCGTGAAGTGCGCGTGACGGGTCGCGGCGCAATTGGGAATCATCGCGACCGGCTTGCCGGCAGCGTGGCATGGCCAGTCGAGAATCTTGACATCAAGGATGGTCGAAAGCCCGCCCAGCCCCTGCGCGCCGATCCCTAGCGCATTGACTTTATCGAAGATCTCGATCCGCATGGCTTCGATATCGCTCTGCGCGCCGCGTGCCTTGAGCTGAGCCATGTCGATCGGTTCCATCAGGCTCTTCTTGGCGAGCTGCATGCAGTATTCCGCAGTACCGCCAATCCCGATCCCCAGCATCCCCGGCGGGCACCAGCCCGCGCCCATTTGCGGAAGCATTTCTAGCACCCAATCGACGATGTTGTCGCTGGGGTTCATCATCTTGAACTTGCTCTTGTTTTCGCTCCCGCCGCCTTTTGCTGCGACATCAATTGACACTTTGCTCCCCGGTACCATGTTGACAGTCAGCACACACGGCGTGTTGTCACGTGTGTTGCGGCGGGTGAAAGCCGGGTCGGCCAGCACCGAGGCGCGCAGCTTGTTTTCGGGGTTGAGATAGGCGCGCCGCACCCCTTCATCGACCACCTCTTGCAATGAGTGTTTCGATTCTAGGCGGCAATCCTGCCCCCAATCTACGAAAACATTGACGATCCCGGTATCCTGGCAGATCGGCCGGTGCCCCTCGGCACACATCCGGCTGTTGGTGAGGATCTGGGCGATCGCGTCCTTGGCCGCCGCGCCCTGTTCGGCCGCGTAAGCATCTCCCAGCGCGCGGATATAGTCCATCGGATGGTAGTAGCTGATGAATTGCAGCGCATCGGCGACGCTTGCGATCAGGTCTTCCTCGCGGATGATGGTCATGCCGGACATCGGGTGTTCCTTGTAGATTGGCCATTGCCGGTTGGCGATTTGACGCCGCCTTAGGACCGGCTCGCGATCAGGTCAAAGCGCCTTGGACGCCAGTGCTGTTGCCCGTCGCCAACGATAGGCCGGGAAAGTGTCAAGTTGCGATTTCGCACGCTTTGCAGCGGCCAACTATTCCTTTAGGAACGAAGCGATTGCTTGGCTGTATTATATGTGTAATACGGCCTGCCAAGTGAGAACGCGCGCGAAGGATCGCCATGACGCTTACCGCAGAAAGACCGGCCAATCTTGACCATGCCGCCGCACGTCGGGCGATGATTGACAGCCAGCTTCGCACTTCCGGGGTTACCGATCCCGAAGTGATCGCCGCCATGCTGGCCGTGCCGCGTGAGGATTTCGTGCCGGAGGCCGCCCACGGCCATGCCTATATCGACCGCGCGATTCCGCTGGGCGAAGGCAAGGCCCTGCCCGCGCCGCTGTTCCACGGCCGCCTGCTCAGCGAAGCGGGGCTGACTGCGCAAGACAAGGTCCTGCTGGTCAGCTGCGGAAGCGATTATCTTGCGGCGCTGGTGCGCAAGCTCGCGGGATCGGTTGACGTTATTTCAGCCGCAGAAGCCGCAGCGCTGCGCCGCAAGGGCGGCTACACAGTTCTGCTGATCGACGGTGCCGCTGAACAATTGCCCGATGGGCTGATCGGCGCACTTGCGGAAAATGGCCAGGTTGTGTGCGGCTTGGTCGAACGCGGCGTGACGCGGTTGGCGGCTGGGCGCAAGATCGGTGGGGCCTTGGCTCTGTTGTCGCTGGCGGAAATGGGCATTCCGGTGCTTCCGGAATTCGCGGCGCCCAAGCAGTGGAGCTTCTGATGCCCTCTAGAATAGTTCTGCGCCGCCGCCGGGTGCTTGCGGCCAGTGCTGCGACTCTGGCTCTGGTCGCCAGCCCGGCGCTGGCGGACGATCTGCGCGATGCGCTGGTCATGGCCTACAAGAGCAATCCCAACCTCCTCGCCGCGCGGGCACAGCAGCGCGCGGTGGATGAGAATGTGGTGATCGAACGTGCCGATCAGCTGCCGTCCGCCAGCTTATCCGCCAGCCAAACCGAAGTGCTCAAGAGCACGCTGCCAACTGGCGTTGGCCCGGAGCGGCAGTTTGGCGCGACGGTCACTTTGGGCGTGCCGATCTATGCCGGGGGCGGCATCCGCCAGTCGATCCGCGCCGCCGAAACCCGGGTTGAGGCCGGTCAGGCCGATCTGCGCGGCACCGAAAGCGCCGTGTTCAGTCAGGTCGTCGCGGTCTACATGGATGTGATCCAGAACGAAGCGATCGTCGGGCTCAACAAGAAGAATGTCGATGTGCTGCAGGTCAACCTGCAGGCCACCAGCGACCGGTTTGAGATCGGCGATCTGACCCGCACCGATGTCGCGCAATCGCAGGCACGGCTCGCACTGGCCAAAGGCGATGCCCGCTCCGCCGAGGCAAATCTTACCGCCAGCCGCGAACGTTACATTCAGGTGGTCGGCAAGGCCCCGGTCGATCTGCAACCGCCGCCGCCGCTCCCAGGTCTCCCCGGCAGCGTCGACGACGCGGTAGCCGTTGCGCTGGAGCACAACCCTGATCTGATCGCTGCGCGCGAACGCAGCCGCGCGGCGGGCTTCGATATCGATGTGGCCGGATCGAGCCGGATGCCGCGGGTCGAGGTGTTCACCAGCGGCAGCTACTCCGACCCCTATGGCACCGGCGCGACTCCGCAGGCCACCACCGGTGCCACCGCCGGGATCCGTGCGACGATTCCGTTGTTTCAAGGCGGTCGCCCGGCCGCGCTGGAGCGGCAGGCCCAGGCCAGAGCCTCGGCACAGCTCGAATCCGAGATTGCGACCGAGCGCGAAGTGATCGCGCAGGTCCGCTCGGCCTATGCTTCGTGGCGCGCGGCGAACGATGTGATCGTTTCGACCCAGGCCGCGGTCGATGCGGCCGAACTCAGCCTTGAAGGCGTGCGCGCCGAAAACACCGTGGGCAACCGCACGATCCTCAACATCCTCGATGCCGAGCAGGAACTGCTGCGCGCGCGGGTGCAACTGGTCGTCGCGCGCCGCAACGCCTACGTCGCGGGCTTCACGCTGCTGGCCGCGATGGGCAAGGCCGAGGCGCGCGATCTTGGGCTTGAGGGTGCGGTCCTTTACGATCCAGACGTCAATTATGAACGGGTCCGCGGCAAGATCTGGGACTGGTCGAGCGACCCCGATCCGACCGCCGAAGCCACACGCACCGTTGACATCCCGGCGCAGGATGGGTCAATTCGGCCCCGTTAAGCAATTGCGTGATTCTGTCTCCTTGTGGGACAGTCGCTGCCAAGGGGGTGTTTGGGCGATGCGCCAGGCGAGTGAACCATCGGTTGAGGAAATCCTCGAATCGATCAAGAAGGTGATCGCGCGTGACAACCGCGCGGGTGCTGCCGAAGTCCGCAAGGCCCGGGAAGAGCGCGGCGTTGCGCGGATTGCGGATGAACCTGCTCCAGAAGTCGCAATCGAAGAAGATGACGTCCTTGATCTCAGCGAACTTGCTGAAGACGAGATCGAAATCGCCACCGCCGGAGCAGAAGATGCACCGCTGCTTGGCGCCGATGCCGCCAGTTCGATGCGCGAATCACTCGCCGCGCTTGCCGTGCTGGCCGAACCCGGTGTGCCGCCGCAGATCGTCCGCTCGGGCGAAACCTCGCTCGAAGGCTTGGTTCGTGAGCTGTTGCGCCCTGAGCTCGCGCGCTGGCTTGACGCAAACCTTCCGCCGCTGGTCGAGCGCATGGTCGCCAGCGAAATCGCCCGGATTGTGGGCAAGAAGAGCTGAATTTGCTTCACCGGAGAGCGCTGGAGCGCTAGCCGGTTACACATGAAAGCATCTCCAATCGCGCTCGGCGCGCTCGCTTTGGCGCTTGCCGCGCCGGTTCTGGCCCAATCGGCCCCGCGCACCATGACGCCGCAAGACCTTGTCACGCTAGTTCGGGTCGCTGCACCGACTGCTTCGCCCGACGGCAAATGGGTGGTCTGGCAGCAAACCGAGACCGATCCGACCAGCTACAAGCGCACCCCAGGGCTCTGGCGCGCACCGATCGGCGGCGGCACGCCGGCGCGGATCGCCGATCTGCCCGAAGCCAGTGAAAGCGATCCGGCTTACAGTCCCGATGGCAAGCGACTTTACTTCCTCTCCGGCAAGTCCGGCAGCAGCCAGGTCTGGATGCTCGATCTGACCACTCCCGGTGCCGCGCCAGTCCAAGCGAGCGACTTCAAGACCGACGTTTCGGGCTTCAAGCTCTCCCCCAACGGCCGGCGCATCCTTGTCTGGGGCGATGTCGCCCGCGATTGCCCGACTTTGGGCTGTGAGAAGGATGGCAATACCACCCTGCCCGGCCCCGGCACTGGGCGGCTCTACCGCGATGGTACCGGCTTCGTACGACACTGGGACCAGTGGGAGACTCCCGGCAATTACAGCCGCGCCTTCGTGCTGGGCCTGGACACAGCGGGGAAAGTGGTCGGTGAGGCTGTTGGGCTTGATGGCCCGCCCGGAAAGCTGACCGGCGATATCCCGACCAAGCCGTTTGGCGGGGCCGAGGAATTCGCTTGGGCCGCCGATTCGCAGTCGGTGTTCTTCACTGCGCGCCAGGCTGACCGGGCCGAGCCGACCTCAACCGATACCGACATCTGGCACGCGATGCTCGACGGCAAGGCCCCGCACCGCATCCCGCATAGCAACCCTGCGACCGATACCCTGCCAGCAGTCTCGCCCGACGGGCAGTGGCTGGCCTGGGCCGCGATGGCGCGCCCGGGCTATGAGGCGGACCGGCAAGTGTTTCAGCTGATGAACCTCAAGAGCCATGAGGTTCGCACCCTGACCCAGAACTGGGACCGCTCGGTTGGCTCGATCGCCTGGGCACCTGATGGCAAAAGCCTGATCGTTACCGCGCAAGAGGTGATGGACACGCCGGCGTTCCGGATCGATGTGGCGAGCGGTAAGGTCACCCGGCTGGCGCTCGCGCCCAAAGGGCTGACCGAGGCGCACATTTCCAGCGTAACCCCACTGGCGAATGGCGGATTTCTGTTTGCGCGCGACGGCGTGGCCAACCCCGCGGAAGTGTTCGTGGCGGCGAAAGGCAAGCCAGGGGTCCAGCTCAGCCGGGCCAACGACACCCAGCTCGCCGGGCTGAACGGCGTGACGACGCAGCGGTACAGCTTTGCCGGGGCTGGCGGGACGACCGTCTGGGGCCAGATTCACAAGCCCGCCGGAGTAAGCGGCAAGCTCCCCGTGCTGCTGTTTGTCCACGGCGGCCCGCAGGGCTCCTTCAACGATGCCTGGTCGTTCCGCTGGAATCCCCGAGTGTTCGCGAGCCAAGGATATGCCGTGGTCTCGGTCGATTTCCACGGGTCGACCGGTTACGGGCAGGCCTTCACCGATGCGATCAACAAGGACTGGGGCGGCAAGCCGCTCGAAGACCTGAAGCTGGGGCTTGCTGCCGCGCTGGCCAAGGACCCGGCGCTCGATGGAGCCAACGCTTGCGCGCTCGGTGCCAGTTATGGCGGCTACATGATGAACTGGATCCAGAGCGAGTGGCCCGACCGGTTCAAGTGTCTGGTCAATCACAACGGCGTGTTCGACACGCGCGGCATGGCCTTCTCGACCGAAGAGCTGTGGTTCGTCGAATGGGAAAACGGCGGCAAGACCTATTACGAGGACCCGGCGGAACACGAACGCTGGAACCCGGCGACACGGGTGGCCCAATGGAACACGCCAATGCTGGTGGTGCTGGGCGAGCGCGATTTCCGCATTCCCTACAGCCAGGGCCTGGGTGCATTCACAGCGCTGCAACGCAAGGGCGTGGCGGCCGAACTGCTGGTTTTCCCTGATGAGAACCACTGGGTGCTGAAGCCGAAGAACTCGCTGCAGTGGCACGCGACGACCTTCGATTGGCTGGGGCGGTGGCTCAAGAAGTGAGCACGACAAGCGCCGGCGAAGTCGTGGAGGCCGAGGCCGCGCTGGCCAAGCTGGGTGGCTTCACCACTCAGCGCCACCTATTCCTCTGCGCCGATCCCGAGGAGCCCAAGTGCTGCAGCGGTGAAGCAGGCCGCGCGGCCTGGGCTTTTCTCAAGCGGCGGATGGGCGAACTTGGGCTGGGCGGGCATGCCGGTTTCTTGCGCAGCAAGGTCGGTTGCCTGCGGGTCTGCAAGGCCGGGCCGGTCGCGGTGGTCTACCCCGAAGGTGTCTGGTACCATTCGTGCACCCCGGCAGTGCTCGAACGGATTCTGCAGGAGCACCTCATCGGCGGAGTGCCTGTCGCCGAATATCGGCTAACCCAGCCTCAATCCTGAGAGCGTCGGTTATCCTTCTCATCGTCGCGCTCAATCAGGGCTTCATCGTGACCGGTGCCGCTGGAAAGGAACACCAGTCCCATCAGCGCCGACATCAGCAGCATCGCGAAGCCGACGCCAATTGCCGTGGCGATGTAGAGGTGAATCGAAACCAGACCGTTGCTGCGATAAAGCATAGCGAAGGATACTATCACCGTTAGCGTGGTGACCACTACCATGAAGCGCATCAGCCGCTTGTAACGCGCCCAGGCAAAGGCGACGGTTTCCGGGTTATCGAGCGGCGATCGCGGCAACATCGTGCGGCCATGCGCCCGGCTTCGCGCCGAAGCAAGCGCGGACTCGCCAGCCTTGGCTATTCGTGTCATCATCGCCCCACCACACAGGCTGGGAGAACGCGAATGACAATTGCGCGCCTGATTGAAGGACGGAGCGTGGAGGTGATCGGCTGCAGCGCCGATACCCGCGTAAGCGAAGCGGTGGCCTTGTTGGCAGAGCGCCGGATCGGGGCGCTGCCAGTGGTCGAGGGAGACCGGGTGCTTGGCATATTCTCCGAACGCGACGTGATCTATGGTCTGGCATCCAAGGGTTCGGCGATGCTCGACGCGACTGTTGGTGAAGTCATGACGGCGCCCGCTGTCACCGTGGATGCTTCAACCGGCGTGATGGAGGCCTTGGCGCTGATGACCAGACGGCGGTTCCGCCATCTGCCCGTGGTTGAGGGCGAACGCATGGCCGGGTTCGTCTCGATCGGCGATCTCGTGAAGTTCCGGATCGAAAGCATCGAGGCCGAGGCTGAGGCGATGCGCAGCTATATTCAATCGGCCTGACGGTTGCCGCGCGGGGGCGGCGCGCCTACATCGCAAGGATGGATGCGCCAACGCTCACACTCAGCCCCGCCGCCGCCGCGCGGATCGCGGTGATCGCCGCCAAGCAAGGCAAGCCCGCGCTGCTGCGGCTTTCAGTGGAAGGCGGGGGCTGCTCGGGCTTTCAATACAAGTTCGAACTCGCCGCCGCGCCTGATGTCGATGATCTGGTGAGCGAGACCGACGGGGTGCGGCTGGTGGTCGATCCGGTCAGCCTGGATCTGGTGGCGGGCTGCACGGTCGATTACGTCGAATCGCTGGGCGGGGCCGCGTTCAAGGTCGAGAATCCGAATGCGGTGGCGGGCTGCGGTTGCGGCTCCAGCTTCGCGGTATGAAGATCGCGACATTCAACATCAACGGGATCAAGGCGCGGCTGCCGCGCTTGCTTGAATGGCTGGAAGAAACCCGTCCCGCCGCCGCTTGTTTGCAGGAAATCAAGACCCAGGACGAGGGTTTCCCCGCCGATGAGTTCGAAAAGTTGGGCTATCAGGCGATCTGGCACGGGCAGAAAGGCTTCAACGGGGTCGCCATTCTGGCCGATGGCACCAAACCGATCGAGATCCAGCGCGGCCTGGCCGGGGAACCCGAAGACGAACATGCCCGCTATCTGGAGGCCGAGGTGTTCGACACCCGGATCACCTGTATCTATCTGCCCAATGGCAATCCCCAGCCGGGGCCGAAGTTCGACTACAAGCTGCGCTGGATGGAACGGCTGCGCGCGCGGATGGCCGCGATCGCGGCGGAGGAAGTGCCCGCTGTCGTCTTGGGCGATTACAACGTCGTTCCGCACGATTGGGACATCTACTCACCCAAGGCCCTGGCCGACGACGCCCTGATGCAGCCCGAATCGCGCGATGCCTATGCCCGGCTGCTGGCCGATGGTTGGACTGACGCCTTGGCAACGCACAATCCGCAGGGCGGAATTTGGACCTATTGGGACTATCAGGCCGGGGCCTGGCAGCGCGATCACGGCTTCCGGATCGATCACGCGCTGCTCTCCCCGGAGCTGGCGGATCGCCTGATCGCCTGCGGGGTCGACAAGGATCATCGTGGTCGGGAAAAGGCTAGCGATCACGCGCCGGTTTGGGTGGAATTTCGAGC
>CAZVMC010000073.1:9396-12893 GCA_964628635.1 uncultured Novosphingobium sp. | reverse complement strand
ATCAGCTTCTTGAACGCGGCGCTGCCGGTGACGTTGGTGCGTTCGCCGACGTTGACGAAGGCGGAGCCGGTCGGGCGTGGGATGGAACTCTTATCATTCATAATCAATGGTCCGTTCGCATCGAGCGAAGTCGAGATGCCGCGTGCTGTGTCTCGACTTCGCTCGACACGAACGGGCGTGAGTTGATTTGGTCAGGCGGCCATCACGAAGGGTTCGAGGCCAGCGAGTCGGGTCCGGGTTTCGACCTGCGGCAAGGCGCGCGGCGGCAAGCCTTCGGCCGCCTTGGCAATCGCCGCGATATGCGCCGGGGTCGATCCGCAGCAGCCGCCCAGAACGTTGACTTGCCCCGCCTCGGCCCATTCGCGGACAAGGCCAGCGGTGGTCTCTGGCTCCTCGTCATAGGCCCCCAGCTCGTTGGGTAGCCCGGCATTGGGATAGACCATGATCGGGCAGTCGGCGATCTGGCTAAGCGCGCGGACATGCGGGCGCAGCTGGGTCGCGCCGAAACTGCAGTTGAGCCCAATGGTCAGCGGTTTCGCATGGCGCACCGCATACCAGAACGCCTCGACGGTATGGCCCGAGAGATTGCGGCCCGAGAGATCGGTCAGCGTCATCGACAGCATCAGCGGCACTTCGCGGCCCAGTTCCGCCTCCAGCTGCTTGACCGCCATGATCCCGGCCTTGCAGTTCAGCGTATCGAAGACCGTTTCGATCAGGATGAAATCGGCCCCGCCTTCGACCAGCGCCGCCGCCTGCTCCTTGTAGACATCGACCAGTGTGTCCCAATCGATCTCGCGGGAACCAGGATCGTTGACGTCGGGACTCAGAGACAGCGTCTTGTTGGTCGGCCCGATCGCGCCCGCGACAAAGCGCGGGCGGCCGTCCTTCGCCTCGAACTCGTCGGCAATCCGCCGCGCCAGCTTGGCCGATTCAAGGTTGATCTCGCGGACCAGATGCTCCGCCGCGTAATCGGCTTGGCTGATCCGGTTGGCCGAAAAGGTGTTGGTTTCAGCAATATCCGCTCCGGCTTCGAAGTAGGCGCGGTGGATCGCTTCGGGGACATGCGGCGCGGTCAGCGCGAGGATATCGTTGTTGCCCTTCTGGTCCTTGGCGAGGCCGAGCGAACCGGCATAGTCAGCCTCGGCCAACTTCCAGTTCTGGATTTCGGTTCCGAAAGCCCCATCGGTGATCAGGATGCGCTGCGCACAGGCAGCGAGGAACTGTTCGCGCTTGGTCATGCTGTCGTCTCCGGCCTTACCCCCAACAGGTGGCAGATTGCATAGCTCAGCTCGGCGCGGTTGAGGGTATAGAAGTGAAAGTTGCGCACTCCGCCCGCGTAGAGTCGGCGGCACAGTTCGGCGGCGACCGTCGCGGCGACGAGCTTGCGCGCATCGGGCTTTTCATCGAGGCCTTCAAACAGGTGGCCCATCCAGTCCGGCACCGCCGTGCCGGTCATCGCTGACATCCGCTGGATCGCGGCGAAGTTGGTCACCGGCATGATCCCGGGGACGATCTCGGCGTCGATCCCCGCCGCCGCGCACTGGTCGCGGAAGCGGAAGAAGGTGTCGGGTTCGAAGAAGAACTGGGTTATCCCGCGCGTCGCCCCGGCATCGAGCTTGCGTTTGAAATTGTCGATGTCGGATTGGGGCGAAGCGGCCTCGGGGTGGGTTTCAGGATAGGCGCTGACCGAGATCTCGAACGGGTGCTGCGCGCGCAGGCCTTCGACCAGTTCGGCGGCCCCGGCGTAGCCTGCGGGGTGCGGCGCGAACTTGCCCCCGACTTCGGGCGGATCGCCGCGCAGCGCAACGATGTGACGCACGCCTGCGTTCCAATAAGCCTCGGCGATCTCGGCGATCTCAGCCTTGCTCGCCTCGACACAAGTCAGGTGCGCGGCGGCTGGGATGGCGGTTTCCTTGGCGATCCGCGCAACGGTATTGTGGGTGCGTTCGCGGGTCGAGCCCCCCGCGCCGTAAGTGACCGAAACGAAGCGCGGGGCGAGGGGAGACAAGGTCTGCACCGCGTCCCACAGCGTCTCTTCCATCTTTTCGGTCTTGGGCGGGAAGAATTCGAAGGAGACGCCGATATCGCCGGGGAGACCCGCGAAAAGCGGAGAGGCGGCGGCACGGCGGGCTTCGCTACTGGCGTTCATGCGGACAGAACCTTGGTTGCCGAAACCGGCGCGGCGGTGCGCCGCCCGGTCCAGATCTTGACGGTTAGCGGCGATCCGGGGAGCGCCACGGCGGGTTCGCAGGCGAAACCGGCTTCGCTCAGCAGCGCCAGCATCTGTTCGTCAGAGAAGCCAAGCCGGGCGTGGGCGTGCTGGCTGCGCAGCTCCTCACGGTCATGCGCGGCGAAATCGACCACCGCGATCTGGCCGCCGGGGCGGGTGACGCGGGCGGCTTCGGCCAGCACATCCTCTGGGGCCTGCGCATAGTGCAGCACCTGGTGGAACAGCACAGTATCGAACTGCATCTCTGCAAACGGCAGCGCGGCGAAATCGCCCTGGACCAGATGGACTTCGGGCGCGGGCAGGTGCTGGAGCCGCGCGCGGGCGATGCGAAGCATCTCCGGGCTCTTGTCGAAAGCAGTGACCGATACAGCTCGGCTCGCGAACAGTTCCGCCATCCGGCCGGTCCCGGTGCCGACATCGAGCAGCGCTCCCAGCGATTTCGCACCCAGGGCAGCCGCCAGCGCAGCTTCGACCGGCTCATCCGGGCAATGCAGGCTGCGCAGCGTATCCCAATCATCAGCATGGCGCGCGAAGTAATTGGCGGCGGTTGCTTCTCGCGCGGCGCGGATCGCGGCAAGGTGGCGGCGATCTTCCAGCACCCGCGCCGCAAAGGCCGCATCGTCGCGTTCGCCGATGCTGAGGAGGGTGGCAGCGGCAGCTCCCAGCGGCGGCGCACGATCCTCAGCAATTGCGCTGCGCAGGAACACCCAGGACCCTTCTTTGCGCCGCTCAGCCAGACCGGCATCGCACAGGATCCGAACGTGGCGCGAAACGCGCGGCTGGCTTTGCCCGAGCACCTGTGCCAGTTCCCCCACCGCCAGTTCCATGGCCGCCAGCAGCCGCATGATCCGCAGCCGGGTCGGGTCCGCCAATGCGCGCAGGGTGGGATCGAGTTTCATCGGATAGATCAGTCTCACCCGCACATATAAAGAAATCTTTATATGTGTTCAAGTCTGCAGTCCGCATTGTATTTCGTCCGCATCGGCCTAAGTTGGCGGCGGGTCATTTCCCGGCGGAATTCCGTCGGTCAGCTTAAGAGGTTCACAATGAAGAAGTTCGCATTCGCCGCTGCCGCCAGTCTTGCCCTGGCCGCTTGCGGCAGCTCGGACAGCGCCAGCGAAGGTGCCCAGGCCGATAACGTTGAAATGCCGGCCGAAGAAACGATGCAGAACGTCGATGCCGCTGCTGCTCCGGCTTCGGATGCTGCGGCGCTGCCGGGTGCTGATGGCACGGCGGCTCCGGCCGCCGATGCTTCGGCAGCTGCCTC
>CAZVMC010000073.1:1230-9296 GCA_964628635.1 uncultured Novosphingobium sp. | reverse complement strand
TCCCGGCGGAAGCAATCTCGGGCGCGCCAGCCGCTGCGGTTCCTGCTGCGCCGCAACCTGCTCCAAAGAAGCAATAGTCAGTCCAGCCTGACTTTGCTGCGCGCGGCTTTCACCGCGCCGCGCTTCTTCTTGCCTTCGAGCCGCTCGCCTTTGTTGATCCGGTTGAGCCGCGACTTGGCACGCTTTTCGGGCAGTTCATGTGCATCGCGCAGCAGTGCGGCCAGCCGTTCGCGGGCATCGGCGCGGTTGGCTTCCTGCGTACGAAAGCGCCGCGCGGTCAAAACCAGTTCGCCTTTCGCAGTCATCCGGCTGCCCGCCAGCTTTTTGAACCGGGCGAAGACCGGCGGCGGCAAGCGCAACGCGTAGACATCGAGCCGCAGCTGGACCGCCGTCGCCACCTTGTTGACGTTCTGCCCGCCCGGTCCGGCGGCGGCGATGAAGCTCTCACTCAGCGCTCCCAATGCGCGTTCGATGGCCTCGGCCTCAGCTCCAAATCCTTCAGGCATTTGAAAAGCCCAAGGCGATGAAGTCGGCAGGGAGCGAAGCGGTCGCACTGACGGGCGACTTGTCACCCCGGTGCAGTGTCAGAGCCGAGGCATGGAGCATCGTGCGCGGCGCGCCTTTGCCGTCTCCGTAGATCGGATCGCCAACCAAGGCCGCGCCCAGCCCGGTCAGGGCATGAACCCGAATCTGGTGGGTCCGCCCGGTTTCGGGGCGGAACTCTACCAGAGTATTGCCGCCGCTTTCCGCCAGCTTGCGCCAATGGGTGACCGATGGCTTGCCCTTCTTTGCCGCGATCATCCGCCAGCCCTTTTCGGCGCTGCTGATCTTGCTGAGCGCATAGGCAATCGTGCCGCTGTCTTCAAGCAATAGCCCGGACACGATCCCAAGATAGACCTTCTCAACCTGCCGCGCTTCAAAAGCCGCGGCGAAGCGTTTGTGCGCCTTGGGATTGCGCGCCAGCAGCAGACAGCCAGAGGTATCTTGATCGAGCCGGTGGACCGGCAGCGGTTCGCGCTGAAAACCCAGCCGCAGTGCGCCGAGATAGTCCTCCAGACAGCGCCCCCCGGCGCGCGGGCGGTCGAGCGGCAGCCCGGCCGGCTTGTCGATCACCAAGGCTTCGCCGTCTTCGAACAGGATCGGAAAGGGTGTCAATGCAGTGCTTCCTCGATGCGCCGAAGTGCTTCGTTCAGCCGTGAATCATCGGCGGCAAAGCTGATCCGGAAGCCATCCTTGCCGCCAAAGGCGGTTGCGGCGACCACCGCGACACCATGGTTGAGCAAATGCAGGCACAAGGCCTCGTCATTGCCGAACCGGTCCATCAGCGGCGCGGCATCAACCATGCAATAGAACGCCCCGTCGGGCACTGGCGAGCCGAGCCCGGGGATTGCATTGATGCGTTCAACGCAGAGGTCGCGCCGCGCCCGGAAGCGCTCGCGCCATTCCCGTAGAAAATCCTGCGGACCCTCGAACGCGGCCACTGCAGCCGCTTGGCTGATCGAGGCCGGGTTACCCGAATTGTGCGATTGCAGCCGCGCCATGGCCTTGATCAGCCAGTCCGGCCCGGTCGCAACACCGATCCGGAAACCCGTCATCGCATGACTTTTTGAAACGCCGGAAACGGTGAGCACCCGTTCGGTCAGTTCTGGGCACAGCGCGGCGAGGGTGGCGTGGTCACCCGGGGTATAGCGCAGCGGGGCGTAGATATCGTCGCTGAGAATAAGCACGTGTTGGTGCCGCGCGAGCACCGCCCCCAGCGCGCTTAGCTCCTCCGCCGGATAGACCGCCCCGGTGGGATTGCCGGGGCTGTTGAGCAGCAGCCAGCGGGTTCGCGGCGTGATCGCCGCTTCCAGCTGTGCGGGGGTGATCCGGAAGCCGCCAGCGGCGCTGGTCGGCAAGGCCACCACGCTGGCCCCGGCAAAGCGGACGATTTCCGGGTAGCTGACCCACCAGGGGCTGGGGATGAGCACTTCGTCACCGGGATCGAGTGTTGCCAGCAAGGCCTCAAAGATCGCCTGCTTGCCGCCCGCGCTCACGATCACCCGGTCCGGCGTGGTCGCAATGCCCAGATCGCGCTGGAAATGCAGGGCGGCCGCTTCGCGCAGCCGCTGGGTGCCGGCGACCGCGGTATACTTCGTTTCCCCGCCATCGAGCGCAGACTTGGCTGCGGCGATCACGTGCGGCGGGGTGGCAAAGTCTGGCTCGCCGACCGACAGCGAGATCACATCCCGCCCTTCGGCCCGCAGCGCCAGCGCTCGGTCGGTCATCGCGGTAGTGCGGGAAGCAGTAACGCGGGACAGGGCGGCGGACAGGGTCACAGCAAGCGCGCCGGGACCAGCCCGCGCACCGCATTGCCGATCAGGAAGCCATTGGCGAGATCGTCCAGCCGCAGCTCCGCCTCCACCGCGCGGCCCGATTCAAGCAGCGAGCGGCGCAACACCCCAGGCAACAGGCCAAGCGCTGCGGGCGGAGTGAGCAGCTTGCCGTCCCGCTCAACAAAGACATTGCTGATGCAGCCTTCGGTCACCAGCCTGTCATCGCGGACAAACAGTGCTTCGCTTGCCCCGGCTTGGCCGGCCACTTCCAGCCCGGCCTCGTAGAACTGCCGATCGCTCGATTTGTGGCGCAAGCGCCAGTCACCGCTATCGACTGGCAGCGGCAAGACCGCGCAGCGCGCGGGCTCAGCGGTCTTCGCCGGAAGCTCCGAAATCTCGAGCGAATAAGCCCCGCTGCGCGCCACCACCAGCCGCACCTTGGCAGGTCCTTCCGCCTCAAAACACAGCGCCTGGATCGCATTGCGCACGGCATGGCGATCGAAACTGAAACCCAGCTCGGCGGCGCTCGCTTTGAGCCGCTCAAGGTGCAGCTCAAGCAGCGCGATGCCGCTGTCCGGCGCAAAGGCCATGGTTTCGATCAGATCGAACCCGCCCGCCATACCTCGCACGAAACCTCCCTTTACCAAACATTCCCGCCATTCGGGCAAAGCAGCGGAATCGGCGACGATTGCCGAACCGACCCCCAGCACCGCTTTCCCGCGTCCGTTCTCTCCGGGGGTAAGCCGCAGCGTACGGATTGCAACATTGAAGGCGGCATCGCCAGTGGGATCGATCCGGCCGAGCGCCCCGCAATAGGGGCCGCGCGCATCGCGTTCGATTTGGTCGATCAGTTCCATTGCCCGGATCTTGGGCGCGCCGGTGATCGAGCCGCAGGGAAACAATGCGCGGATCAGGTCGGCCACGCCTTTGCCGTGCTCGAGCTGCGCGCGGATCGTGGTGGTCATGGTATGGACCGTGGGATAGCTCTCCACCGCGAAGGGCCGCTCGACTCGCACCGACCCTGCCTCAGCCACGCGGCTGAGATCGTTGCGCAGCAGATCGACGATCATCAGGTTTTCGGCGCGCTCTTTGGTGGAGGCTGACAACTCTTCGGCGAGCCGCGCATCTTCCGCCGGAAGGCGGCTGCGGGGACGCGTGCCCTTCATCGGTTTGGCCGTGGCCGCACCGTTTTGCAGCGCCACGAACAACTCGGGCGAGCAGCTCAGCAGCCAGTGCGCCCCATCGAACAGCACCCCGCCATAGCCCGCCGCTGCCGCCGGTCGCAGCGCGGCATAAAGTGCCAGCGGATCGCCGCGAAAGGCTCCCGCCAGCGGGAAGGTCAGGTTGGCTTGGTAGATGTCGCCGGCTGTGATCGCTTCCTGCAATGCAACGAAGGCCCGGGCATAGCCACCTGGCGAAATTTGCGGATCGAGCGGGCCAAGCGCTGCATGGCCCGGCGCGGCCTGCGCCGCCAGCCATTGCGGCACTGTGCTGGCCGGGATCGTCGCAAACCCGTCGAACGCCCCGAACCACAGCAGCGGACCATCTGCGCCGACGCGGGCATCGGCCAGTGGGGCAAGCTTCTCTTCCAGGGCCAGACCCGCCTCGTAAGCCAGATAGCCCGCCAGATGCAGGCCTTGCTCGCGCAGCTCCTCGATCCGTTCCAAAGCTGGCGCCACCTGATCGACGCGGCGGGCAATCACTAATTCGCGTGGCGCCGCATAGAGCCGCGCATCGCTGGCGCCCGTAGGCCGGGCATCGTCGAACAGGATGAAGGGCGCGGTCATGATCGGCGCGGCTTCTAGCGGCAGGTGCGCGCGCTTGCAAAAAGCCTCTCGCACAAAGTTTTGCGGGCCTCTATCCCCGGCTCAAAGACAGTTCCGGAGTTGCAAGACATGGCAGACATTCTTATCGGCGCGACCGCCAACGGCGAGCGGCAAGTGCTGCGCCTGAGCCGCGCCAACCGCCACGGGCTGATCGCCGGGGCGACCGGAACCGGCAAGACCGTGACGCTGCAGACCATCGCCGAACAGTTCAGCGCAGAGGGTGTGCCGGTGTTCATGGCCGACGTGAAGGGCGATCTCTCAGGTGTCTGCATGCCAGGCAGCGGCACCTTCAAACACGCCGCCACGATCGAGGCGCGCGCCAAAGAAATCGGCATCGCCGACTTTGCCTATCGCGATAATCCGGCGGTGTTCTGGGATCTCTACGGCGAACAGGGCCACCCGATCCGCACAACGATCTCCGAAATGGGGCCGCTGCTACTGGCGCGGCTGATGGGGCTCAACGAGACGCAGGAAGGCGTGCTGGCGATTGCCTTCAAATGGGCCGACGACAACGCGATGTTGCTGCTCGATCTGGAGGACCTGCAGCGCGTGCTGATCCACTGCGCTGAAATCGCGGGTGAGCTGACCACAACTTACGGCAATATCTCCAAAGCTACGATCGGCACGATCCAGCGACAACTGCTGGCCTTTGAGAGCCAGGGTGCCGACAAGTTCTTCGGAGAACCAGCGTTTGAGATCAACGATCTGATCCGCTGCGATCAAACCGGCAAGGGCGTGGTCAACGTCCTCGCCGCCGACAAGCTGATGCAGAGTCCCAAGCTCTACGCCACTTTCCTGCTATGGATGCTCTCCGAACTGTTCGAAGCGCTGCCCGAGGTGGGTGATCTCGAAAAGCCCAAGCTGGTGTTCTTCTTCGACGAAGCGCACCTGCTGTTTGAGGATGCGCCCGAGGCGTTGTTCGACAAGATCGAGCAGGTGGTCCGGCTGATCCGATCCAAGGGCGTCGGAGTATTTTTCGTGACCCAGAACCCGATTGACATCCCGGAGAAGATCGCGGGGCAGCTGGGTAATCGGGTTCAGCACGCGCTGCGCGCCTTCACTCCGCGCGATCAGAAGGCGATCCGCGCGGCAGCGGAGACGTTTCGGATCAACCCCGATCTCAATGTCGAAACCGCCATCACCGAGCTCAAGGTCGGCGAGGCGCTGGTCTCGACGCTGGAGGAAGATGGCAGTCCATCGATTGTCCAGCGCACGCTGATCGCGCCGCCGCGCTCTCGGCTCGGTCCGATTACTCCGCAGGAGCGCGCGATCGTCCAGTCGATCAGTCCCTTTGGCGGCAAGTACGATACCACAGTGGACCGAGAATCCGCCGCCGAGGTGCTCGACCGAAAGAGCGCAGACGCGGTGGAGGCAGCGCAAGTTGTCGAGGAACGCGGTGAGGAAGTTCAACGCGCCCAGCCGCGCAAATCGCCCTCGCTGTGGGAGAAGGCCGGCAAGGCCGCTTTTGGCGCGGCAGCGGCTTCAGCGGGCACAATGATCGCCCGCAATATGACCGGGCGGCGCTCGTCGGGTTCGCCGGTAGCATCGGCAGCCAGCGCGGCGGCGGGGGCGATCGGGACGGCGCTGGGCGGCGCGACCGTTGGGCGGTTCGTGCGAGGGCTTTTGGGCGGCTTACTGCGCTAACGGCAGCCGCAGCGTCGCAGTCAGTCCGGCCACCGTGCCATCGCCGGCGGGCCGGTTGGCCAAGGTGAGCGTGCCGCCGTGCTGGTCGGCAATCGCGCGGGCCAGGGTCAGGCCGAGGCCAGCCCCGCCAGTGGTGCTGTTGCGTGATGGATCGCCGCGAGTGAAGGGTTCCAGCATCCGCTCCAGATCGGCTTCGGGTATGCCGGGGCCATCGTCTTCCACCGTGATCGTCACCCCCACCGCATCGCGGCTCAGGCTGACCCGCGCGACCTTGCCATAGCGTAGTGCGTTGCCGATCAGGTTGCGCAGCGCGCGGCGCAGCCAGGTGACCCGCACCGGCATGACGATGCGCTGAGCCCCGGTAAGACTGACCGGCTCGCCCATATCCTCGAATTCGTCGCAGATCTGGCCGATCAGTGCGGAGAGTTCGACGGGCTCGAGCGGATCGCTTGGCCGCCCGACCCGGGCGAGGCTGAGGATATCGTCAAGGCTGCGGGTGATGTCTTCAATCGTTGCCGCCATCCGCGCACGTTCGCCCTCATCCTCAACGCTTTCGATCCGCACGCGCAACGCGGCGAGCGGGGTCTTGAGATCGTGGCCGATTGCGCCCAGCATCACGTCCTTTTCATCGAGCAGGGCGACGATCCGGTCTTCGAGAGCATTGTGCGCGACGATCAGGCGGCGGATGTCGTCGGGGCCTTGCGGTTCAAGTTGCGGTCCGGCGCTGCGGGTTTGGGCGAAGGTTTCGACCTGCCCGGTAAGTTGCTTCAACGGCCGCACAATCCGCCGCAGCAGCAGTGCAGTTGCACTCACCAGCAGGGCGTAGATCAGCAGCGTTTGCAAGATTAGTCCGCCAAGCGGCGGCGTGTTGCCCGGCGGAACCAGCACCCGCACCACGATCCAGTTCGGACTGCCCTGGCGCTGCACCGCGGCGATGACGGCGCGCTGGGGAACCGCAGCGGAGTGCGATCCCAGCAGGGCCCGGCGGCGTTCGACCCGGCGCCGGGCCACCGGATCATCGGCAACGGCCCGCGGGACCACAATCACATCGGCGATCCCGAGGCCTTGTTCTTCGAGCATTTCGCGCAGCTCACCTTCCGGGCCGCGCAGACGGCGCTCGCCGGGGCGGAGCGGGCTGACCGGGCTGATTTCATGCCGCAATGCGCGCGGGCCTTCGAAAGCGTCGCTATCGCGCAAGCGGCGCTGCTCGCGGCGTGGGGGCAAGGTGCCTTCATCGCGCAGCACCCCGAAGATCCGCAGCGCGGCGGTGTGCACCAGTTGTGCCTGCCGCCGATCGGCCTGTTCGCGATAGATCAGCATAGCCCCGACTGCCTGCGCGAGCAGCAACGCCAGCGCGATACCCAGCAGCATCTGCCCTTGCAGGCTGCGCGGCCAGAGCCGCCCAAGGACCCGGCGGATCATGGCGCGGGTGTGCTGATGCGGCGCACTTCGGCGGCCAGCATGTAGCCGCCGCCCCAAACGGTCTGGATCAGGGTGGGATTGCGGCTGTCGGTCTCAATCTTGCGGCGCAAGCGGCTGATCTGGTTGTCGATCGCGCGGTCAAACAGGTGCGCCTCGCGGCCCTGAACCATGTCGAGCAAGCGGTCGCGGTCAAGCACTTGCCGGGGATGTTCGAGAAAGGCCATCAGCAGCCGGAATTCGGCCGAGGAAATGCTAACCAGCGCGCCGTCGGGCGCAGTCAACCGGCGCTTTAGCGGATCGAGCTGCCAGCCTTCGAACTCGAACAGGTCTTCTTCGGCCTGCATAGCTGGGCCCTTCTGGGCGCGGCGCAGCACCGAGCGGATTCGCGCCACCAGTTCGCGCGGTTCGAACGGCTTGACGACATAGTCATCCGCGCCGATTTCCAGCCCGACGATCCGATCCATCGCTTCACCTTTGGCGGTCAGCAGAATGGTGGGGATCGCAAAGGCTTCGGCAATGTGGCGGCACAGCGAGAGGCCGTCTTCGCCGGGCATCATGATATCGAGCAGGACCAGTTCGGCAGGGGCAGCGCGCAGCAGTTCGCGCGCCTCAGCCGCGCTGGCGGCCTGACTTACCGCGAACCCCTGGCGCGAGAGGTACTCGGCCAGGGGTTCGCGCAAGGCTGCCTCGTCATCGACCAGCAGCAAACGGGTGGGTGCTGGTGCGGTCACGCGCCCTCGGGCTGGCCGCCATGCCGGCCGTGCATCGCGCGCATCTTGTCGCGCGCGGCCTTGCGCTCTTCGGGGCTGATCGAACCATCCTTGTTGGTATCGACCATGTCAAAATGGCGTGCATGGGC
>CAZVMC010000073.1:0-1130 GCA_964628635.1 uncultured Novosphingobium sp. | reverse complement strand
CGCGCGCTGCGGTCAGCCGCGTCGAGCTTGCCGTCTTTGTTCACATCCATGCGGGCGAACATTTCCGCACCGCGCGTTTCGGCTTCGGCGCGGGTCACCGTGCGATCGCCATCGCCGCCCCGGCGGCCTTCACCGGCCAGCGCCGCGCTTGCCCCGGTCAGTGCCAGTGCAGCAGCCGAAAGGCCGATCATCAGGTTCTTGGTCATGGCGTACTCCTTCAAGCAAATGTGCCGAAGCTGCAACGACCGGGGCGAGGGAGGGGAAATGACCCGGTGCGGTGCAGCTTCTTGTCCGGCTCTAACCGGTAGTTGTCGCCCGATTATGCCAGGATTGCCGAAGTTTGTCGCCAATTGTCGCGGCTTCGCTCAGCCGCCCATCACAAAGGCGTTGAGCTTGTTGCCATCGGGATCGCGAAAATAGCCGGCGTAGAACCCGTCGCCGCGCGGGCCCGGCGCGCCTTCGTCGGTCCCGCCGTTTTCGAGCGCAATCGCATAGAGCCGGTCCACCTGCGCCGCATCCTGCGCCTCAAACGCGGCCATCACCCCGTTGCCGACTGTGGCCGGCTGGCCGTCAAAAGGCTTGGTTGCCGCAATCCCGCAGCCGCCGCCCGGCGTGCCCCAGGCGATGAAGGTTTCGAACTCCATCATCCTTGCTGTGCCCATTTCGGCGGCCAGCGCATCATAGAATTTGGCGGCGCGCGGCAGATCGTTGGTGCCAACGCAGACATATCCAATCATCGAATCACTCCTTCTCAATAGCGAGAACAAGATAGGAACATTGAAAGCGAGTCAATCCCGCTCCAACGGCGCGCAAGCCGCCTTGAGCCAGACCAGCGCCTCGCCGTCCAGCTGCGGCGCGAGAATGGCTTCGACCTTGGCATGGTAATCGTTCCACCAGCGCAGTTCTTCGCGGGTCAGTAGCGTCAAATCGAGCAAAGTTCGATCGATCGGCGCGAAAGTGAGCGTCTCGAAGCCCAGATAGTCGCCCTCGGCCCCCGCGATTTCGCGCGGTTCGACCAGCACCAGGTTCTCGGTCCGGATCCCGTAGTCACCGGCCTTGTAGTAGCCGGGCTCGTTCGAGAGGATCATGCCCGCGAGCAGTTCCTGCCCGGTCCCGGCCTGCCCGCCCTG
>CAZVMC010000072.1:0-12947 GCA_964628635.1 uncultured Novosphingobium sp. | reverse complement strand
ACGGCCCGGCAAGCCGTGCAACATGCTGTGACCCCAGCGGAACACGTAAGGGCAAATTGTGCGCTTGGCGATGCATTGGCGATGCAGGACGATGCCGCTGGAGCTGCCGTTGCATTTGATGCGGCGCTGCGATTGGCAGAGGAAGCGGATTCAGCCGATGAGCGCGATGCTGACCAAGCGATCGGCTATTATCTGGCCTACGACCGGCACGCCGACCGAACGTTTCTGGACGGCAATCTGGCCGATGCCATGCTCGCCCGGAAAACCGCATTGCAAGCCGCAGAACAGCTGGTGGTTATGCAACCGGACGACGAAAAGCACCGCCTCCGCTTGGTCTGGGCGCAGATTGGCTTGGGCTGGTCCTACATCAATTCCGCAGAGCAAGGAAGCGCGGCAGAGCTTTTTTCCGAAGCAACCGCGATGGCCCGAGAAGGTGCGTCAGGAGGCAGCATCGCGTGGCGATCCGCTCTGGCCCAGGGTCTCGAAAGCCTAGCCGCCGTTGCTTCCGATGCCAACGACAGCGAACTGTGTCTGCAGCTCTACCATGAGCAATGGCAAATCAGGGCGACCCTTAGCGAGGAAGATCCCGGCGCCCCTGCCTTTGCCGTCAACGCAGTTGGTGCGCGCTGCCGACTGGTTGCCGGCTTGGGTGGACTGGGTCGATGGGACGAAGCTCTGAGTCACAGTTCGGCTGCCGTGGAAGAGGTAAAGCGCCTTATCGAGGTCTTACCACACAACCGGAAGTGGTTGCGGGTACAAGCGGAGGTGTTGCATCGCCATGGCTGGGCCTTGGCATACTCCGGCGATTGCGAAGGAGCCGCGCCGGTTTTTGAGTCGGCGAGTGCGGTTTTCCGTTATCTTGTCGCAAACCGGATCGAGACCGGCCTCAACAGTGGGCTATTGGCCGGGAACATGGTTGAGCACGCCCGCGTGCTGTTGCTACTCGACCGGGGTGAAGAGGCCGAGCCGATGGTCCGGGAGGCTATCGCGCTGCAGGAAGAAATGATCGCCACTGACCCGTCGCTGGCAATCGCTCGTCTTGATCTGCGCGAAGCCTATACGGTCCTTGGCATGGCTTGCGATGTCAATGACGACTGGAATGGCGGCCTTGAATCCTATCGCCGGGCAGTGTCCTGGGCGCGGCGCCGCTCGCTGGCGAATCCGGGCAATCTCCAATCCGCTGCGCGGCTTGGTTTGGCCCTCGAACTTTTGGGCAAAGTCCATGTTCTCGGCGGGTGTCACGAAGAGGGCTGCGACAACCTGCTAGAGGCCGCTGCTGTGTTCGGTGACCTTGCCGCGCGCCAACCCGACCGCTTTGAGCACCTTCTTGACCTGGCGTCTGTCCAGCGCGGCTTGGCGCTTGCCGAAGGACGGCAGGGAAATACTGACAACCTCGAATCTTGGCTAAGCGCCGCGCAGGGCAGCATCGATGGTGCTCAAGCCATCGATCCGCTTGCGGCAGATACGCTTTATTGGGCCGCTGCCCAAGCGGAGTACTTCGGGGATGCCATGTTGTTTCTGGATCGGCCGGACGAAGCGCAGCGGTACTTCGAGACGGCAAGAACTCTTCTTATTCAACTTAAGGCCGTGGAGCCACATCATCCCCGTTCGGATGTTGGATTGTGGGGTATTGGCCAACGCTTTGCCGATTTGGCTGCGCAGCGGTGCGACTGGCAGCTTGAGGAGGCATGCCATGCGAAATTGGCGGAAGAAGCAAAGCAGCTTGCAGAAGTCTGGCCGAATTGGGCCAGCACTTTCAATGAAATGATCGAGATCGCTGAATGGGACAGAGAGTTTTGCGAGCGCAATCTCAATCGCCGCGATCCTCCCGATGCAGCTTGACCGTGCCAAGCAGCGCTAACTAAGGCGCGGGAAATGGATGCAGCCATTACCCCCATCCTCGTCGCCGCGCTTTATCGCTTCGCACCTTTCGCGCAGCCAGCCGCCTTGCAGGCCCCGCTCGCTGCACTGTGCCGCGCGCAAGGGGTGAAGGGCACGCTGCTGCTCGCGCCAGAAGGGATCAACGGGACTATTGCCGGGTGCGATGCGGGGATCGCGGCGGTGATCGATCATATCCGCGGCCTGCCGCACTGCGCGGACCTTGAGGTCAAGTTCTCCCGCGCCGAAACCATGCCGTTTCACCGGATGAAGGTGCGGCTCAAGCGTGAGATCGTGACGATGGGCCAGCCGGGGATCGATCCGCTCGCCAGCGTCGGCACCTATGTGGCTCCAGCCGACTGGAACGCACTGATTGCCGATCCGGAGACAATTCTGATCGACACCCGCAACGATTACGAGGTGGCGATTGGCACTTTCAAAGGCGCGGTCGATCCGCAGACGGCGTCGTTCCGGGACTTTCCGGACTGGTTCCGTAGCGAGCGCGAGCGACTGCTGGGGCAGGGCAAGGCTCCCAAGGTGGCGATGTTCTGCACCGGCGGCATCCGCTGCGAAAAATCGACCGCCTTCCTCAAGGCGGAGGGCGTGGAGGAGGTCTATCACCTGCAAGGCGGGATCCTGAAGTATCTGGAGCAGATCCCCGCCGAGGACAGCCTGTGGCAGGGCGAATGCTTCGTTTTCGACCAGCGGGTCAGCGTCGGCCATGGGCTGGTGCCGGGTAGCCATGGGCTGTGTCATGCCTGCCGCCGTCCGGTCAGCGCAGCAGACCGGACGGCGCGTGAATTCGAGGAGGGCGTCTCTTGCCCGGCGTGCTTTGCCGAACGCGACGATGAACAGCGCGCCGGGTACCGCGAGCGGCACCGACAGGAACAACTCGCGGCCCAGCGTGGGCTCGCTCACGTAGGAGCCGAGATGCCATGAGCCTGCGCCCATTCCATCTGGCCTTCCCGGTCCACGATCTGGCCGCCGCGCGCGCTTTCTGGGGCGGGACAATGGGCTGCGCAGAGGGTCGCTCATCCGATCAATGGATCGACTTCGACTTCTATGGCCACCAGATCGTGGCGCACCTTTCGCCCGATGGACGCAGCAGCGATGCGGCACGCAACCATGTCGATGGTCACGGCGTGCCCGTGCCGCACTTCGGGGTGGTGCTGACGCTGGCCGATTTTGCCGCGCTGGCCGAGCGGCTGCGAGATGCCGGGGTGGAGTTCGAGATCGAGCCCTATACTCGCTTTGCTGGGCAAACCGGCGAGCAGCGCACGATGTTCTTCCGCGATCCATCCGGCAACGCGGTGGAGATCAAGGCCTTTGCCGATCTGGGTCAGCTGTTCGCGCGCTGAAATCCGCATGGACTCGGGCCGTTCCGGGCGTTAGCCCTAGCGCCAGAAATTTGGGGAGCTTCTGAAATGACCGACGAAACACCGCCCGCCAAGCCGGATATCACTCAGGCCTGGCAAGCCAGCCAGACCCAGAAGGGCGCGGCCAAGAGTCTGCGGATCTATGCCGCGTTGTGTTGGATCGTGGCGATCGGCACCGAAATCGCCGGGATCGTCATGCTCAAGCAGGGCAAGTTCCAGTCGGGCAATCTGGCGCTGCTGATCGGGCTGCTGGTGGTTATCGCCGTCTTCGCGATTGCCGGTTCGATCTTCTGGAAAAAGGCCAACCGCCATGACCCGGCCAGCAAGGCCGATGGCTTCCGCTTTTTCGTGCAGAACCAGTTGGGCGCGATCATCACTGTGATCGCCTTCCTCCCGCTGCTCGCGCTGATCTTCCTCGACAAGGATATGGATCCCAAGAACAAGAAGATCGCCGGAGGTGTCGGCGTGGCGCTTGCGCTGCTCGCCACCGTGGTCGGGATAGATTTCAAGCCGCCTTCGGTTGAGCAATACAGCGAAGACATGAACGCCTGCGCCGCGCAGATCAAAGCCAAGCAGCCGACCACCGCCTGCTCGCCCGCGGTCGCCGAACAGGCCCAGGCGATTGCCGAGGATACCCAAGCCGTGGCCGATGCCACCCGCAGCGAGGCGAACCCCAACGGGCTCGACAAGGTCTACTGGATCGCGCCCGAAGGCGGCGCGAAAAAGTCCGACCATGAACTGGTGTTCCACCTCTGCGAAGGGGTGAGCACGCTGCGCGGCAAGCAGGTCAACAGCGGCACCGTGACCGAAGCCTACTCGCAAAACGCGATCCGCATCACCAAGCAGATCGCGATGGAGCAGAAGCAGTGCGGGTTTGGCGGGGCTGCAGCAGCTCCGGCTGCTGCACAGTAATCCCACGGCCACCTCGCGTCATTTCGCGAGGTGGCCTGACTTGTTGCCCCTAGGCTTCGCTGATGAGCGATCCGGTTGGGACAGGCGAAGCGACCCGTCCAGTCACTTCGGCGAACTTTTCCCGGTATTGCGGGTGTTCGGTGCCCATCAGCTTGTCCCACCAGGTGAAGTACAGCCCGTAATTGTGGTTGAAGCTGCCGGCGTGATGCAGGTCGTGATGCACCGTGGTGTTGATCCAGCGCGTGAACGGCGAATCGAGCCACCAACGCGGGAAAAACTCGAACCCGGCATGGCCCATCGCGTTGCGCAGGATCTGGAATGCGAGCCAAGAGAACATCACAAATCCGGGGGTGGGCACGAAGAACAGCCAGAGCGGCACGAACAGGAAGTTCACAAACGCCTCTGGCACAGAGAAGCTATAGGCCGCCCACGGCGTAGGGGTCACCGAACGGTGGTGGGTGCGGTGAAAGGCCTTGAACAATGCCGGATGATGGATCGCTCGGTGGGTCCAGTAGAAGTAGGCATCGTGGGCAACGATAACCGCTGCCAGCAAGGCCAGATCGGTCGCCCAGCCGAAGCTGCCCTTGAAGTCATCGTAGAAGATTCCGTGCCGGGTTCCCCAGATCAGGAAAGCCGCGCCGACGATGTAGACCAGCACCGAACTGACTGACTGGAAAAATTCGCGCCGCACATCGCTGGTCGTTGCTTGCCGCGCCTGGATCTTGCGCGGGCTCAGCCGCGTGCGCATCAGCACCCAGACCACCGCGCTGACCAGCGAGGCGGCGATCAGATAACGCCCGAAATCGAACGCAAAGATACGCGGCCCAGCTTCGAGCATGATTTGCAGCGGCGGGATCGATTCGAACATTGTGCGGCTCCTGAGGCAGGTGGTGGTCTGCCGTTGCACTCGATCGCGAAGGTTTACCGCGCGGCTTTCAAATCCGGCTAGTCGATTTCGAAATCAATCAGCTCTGCTTTGCGCGATATTCGCTGGGAGTCACGCCCTCGGCTTCGCGGAATGCGCGGTTGAACGGACCCAGCGAGCCGAACCCGGCATCGAGTGCGATGGTGATGATAGGCACTTCGCGCTGCGCTGGATCGGCCAGTGCAGCCTTCACTTCGGCCAGCCGGTAGCCGTTGAGGAACTGCGCGAAGTTGCGGTGGCCGAGCGCCCCGTTGATTGTCCGGCGTAGACGGTACTCCTGTTCGCCCAGCTGCCGGGCCAGCGCGGCGATGGTCAGGGTTTCATCACGGTGCGGCTTTTCGCGCTCCATATGCGCGGCAAGGCGTTCGACCAGGGCATTATCGACCGGCGGCCGATCTGCCGGGGCCGGGCGATCGGGGATGAACAGGTCGCTGGTGCGAAGCGCGATCATCGATATGCAAATCGAGCAAGTGGCGATCGCGATGCCGAATTGGGTGATTGATCGCCAGGCCGGATCGAAACCAAAGCGGAACACGCCGATCTCGACCAGATTGACCAGCAGCGCCAGCAGGCCGACAGTTGCCACGAGGCGAAGCCGCAGTCGTCGCCGCGCCTCGATCAGGTCGTTGTCACGCCCGCGCCACGCCGTCCACAGCGCAGCGATCCCGAAGGCAAACCACATTGCCCTGATGAACGGGAACCAGAATTCGGCCGGAACCGGCAATTTCCCGAGAATCTGATAGTCGAGCCAGCCAATGAACAGGGTCGGGGTGAGTGCGATCACCCAGCTCGTCCAGCCGATCTTCCGGGCATCGTCGAACCAGGCGCGGGTAAACAACCAGAACAGGCCAAACACCGAAACCGAACCGGCGTCGAGCAGGAGATCGACAGCTGAAAGCGGGCGCGGTGCTTGCGGAATCGATGCGATGACGTGGGCGGCGATCGCTGCGTTCATCGCCAAGGCAATCCGCGCCACCAGTGCTTGGCGATGTTCGCGCCAGAGCAACCATGACCAAGCTAAGAGCATCGCCAGCGTCATGCCGCGCGCGATCAGGTCGATGGTCAAAAAGGTGCTCATGGCGCGCTAGATCGAAGCATCCTCCAGCACGGCCGCGCGCAGCTCGGCGATGCCCAGTTTGAGTTCCGCCGAGGTTACCAGCACGTCCGGATGGGCGGCGACATGCTTGCGCGCGATAGCCTGCGTCGCCGCCAGTATTGCTGCAAGGTCAGTCGCCTTGATCTTGTCGGCCTTGGTCAGCACCACGCGGTAAGGCGCGGCGGCCTGATCGAGCATGTCCATCATCTCAGCATCGACTTGCTTCACCCCGTGGCGGGCATCGACCAGCAGCAGCGTGCGCTTCAGCACCGCGCGCCCCCGCAAGTAATCGCGCACCAAGGCCTTCCAGTTGGCAACCACCTTGAGCGGCGCCTTGGCGAAGCCATAGCCGGGCATGTCCACCAGCCGCAGCTTCGTCGGCTCGCCCACTTCGAAGAAATTGAGCTCCTGCGTGCGGCCCGGGGTGACTGAGGCGCGAGCGATGGCCTTCCTGCCCGTAAGCGCGTTGAGCAGCGACGATTTGCCAACGTTCGAACGCCCGCACAGCGCCACCTCCGGCGCGTCGGGATCGGGCAGGAACTTCAGCGCCGGGGCGCTTTTGAGGAACTCGACCCGGCCGGCAAACAGGCGGCGGGCCTGTTCGGCAAGGTCATCGCCTTCCATCACTGCGGACGCTCGCGCGCCCGCTTCGCTTCCTCGGCATCCTTGGCGGCCTGCAACTTGAGCTGCGGGTGTTTGGAATAGAGGTAATATTGCTGGGCAATGGTCAGCACGTTGCTGGTGATCCAGTAAAGCAGCAGACCCGCCGCGAAGGGGGCCATGATGAACATCATGAACCACGGCATGATCGCAAAAACCTGCTGCTGGACCGGGTCCATCTGCGCGGGCTGCAGTTTGAACTGCAAGTACATGGTGATCCCCAGCAGGATCGCCAGCACGCCGATGCCAAGGAACGCCGGGACAGTGAAATCGAGCGCGCCGAACAGGTTGAGCAGGTGCTTGGGATCGGGGGCGGAGAGATCCCTAATCCACAGCGCGAAGGGCTGGTGGCGCATCTCGATCGCCACGATCAGCACCTTGTAGAGCGCGAAGAACACCGGGATCTGCAGGAAGATCGGCAGGCAGCCCGCCAACGGGTTGACGCCTTCCTTCTTGTACAGCGCCATGATCTCTTGCTGCTGCTTCTGCTTGTCGTCCTTGTAGCGATCCTGGATTGCCTTCATCTTCGGCTGGATCGCGCGCATTGCTGCCATCGAAGCGAACTGCTTCTGCGCAATCGGGAACATCAGCCCGCGCACGATCAGCGTCAGCAGCATGATCGCCACACCGAAATTGCCGACCGCCTTGAACAGCCAGTCGAGCAGCCAGAAGATCGGCTTCTCGAACCAGCGGAACCAGCCCCAGTCGATTGCGAGGCCGAACTTGGTGACGCCGGCTGCCTCATAGCGATCAAGCACAGCGCTTTCCTTGGCCCCGGCAAATAGCCGCGTGGTGCGCTTGACGGTCTGGCCAGGGGCAACGGTGGAATCGGGATAGAACAGGCTGGCGAAATAGACTTTGCCGCCGCGGGTGCGGAAATCGCTGACGGTATCGGCGCCTTCCGGAATCAGCGCACTCATCCAGTAGACATCGGTGAATCCGATCCAGTCGGTCTTGCCCTGTGGCACGACGGTCTTGGTCGCGGCTTCGTCGATATCGTCATAGTCGGTATCGAAGGACACACCGTCGCCGAAGGCACCGATCGGGCCGGAATGGACGTTGAAGCTGTCAAGACTGGCGGTCTTGCTGGTACGGCTGAGCAGCGCGACAGGCTTCACCGCCACCGGCGCAGCGCCGCCATTGGTGACGCTCTGCGTCGCAGTGATCATATAATCGGCGTCGATCGCATAGGTGATCGCGAAGGTCTGCCCCGTCGGGTTTGCCCAGGTCAGGGTCACCGGGGTCGTCGGGGTCAGCTTCGCACCAGCCGGGGCGGTCCACAGCGTATTGCGATCAGGCAGAGCGACTGCACTGCCAGCGGCGGCGTTCCAGGTGAACTGGGCGAATTGCTGCGCCGGGGTCCCGGCTGGTGAATACACCCGCGCTGGACCATCCTTTGGCTCAAGCGTGGCGGTGTGGCGATTGGTCGTCAGATCGTCGATCAGCGCGCCAGACAGGTTGATCGAACCGGAGAGACCGGGGGCAACAACGGGAATCCGATTTCCAGCGGCCAGCGCGGTTTTCAGATCGCGCGCTTCGGCAGCGATGTCCGCCGCGCTGGTCAGCCCGCCTTCGCGGGTCGCCTTGGGGGCGTCGCTGGGGGTGGCACCGGGCGTCGCGCTGGCGCTCGCCACCGGCTTCGGCTTGCTCGCGTTGGGGTAGAAATAGCGGGTCGCCGCGTCCCATCCGAAAAGCAGCAGCGCGGTCAGCACCAATGCAATCAGGAGGTTCTTTTGGTTCTGGCCGTCCACGAAGCAATCCCTGTTAGTCTGGTCGAGGAGGAGATGGCGGCTGATCGGCGCAAATCAAGGCACCGGATCATAACCGTGACCTCCCCACGGGTGGCAGCGCCCTATACGCTTCGCCGCCAGCCAGCCACCCCTAATCGCGCCATGCTTCTCGATCGCCTCGATCGCATATTGCGAGCACGAGGGGGCATAGCGGCAACTGGGCGGCAGGATGCGCGAAGGCCCAAGTTGCCAACCGCGCGCGATGAGGATGAGGAGGCGTTTCACCTCCGCCGCCTTGCCGGGTCGCCCTTGCCAGCTTTCGCCCGCTCCAAGGCTGCCCCCAATTCCTCACGCAGTTTGGCGAAGTCCCGCTCGACGCCCGAATCCCTGCCGATCAGCACGTGATCGTGGCCCGGCAGGCCAAGGTTGGGGAGCAGTTCCCACAGCAGTTCGCGGAACCGCCGCTTCATCCGGTTGCGGACCACAGCGTTGCCGATCTTCTTGGTGACGGTAATGCCATAGCGCATGGTCTCCAGACCATTGGGCCGCACCAATAACACAAAACCGGGACGTGCTACGCGCAGGCCCCGGTTTGCAGCTAGAAAGTCCGCCCGCCGCGAAAGGACGGTCGGTTTCATGGATTAGCTCAGGCAGAGAGCTTCTTGCGGCCACGCGCACGGCGGGCAGCGAGAATCTTGCGGCCGCCAACGGTCGCGCTGCGGGTACGGAACCCGTGACGACGAGCGCGGACAAGGTTGCTGGGCTGGAACGTGCGCTTCATGATAACCTCGGAATGTCGAACAAAAAGGGCCGCCGTTTCCAGCGACCGCCTGACAGGAGCGGGCCGTTACGCAAGGCGCCGCACTGAGTCAAGCAGATTGGGCTAATCCAGGTGCACCCAGCGGCCCATTTCTTCCGCCGTCAGCCGCTTGGCCTCGGCGTGGGGGACCGAGTTGGTCATGGCATAGAAAGCTGCGGCCTGATCCGGCTCCATCCCCATTTCGCGGTAATAGGTGATGTAGGCCCGATTCTCGGGCGCATCGGCGGGATAGTCGGTAGCTTCGCGGCCATCTTCGTCTTCCCAGGCGTGAACCGCGAACTCGGCACCCGGATCGGCGATGCGGCGCTTGCCGGCCAGAAACAGCTCGACCCCGCCCGAGCGGACCGAGCCTCCCGCGGGAACATAAGTATCGATCCCGCGCGCGCGGATCATGCGCCCGATCGCCAGGTTGGCGCGATCGTCCTCGGTGCCGGGCACGTCGATCATCTCGAGCATCGAAATGCCGGGGTAGGCTGCGAGCATCGCGCGGAACAGCGCCGGGCTTGTCTCATCGGTGGCATCCACCAGCGCGGCGCGGCTGCCGTCAAGCACGCGGAATGGGCCGAAGCGGGCGATGCCGTCGGGGATCGGCGCAGGTGCGGTGGTGGTAAGAAAGCGTTCTGAACCGACCTGCTCAACATAAACGATCTCTTCGACCGTCTCATAGACGACCTCCTCAGCCAGCGCCGGGGTGGCGGCTAAGGCGAGCAGAGGGAGCAAAAGGGCGCGGAGCGGGTGCATGGCCACAAAATGCACCGGCGCGCCTTACCGGGGCCGCAAGGGGCGCGGTTAAGCAGGGGCTTCACGCAGAGGTTAACGCGCAGTTACCTCCGCATCAGCCTTACTTTTGCTCGACACAATAGCCGCGCTGCGCCAAGTAGATTTACTTGACGTTACAAGTCTCGGGGGCAGCATTGGTCGCGCTGGTATCAACTGTTGCTTACCTTGGCTTGGAAGCGCGCGCTGTTGAAGTTCAGTGCCAGATCGCGCCGGGCCTGCCGCGTTTCAATGTCGTCGGCTTGCCGGACAAGGCGGTGAAGGAAAGCCAGGAACGGGTCCACGCGGCGCTTTCGGCGATGGGCCTGTCGCTGCCGCCCAAGCGAATCACAATCAACTTGTCCCCAGCCGATCTGCCCAAGGAAGGCTCGCACTACGATCTGCCGATCGCACTCGCTTTGTTGGCGGCGATGGGCGTGACCGATGCCGAGCAGCTGACCGAATATGTCGCGGTGGGGGAACTCGCTCTCGATGGCCGGGTCAGCGCCACGCCGGGGGTGCTGCTCGCGGCGCTGCATGCGGCGGAGCAGGAACAGGGGCTGATCTGCCCGGCGGCGCAGGGGTCTGAGGCGCGCTGGGCGCAGGGGGTGCCAGTGATCGCTGCACCCGATCTGGTCAGCTTGCTCAACCACCTCAAAGGCACCACAGTGCTGCCCACCCCGCAGCCGGGCGAGGCGGAAGCCCGCGCGGGCGGACCGGACCTCAAGCAGGTCAAAGGCCAGGAGACCGCCAAGCGTGCCTTGGAAATCGCGGCCGCCGGGGGCCACAACCTGCTGATGATCGGGCCGCCGGGGGCAGGGAAGAGCCTGCTCGCCTCGTGCCTTCCGGGGATCTTGCCCGAGCTGACTTCGGCCGAGGCGCTCGAGGTATCGATGGTCGCTTCCGTGGCCGGGACGCTGGAGGAAGGCCGGATCAGCCGTGCCCGCCCGTTCCGCAGCCCGCACCATTCGGCCTCGATGGCGGCGCTGGTCGGGGGCGGGCTGAAGGTCAAGCCGGGTGAGGTCAGCCTCGCGCACCTCGGCGTGCTGTTCCTTGACGAGCTGCCCGAATTCCAGCGCCCGGTGCTCGATTCGCTGCGCCAGCCGCTTGAGACCGGGCAGGTCGATGTCGCCCGCGCCAATGCCCACGTCACTTTTCCGGCGCGGGTGCAGCTGGTCGCGGCGATGAACCCGTGCCGCTGCGGCTATCTCGGCGATCCGGCACTGGGGTGCAGCCGCGCGCCGCGCTGCGCTGCCGATTATCAGAGCAAGGTCTCTGGCCCGCTGCTCGACCGGATCGATCTCCACGTGGAAGTTGACCCCGTCAGCGCCAGCGACCTCGCGCTGCCGCCCCCGGCCGAAGGCAGCGCCGAAGTCGCCGCGCGAGTCGCGGCGGCAAGGGCGGTGCAGACCGCGCGGCTGGCCGGAACTCCCATGCGGACAAACGCCCAGCTCGATGGCGAAGCATTGGAGGCCCACGCCACTCCGGACGAGCCGGGCCGCAAGCTGCTGCTCCAAGCCGCCGATGCGATGCGGCTCTCCGCTCGCGGCTATACCCGGATGCTGCGGGTGGCGCGGACGATTGCCGATCTTGCGGGGAGCGAGGGGATCGGGCGGATCCATGTCGCCGAGGCGCTGAGCTATCGGCGCGTGGCAGCTCGGAGCTGAGGGACTGATGCGAGTTGAGGTCTACGCGAGTGAGCACGCGGACACCATTGATTGGGTGTTCGAGTTTGACGCACTGCCGCGTGTTGGCGAGTATCTATCGCTCGATGCCGGGGGCTATTTTGCGTATTATTTCGTGGTCGAAGTCTGGCATCGGCAGGAGCCGGCGGGCGCGATGCAAGCATGCCTGCGGGTCGAACTGCGAGACTAACTGGTTATAAGAGATCGTCACCCTGAACTTGTTTCAGGGTCCATCGGGCGGCCACTCCTGTGCCCTCGGTTCACAGCTAAACCTTGCGGCTTGCTTGCGGCACAACGCTCCAGTCTTCGACGAGACATAGATCCTGAAACAAGTTCAGGATGACGGGGAAGGGGAGGCGGGAGTGCGGACGCGGCGGTTCGATCAAACCCCAAACACCAGCACATCGCCCTCGCGCGGGAGTTCGCCCGCGCCTTCGAGCGGCTCAAATCCTTCCTCTCCCAGCGCGATGGCCTTCAGGCCTTTGAGCTTGAAGTAACCCAGGCTCGGCTCCTCATCGCTGCGGATTTTCTTGGCGGGGTTCCAGGCGCCGATGAACAGATCGCCGTGGCGTTCGAACAGCAGGTGCGGGGCAAGGGCGATGCGCGCGCCGTTATAGTCCGCCGCGATCATCCGGCGGGTGGCAATCGCTTCGATCAGCAGACGTTCGGGGGGCAAGGCTTCGGCGTTGTGCATTGCAGCATAGTGCTGGCGAATGGCACCGGGGGCAAGGGGAAATCCTCCTCGAATGGGGAGGATTTGGGTGCTACCGCAGCGCGCTCAGCTGCGGGCGCAGGTGTTCGTCTTCCTCGGGCACATAGGGCGTGCCGATATCGGCGCGATCAAGCCAGTGGAGTTCGCTAATCTGCAGCGGGCGGCCATCGTGGGCGTGGATGCCGATCGTGGCGATTGGCTGGCCATCGCGCTTGTCGCACAGCACCGGATTGCTGGGGATCCCGATTCCGTATTTCTCGCCCCACTGGCGCAGGGTGAGCATCGCGGGGAGCAGGTCCATGCCTTTTTCGGTCAGGCGGTACTCGATCTTGCGGCGATCGTCGGGCAGCGGCTCGCGCTTCATGATCCCGTGTTCGACCAGCCGGGCGAGCCGGTT
>CAZVMC010000071.1:0-12972 GCA_964628635.1 uncultured Novosphingobium sp. | reverse complement strand
ATCCGCCAACCCGTGGCAGACTTGTTGGATTGTCGGCATACGCCGACCCGGGGGGGTCGAATCCTGTAGCCGGCACCATTCCCTTTCCTGAACACTCACCAGAATCCGATTGCCTTTCGGCAGTTTCAGTCCAAACCTGCCTGACAGCCGGTCTATCCGGCAAGTGAGTCTAGGCGCGGGGATCTTTCCGCGCATTCGGGTCGCGCCGAGGGGCAGGACGGGCAGGCGCAAGGGGGCGCCGCGCCAGCGCTTTCTGATCCTGCTCGGCAGCGGAGGACCGGGATGGACTACAACGATATCGCACCGCAGCTGAAAACCGGCGACATCCTGCTGTTCGGCGGCACGACCTGGATCAGCAACCTGATCGATTGGGTAACCAAGAGCCGCTACAGCCATGTCGGAATGGTCTATCGCTCTCCCGGCGCGACCGGGCTGGACGGGCTGTACATCTGGCAATCGTTCGAGCCGCAAGGCGGTGTCATTCTTGAACCGCTTGAGCCGTTTCTGGCCTATTATCCCAAGAGTGAGGCCGGCGCGACCAGCTTCGTCCGCCAGCTCTCGCAGCCGCTCAACCAGGCCCAGCTCGACGCGCTCGATGCCTATATCCCCAAGGTCAAAGGCACACCCTTCCCCTCTATCCCGCTGTGGCTGGTCAACTACTGGATGGCGACCCACGGCATGCAGGTCAGCGAAGCAACGATGTATTGCTCGGAACTGGTCGCGCAGAGCTTCATGCAAATGGGGCTGATCGCCCCCAGCCCGATCGCCGCGACCTATGTTCCCGGCAGTTTCGAAGCCGACAAACCCAACCCCTTCCTGCAAGGGCTAACGATGGGGCCGGAGATCGAGATCACCGTGCCGAGCTTCGAGCAGCAAGAACTCGATGCACTGGCGATCGATCCGGTGCCGATCACGGCGCTGCCAAAGTTCCAGACGCTGCCCGGCAACAAACCGATCATGCCCGAAGCCTGGACGGCGACCGTGCTGCTCCACCCTTTCGCCCCGCCGCCGCTTGGCGAAACCAATCCAGCCAATCCGTTCTTCCAGCTCTGCACCGCGACGATTGATTGCCTGCGCGGCAAGTTTTTCTCCGCGCGGATCAAGGGCTGTGAATATGGCGAGTGGTGGTACATCATCAACGCGAAGGGGACGATCCTCTCCACCGACGGTGGTGCCAACTGGAATCCCATGAACATGGGCTGGTCACTGCCGTCTGACTGGTATGGCGCACAGGTGGCCAACGCCACCGCGGTGGGCCGTTCGCCGATGAACTGGATGGCGAACACGCCAGTCGATTGGTGGAAGCTGCCCGTGCCGCAGACGAGCGGCCCACCGGGAGCGACATGGCTTTGGTTCGATTCCGCCAGCCAAAACCCGGTACGAATGATGTTCGGGTCCGAGCCGCCGAGCCCCGAATATGGCGATTCCTCCCAACTCGCATTCTTCCAGATGTTCTCGTTCACCTATTTCGCAAGCTTCGAAGCCCTTCAGCCCGAACAGCTGGCCAAACCACCTAAGGACTTTGCGGTTGCCGAAATCCCGGGCTTTACGGTCGGCAATCCGCGCGGATTCAAGCCGTTCGTCTGGCCGAGCAACTCCGGAATGACCGTGTACTCCACCCCGGTGAACGAACAGTACAACCCACTGCCGACGCGCATCCTCTACGTCTGGAAGCCCGACGGGCAATACAGCGAATACCGCGACCGGGCGCAGTCCACGCTGATGCACTATACCTACAATCCCGATCAGCCCGGACCCGGCAAAGCCATCGCCCAGGCGACCGCACTGTTAACCGGGGTTGCGCCGGTCAATGGGCCAAACCCGCCACTTGCGGGCCAGGGCTTCTACCATTTCCGCTTTCGCGACGGCTCCGAATCCTGCCAATCGGGCGCGCAGTTTCCCTTTGGCGAGGAGCGTCCCGGCTGGGTTTCCACCCCCGATGCCCACGGCAGAGCGCACGCAACGATCAGCAACAACCCGGCGCTCGCCCCCGGGCAGACACTGGTGGTCTGGTCGGTGCTGTTCCCCAATGCCACAAACTATCCGCAGGGCACCTATCTTTGGACCTGGTATTGCCCGCAAACCTCTGACGGCACCTTGGCCCGCCCGGTGACTTTCATGCAGTCGCAATCGGGGGTGGGCGTTGGCACCAGTTTGGCGCTGAACGATTACTTCTATTGGAACACATTCAGCAGCCCGATCGACCCGGCCAATTTCGATGTGCCAAGCATCTGTCTGGTGCCCGGCACCGATCCTGCCAAGGCTGCGCCGATGTTCTTTGGGAAGGAAGAGAGCGCATCGGAACAAGTCACGGCTGATCCGACCACAACAAAGGCCGGGGCAAAGGCCTCCGATTAGTGACTTAGCGCCGCCAGCTTGGCCGCTTCAGCGACCAGGCCAAGTTCATCGGCTGCCGCGCTGGCCTGATCGATCAGCGCGGCGGCCTTGGCGGCATCGCCGTCCGATCCTCGCTCCAGCAGCATCGCAGCCCAGGCTCGGCGAGTGCGGACCGACGCGACCTGTGCGCCGATGCGGTCGTTTACTTCAAGCGCTGCGGCAAAGTGGGCATCAGCTGCATCGCAATCACCCAGCACTGCCGCCAAAGTTCCGACGGAATGGGCGAAGGACCCATCGCAGCGCGTACCGCCAACATGGCAAACTTGTCCGCTTACCGAATCCACTTGCGAATAGAACAGCGCTGCTGCCGCGGGGTGCTGCAAAGTGCCAATCGCTTCGCAGAGCATAAAAGCCCAGACCGCCCAGGTCAGGTCCATCGGCAAGTCCAGACCGCCCGCCACCAGTTCATCGAGCAGCGCCTGCGCCTCGTCCTGTTCTCCCGCCTCAGCCAGGCAATAGAGTAGGCCGACCTTGAACGTCGGATTGTGCGGCATGGCCAGCACGAGATTGCGGTTGCCCTCGATCAGGTCGGCGCTCCGCCCCGCCCGCGCGCGCAGGTCCATCAACTGCCCGCCGAAGATCGTGCGGGCCTGCGGCAGGCCCAGCTCGGTCCCGGCTTGCAGCGTGGCGATCACCTGCGCTTCGGCATCGGCATCTGCGCGGAGCAGCGCCCAGGTGGTCTTCAGCAGGCGCACCAGATAGTTGAAAAACGGCATGTTAAGCCGCGCCGCCCAGGCTTCGCACCGCTTGAGCGCGGCCAGCGCACCTTCGGCGTCGCCCGCCGCCAGCAGCGCATCCATCCGCTGGCTGGCAGCGTGGCAGCCAAGCTCGGCATGGCCGATTTCCGCGATCAAGACTTCGCTCTCGGCTGTGATCGCCAGCCGTTCCTCGAGCAAAGTTGGATCTTCGATTGCAAAGGCGCGGGTCACCAGCACGCGGGCCAGCGTCAGCGGATCGTTCGCTGCCCGCGCCAGCTCAAGCGCTTGTGCCGTCAGATCGAGTCGCCGCTGGCGCTCCGGCCCGACCCGCAGTTCGGCGGCCAGCTTGCCCATCAGCCGCGCGCGGGTCAGCGGTTCTTCATCGCCCAGTGCGGCAATTGCCTCGTCGTAGAGCGCGACCAGTTCGGGATCGACCGCGTTCGCCCATTGTAGCCCGCCCGGATGCCCGCTGCCGAGCGCCGCCCGGACCAGCCGCTCGCGGTCGCAAAGCTGGCGGGCAATCGCGACCGCGGAGGTTACCGTAGCGCGGAAGTTCGAATCCCCGGCGGTGCGCAACGCCCGGCCCAGATCGAGCAGCAGATCACAGCGCAATGCCGCGTGCTCGGGCATGTCGGGGAGGATTTCGAGCGCGCGGCGGAAGTCCTCGGCGGCTTCCTCGTAAGCCAGCCCGGCCATGGCGGTTTCGCCAGCGCGGCGCAGGTAGGGGATCGCATGATCGAAGCTCTGCGCATCGGCGGCGGCGTACCAGTGATAGGCCAGCGCTGCGTCGGTCGCATCAGGCCGGAACTGGGCATCGCTTTCCAGCACTTCGGCGATCTGGCGGTGCATCCGCTTGCGCCGCGCACCCAGGATGGTCTCATAAAGCGCGGTGCGGACGATCGCGTGCTTGAACGCAAAGCGCTCCGCTTCGCCCGGCACTTCGGCAATCAGGGCTGCGGCCAGTGCAGCATCGATCGCATCGAGCACGTCGTCCTCGGCAGTCCCGGCGTTCTTGGCCGCGAAATGCTCAAGCAGGGGCAATGAGAACGTGATCCCGATCACTGCTGCCAAGCCGAGCGCGCGCACTGCCGCCTCCGGCAAGCGTTGCAACCGCCGTTCGACCACTTCGCGCACGCTTTCGGGCACCGCCAAGGCGCGCTCGGGCAGATGCAGCGCGCCATCCCCCAGCTCGCCGCTCTCGCTGAGGCTGCGGATCATCTCGGTGACGAAGAAGGGATTACCGGCCGTATCGCGGCACAGCGCCGCCGAGGCCGCGCTCGGTCCGCTATCGACCCGGCGGCCAAGCGCTTCGCCCAGCAATTGTGTCACGGCGCTTTCGTCGAGCCCGCTCAGCGAAAGTCGGGTGACATTGGCTTCACGCCGCAAATCGGCGAGCAGCTTCTTGAGCGCGGCATCACCGCTGAAATCGCTATCGCGAAAAGTGCCGACAATCAGGATCCGGCGCTGGGTTGCCACCCCGACCAAGTGTTTAAGCAGCAACAGGTCCGATGGCCCCGCCCAGTGCAGATCTTCGAACAGCAGCAACACCGGGGCCAACTGCGCCGAAAGGCTGAGGAAATCGCCCACCGCCTCGAACATCAGGAAGCGCTCGGCCTCGGGATCGGCTGGCATCGGTTCAGGGATGCGCGCGGTGCGCTGGCGCAGGTCGGGCAGCAACCGGGCAAGTTCGCCAGTCAGCGCGCGGGCGTGACGTTCAAGCAGCCCGTCGCTCAGCTCGCGGACGTAACCTTTTAGCGCGAGGCCAATCGGGCGGAACGGCGGCGAGGCATCCTCCTCGCTCGATCCCAGCATCACCGTTGCGCCCTGAACATGGGCGAGCGCGGCGATTTCCGCGGCGAGGCGGCTCTTGCCCATCCCCGGCTCACCGCCCAGCAGCACCAGCCCGCCCTCGCCGCCGTCGGCTTTCGCCCAGCATTCGGTCAGAGTCTGAAGCTCAGCATCACGACCGAACAGCTTGGCGCGACACTGCTGCGCAATGCGCGGCGGCAGCGGCGGTTGGCGCCATGGAGTGGCCGCGCTGGGGGCCGCGCTGGGCTGTTCGGCCTCCGGATCGCGTGCGATCACCCGCCGTACGTCACCCACGAAGGCCTTCCACGCCGGATCGTCCGCACTGCCGCGCCAGTGGCTGAGTTCGGCGGTCTGGGTCAGCTCGAACATGATCGGCCGATCGCAGGGCTCGATCATTGCGGGCGCGAGCGTCTTGGCCCGCAGCGCCAATGTCGCCTCGGACTTCACCCACCGTGAGACCACCGAGCGGGCAGACCACAGCACCACCACCGCGCTGGCAGTGCGCAGGGCATGCTCGGTCACCTCGTCATAGGCTTCGCCCGAGCGCAGATCGACATCCCACCATACCGAAAGCCCTTCGCGCTCGAACCCTTGCGCAAAGAGCTTCGCAACCGGAGCATCCTCACGGTTGTAGGACAGAAAAATGTCGGCCAGCCGTGCCCCCTCTTCACTTGCAAGCAGTGCGCGCCGCTGGGGAGAATGCGGCCAGCCTGCGCAACATGCAAGCGTTCAAACCGGAACGGTCACATGCTTGCCCGCGAAGACCGACTGCCAGCTCTCAATCTCATCAACCACGATATCGTCGATCGCATGGGTCAGATCGGCGATGCGACCGTAGTCGACTGCGCTGGCAGGGCCTTCAGCCAGCAAAGTCAGGCGCGCGATCACCCCATCGAGCCGCTCGGCAGTCACTTCGGAGATCGCCGCAAACCGCTCAAAATCACCGAAATAGCGGATGCCGGCAATGGCCGCCCCAAAGGTGGGGAGCATCACGCCAAGAAAGGTCAATTGCGGCGACCAGCGCTCGGACAAGGCAAGGCTTGCCTCCGATATGGTACCACCCAGCTTTAGGGTGAGGTAGGTCGAAACGCAGACGACCGCGAGGAGGAACAGCACCTCGCTCAGCCGGTCGAGGTTGTGCTGGGTTTTGGACAGGCGCTTGGCCTTGGCTTCGTGGTAATCGCGCTGGCTGGTGGCGTGGGGCAGAAGCAACTGGCGCACAATGCCGTGCAGATATTCACCCGTCAGCCGCAGTTCGGGCAGCCCGACGGAGCGGATCGCATGGCGCGCATAGATCTCGGGCCAGGCGGTCTGGGTGCCCTTGGGCCAGCGCCCACCCGGCCGCGCGACCCCGGCGGCGAGCAGCAGCGGCGCGTGGCGGAGATACTCGGCCACCCGCCGCGTTTCGAACCAACGGCTGTGCCAGCGGAACTTCTGCCCGATCAGCGTGATCAGCAGGATCGCGAGCAGCAGGGTCAGCTCGAAACTGGAGAAGATCCACTTTTGCTTGGAAGTCGCAAAGGGCAGGTAGGCAATCCCGCCGACAATCGCAAAGGCCGAGAATACGAAGTTCAGGATCATCCCCGAACGGTAGATGTCGCTCATTCGCGCCGAGATCGCGTCGGCCCAGGCGAACCGGCGTAGCACCGCATCGCCGATCCGCTGTGCGAACGTGCTATCCTGCCCCGGCAAGGCGGCCACTTCCGCCAACTGATTGCCATCGGCAACGGCTGCGGCTTGATCGGGGGTAGTGTAGGTCTGGCGCAGCGAGCGGAAACGCTTGACCAGCCCTTTCTCCCCAAACAGAGCCTCGATCCGGCGATAGGCGTGCCAGAACCGCGGGCTCTTGGGCCGCCAATGCCGGGCCGAAAGCGCGTTGGGTCCGGCAACGCGTGCGCGGCGGGTGGACATTTCTGCAGTGCCGATCGTATCGCCGATCAGCTGGGCCAGCGCCGCATCACGGTCGCGCGGCTGAGGCGCAGCAGCGGCAAGTTCCTCGGGCAGGAATAGCAATCGCCAGTCCTTTGGGTGCGCCGGGTCGATCCACAGCACCGGAGTGCCAAGGTCCAGCGCATGGGCGATTGTCGCGCCGGTCCCGCCGGTCAACTTGGTCGATGCCCCATCCCACACGCCGATGATCAGATCGGACTGCTCGATCATCACCCGCCCTGCGAGTGCCACCCGTTCGGACATGGCGAAGCTTGCGGCCTGAAACTTGGCGGGATCGCCCAGATCGCGCAGCCGGGCCAGATAAAGCGCAGCGATCTCCGTATCGCGCTCAGCGAGTTCGAAGCGGCGGGCCTTGGCGGCAATTGCGCGCAAGGCTGCCGCACGAGCCGCGCATTCGGGATCGCTGGGCTCTTCGCCCGCGAGTAAGGCCTCGGCATCTTCTGCGGTTGCGGGGGTTGCGTTAATCGCGCAGTCCAGCGCCTGGCCGAAGGGCAGCGGCGAAACCAGTTCCCAGCCGCGCTCCAGCGCCTGATCGGCAGCAAGCTGATCGATCCCGTCATTAAGTAGGCTGTGCAACCGCAGATCTGCGCCGCCTGCTTCATCCGCGATCCCGTTTATCCGGGTCAGTACGGCGGATAGCACCGCTGATACTGCTTCCAGATTGGCGGCCAGCACCGGATTGGCCAGGCGATGCCCGGTTACTCCAATCGCAAAACAGGCTCGCGGCGCGGGCGGCGCAGCCGGGGTCATGCGCAGTCTCCTGCCGGTCTGAGACGGACCAAATCGGGCAATTCGTGTTTCCCCCAGCGGTTGCACCAAGCAAGCTAATCGAATTGCCGGGGGCGGTCCATCGCCAAGCACTTGCCCAAAGGCCATGCTATCCGGCATAACCCATAGCAGAGGGTCGTCCGGCGGTATTGCCGGGCCGGGGGCAACACCGGGGTGAACCATGAACACAACCGCTAGCGGCAGGGATCTGTCGCGCATCGTTCCGCCAGAACTGGCCGGACGGCTGGCCGCATGCGGACGGGCGCTGGCGGTCACTGCGGGGCAGGTCGTGATCGCCTCGGGCCATGACAGCCGCGATGTCTATCTGGTTCGCGAAGGCACCATGCGCACGGCACTGTTTGCCGCCTCGGGCCGCGAAGTGGTGATCCGCGATATCCCGGCGGGCGAACTCTTTGGCGAACTCGCCGCACTGGATGGACAGCCGCGCGCCAGCACCGTGGTTGCGGCAACCGACGCACGGCTGACCGTGTTGTCTGCCGAAGTTTTCGTTGCCGCTGTCACCGAGGATCCCGCCGCTGCGCTGTGGATGCTGCGCCGCTTTTCCGGCATGATCCGCGTGCTGACCGAAAAGATCTTTGAACTTAGCGCCCTGCCAGTGCGCAGCCGCTTGCACTGCGAATTGCTGCGGATGGCGGAAGAAGGTCTGGAGACCGAGGAAGGCATTTTGCTCAGCCCCGCACCAACGCATGCCGAGCTCGCTGCTCGGGTCGGCAGCCACCGCGAAATGGTCACGCGCGAATTCAGCTATATGACTGAAGCAGGGATGCTGCGCCAGAACGGGCGCAAGCTGGTACTGCTCAACCTCCACCTGCTGATGCGCGAAATTCAGCGGGTTTCCGGCGGCGGCGATGGCCCGAGACAGGATCTGGCGCTTGCCTGATACGACCGCTGCGCCAAGGCCGCTGCGGCTGGGCGCGATCCAGCGTCGCCAATTGTGCATCATGTTCGTCGATCTGGCCGACTCAACCGAGCTGGCAGCGCAGCACGATGTCGAGGATGTCCGCGATCTGCTACTGGGCTTCCTTGAGGCCACCACGGCCCGGATAGAGGCCGCCCAAGGCTTTGTCGCGCGCTACATGGGTGACGGGGTCTTGGCTTACTTCGGCTATCCTGTGGCGCTGAGCGAGGCGCCTGCACTGGCCCTTCACGCAGCGCTGGAAATCCAGAGTGTAGTCGGCAAGCTGCGCGCGCCCGATGGCTCTCCGCTGGCTTCACGGATCGGAATCGCGACCGGCGAAGTGATGGTTGGCGATGTCGTCGGGCGCGGTCAGGCCAGCGAGTGCATGGTGGTCGGTGCCGCAGCCAACCTCGCGGCGCGATTGCAGTCGGCGGCACCTGCGGGATCGGTTCTGGTCTGCACCACCACGCGCGAGCTGGCCGGAGCAGCCTTTGCTTCCGAGCCGACCGAGCCGCTCCAGCTCAAGGGATTTGCCGAAGGCGTGCTGGCATGGCGGCTGACCGGTGAGCGTGCCGGGGACCGTTTCCGCGACCGAATGGGGCGCGGTCTGGCCCCATTGGTGGGACGCGAAGCCGAGATGGCGCAGATCGGTGCACTGCTGGCCAAAGCGCAGCATTCTGCCCAGCGTCTGATCCTGACCGGCGAACCGGGGATCGGCAAATCCCGTCTGCTCCACGCAGTCCGCACCGAAGCGGAAGCGGGAGGAGCGCTGTGGCTATCGACCTGCGGTGCGGCGACCGCCGCTGTCACCCCGTTCTTCGGTCTGACACAGTTGATCCTGCGGCTTACAGCGAGAGAGCAAGAGCAATCACCCGCGTCGCATGCCCAGCGCTTTGTCGTTCTCGCTCGAATGATTGGGGCCGATAGGGCAGCGGCTGAGCGAATTGCCGCGGCCGCAGGCCTTTGCCGAATGCCGCCGGGCGAAGAAGGTGCCGACCCTCTGGCAAAATTGCGCACGGACTGTGCCGAACTGTTCGCCCTGCTAGCTGCGCGAGGGCCAGTCGTGCTGGCCATCGAGGACGCTCACTGGCTCGACCGTTCAACCCGGGAGCTGTTGGAGGGCCTGTTCCCGCTGATCCAATCGCTACCAGTCCTTTTGCTGGCGACGTCGCGGGTCGCTCCGGCAGATGGATATGCGCCGCACGAAGTGCTTGCCCTCGGCCCACTGGGTCCAGAAGCCCTGGCTGAGATCGCAGGTCACGGGGCCAGCCTGGATGCCGATTTGCTGGCGGAGGTCACGCGCCGCGCCCAAGGCGTGCCACTGTTTGCGGAGGAGCTCGCCCGCTTGCTCACGCAATCGGCGAATGAGCTTGATGCAATTCCCGCCTCACTGTCCGATCTGCTGCTTTCGCGGGTCGATACTGGCGATAACGGGCTGGTGCTTGCCCAACTTGTGGCGCTTTTGGGTGAGGATGCGACGCCAGATCATGTCGGACAGCTGGCCGGGCTTGATTCGGCAACACTCGAACGGGGGCTCGATCGGCTTGAGACCGAAGCTGTGATCGCGCCGCGCGATGGGTCTGAGAGGGCACTTGCCTTTCGTCACGCCATGTTTGGCGAAGCCGCCTATGCAGCACTCCCCCTTAAGGCGCGGCGTGCAGCGCATCTTGCCGCGGCGCGGCTGCTTGAAGCGCGCAGTCCCGAAGACCGGGTGGCGCGGCACTTCGATCTTGGCGATGATCGCGCGCACGCCGCCGAGTGGTGGACCCGCGCGGGCCACGCGGCGCGGCGGCGGCAGGCTTTGCCCGAAGCCCTGCGCGGCTATGCCCGTGCCATCGAACTGACCGAGGCCGGAGCGCCCGAACTGCTGCCGCGCCATACCGCGCAATTCGAAGTGCTGCAGCGCGCGCACGGTTATTCCGCACCCACAACCAATGCCGCCGGAGCCATGCTGCGCAGTCTGGTCGAGGCGCAAGGCGATCTTGAGGAACAAATGGTCGCAGTCGCGGGCCAATGGGCCGCAGCGAGCAGTGCGGGCGAATACGATCTGGCCAATAGCCACGCTGCCCGGGCCCCGGCGATCGCCCATGCGCTTGGCACCCACGACGCGCTGGCCGCAGCCGCAATGATTGAGCTGACGGCACGCTACCGTTGCGGCGATCTGATCGGGGCCGAAGAAGCCTTCCAGCGCGGCACGCCGTATTTTGCTGACCCGGTCTTCACCGCGCGGTTTGGATCGATCGCGCAAACCTGGGGTAACGGTGCGATCCTGGCCTGGCTGCTCGGCAATTCCGCCGGCGTCGTTCAGCGATTGGCCGTTCTCCAGGATGCGCTGGAAGCGGCGCCCGACGCCTATTCGCAAACTTTCCTCGCGCATATGACGGCGATGGTACTGTTTCTTGAGCGCCGTCATGGCGAAGCGACGCAAGCCGCGCAGCAGGCGCTTGATCTGGCAGAAGCCAATTCCTTCCCGCAATTTCAGGTGGTCGCGCGGATTGCTTTGGGCGCGGCCCAGGCAGGCCTGGGCGATCCGAACAGCGGTGCCGCAACTATGCGCGACGGCCTGTCGCGCTGCGAAGAGGTGCGCGCCCGCGCCGCCATTACGCTGCACCACGCCTGGCTCGCCGAAGCCGAGCTTGCTGCCGGCACCCCCGAGATTGCGCTGGGAACGATTACCCGGGGACTGGCAGTCTGCCCGCAGGAGCGCTTTGCCATACCTGAGATGTTGCGGCTGCGCGCGCTGGCAGAGGGCGCGCTCGGTCGCGACGGGCGGCGCGCTACTTTGTTGCAGGATGCACTCACCGCCGCCGAAGCGATCAGCGCCGTGGGCTGGCGTCGTAGAATTATCGCCAATCTAGCTGGGTAGCCGCCGAATCGTTCCCATCACTGCTTCGGTCGGTGCGACATTGGCACCGTGGATGATTTCGCTGCCGGTCGACACCGCCCAGAACTTGTCCCAACTGCCCGCCGGAACCAGCGCGAACTGGCCCTTCATCACCACCGGGTTGCTTGGCACATCCTGCGTGAAAGTAATGTCTGCATCCCAGATCGGTGCACCCGCCTGTTGCACCACGGTGCCGGTCAGCAGGTAGGTGACATAGGTCACATCGGTCACCTGGTTGCCCATCGGCAGTGCCACGGCTTGCTGCACCCCGGTCAGCGTGAAGCCTTTGGTTGCTGCAGTCAGCGTCATCGTCCCAACCCCCCCGATGAAATAGGGTGTCGAGTTCACGTCAATCGCATTGCCTTGGAACTTGTGGCTGTAATCGCCTGCGCTCAATCCGGTCATGGCTGCACTCCCCATCGTGGTTGCCTGTTTGTGGCAAATCTAACTGACGCAATCGGCCGTGATTGTGCAATATGCGTTTCGCCACAAACTGGCTGCAAACAGGAGGGTATACCATGGCAATTACAGCTGAATCGATTGGCAAGACCGGCTCACTCAAATGTCCGGCACCGGTCGTGAACCACCTCACCCCGGTGCAGCAGGCTGCGCTGCACATGTTCAAGCACCAGTGCCTCGCCTCGCTCTACCAGCTCTACATGGTTGTTCCGGCCGACAAGGCCAATCCCATCATCGAAAAGCTGCTGCCGACGCTCGTGGGCGGCAAGGACTGATACTTGACAAGCCGGGCGATTCTCCGCTGAGGATCGCCCATGCTTGCCGACATGCTTCAGCGCCTGTTCGAGCGTTCGCTCGACGACCGCGCCCACGCCGCCGCGCGCGAAGGCCAATGGCTTCCCGAGCTCTGGGCAGAACTCGAAGAAATGGGCCTGCCGCTCGCCCTGCTCACCGAAGAACAAGGGGGTTTCGGCCTGTCCTTTGCCGAAGCGGGTGAAGCGCTCCGCCTGCTCGGCCAGTCCGCCATGCCGCTGCCCGTGGCCGAGACGATGGCCGCAAACCAGTTGCTCGCCAATGCCGGACTGGCGCTGGCCGACGGTGCTGCGGGCCTCGCCCGGGCGGATGACTGCAAGGTTGCCAATGGCCGCCTGATCGGCACCGCCGTGCGGGTCGCCTGGGGCGAACACCTCGATTGTCTTGCGCTTGCCGTGGGTGACCAGCTCTACCGTGTGCCCCGCGCAGGCTGGACCATTGCCGAACCGGGTCTTTCCGCCAACTTCCACCCTCGCCCGAGCCTGACGATCGACTGGGCGATCGATGCCGAAGCCGCGCTGCCCTATTGTCCGCTCGCCGCCGGGTCGACGGTGCGGGCGTTCCAGATCGCCGGTGCACTCGAAGCCGCGCTGGAAATGACGCTCGATCACACCGGCACCCGCGTCCAGTTCGGCAAGCCGCTGCAAAAGAACCAGGTAGTGCAGCATGAGCTGGCCAAGCTGGCAGGCGAGCTGGCCTGTGCCACCGCCGCCGCCGATCTGGCCGGCGAAGCGCTGGCGCGGCATGACTTGCTGGGCGTTGCTGCCGGAACCCTG
>CAZVMC010000070.1:0-13000 GCA_964628635.1 uncultured Novosphingobium sp. | reverse complement strand
TCGGCCGGGGCGCAGATCCAGATATCGTCGGAGAACTGCCGGGCGATGCCTTCGAGTACCGTCAGCCCGGGGGCAAAGATGCCGTCATCGTTGGTGAGGAGGATGCGCATCAGGCCGGAACCAGCGCTTCAATCCTACCCATGTATGGCCGCAATGCTGCAGGCACCGTCACCGAACCGTCTTCCTGCTGGTAGTTCTCCAGCACCGCCACCAGCGTGCGGCCCACGGCGAGCCCCGAGCCGTTGAGCGTGTGGACGAATTCGGTGCCCTTGGTGCCCTCGGGCCGGTAGCGGGTGTTCATCCGCCGCGCCTGGAAATCGCCGCAGTTGGAACAGCTCGAAATCTCGCGGTAGCTGCCTTGACCCGGCAGCCAGACCTCCAGATCGTAGGTCTTGCGCGCGCCGAACCCCATGTCGCCGGTGCAGAGCAGAACCTTGCGATAAGGGAGCTCAAGCGCCTGCAAGATCGATTCCGCTGCCGCCGTCATCCGTTCATGCTCGGCGGCGCTGTCTTCGGGGCGGACCACGCTGACCAGCTCGCACTTTTCGAACTGGTGCTGGCGGATGAACCCGCGCGTGTCCTTGCCCGCCGCCCCCGCCTCGCTGCGGAAGCACAGCGTCAGCGCAGTCATGCGCAGTGGCAGCGCTGCGTCGGGCAAGATCTGGCCCATCACGGAGCTGGTCAGGCTGACTTCGGATGTGGGGATCAACCAGCGCCCGTCGGTGGTGCGGAACGAATCCTCGGCGAACTTGGGCAGCTTGTCCGTCCCATACATCGCCTCATCGCGGACCAACACCGGGGTCGCGCACTCGGTATAGCGATTCGATCCGGTCTGGTGATCGATCATGAACTGCCCGATCGCCCGCTGTAGCCGCGCCATTTGCCCGCGCAGAAACGTGAACCGCGCGCCAGACATCAGCGCGCCGGTCTCAAAATCGAGGCCCAGCGCCGGGCCGATATCCGCGTGCTCTTTCGGCTGGAAAGTGAAGGTGCGGGGCGTGCCCCATCGGCTGACTTCGACATTGCCATGCTCGTCGTCACCAAGCGGCACGTCGTCGTACGGAAGGTTGGGGATCCGGGCGAGCGCATCCTGCAATTCCGCGCTCAGTTCACGGTCTTCCTGCTCCATTTCGGGGAGCTCGTCCTTAAGCAGCGCGACTTCGGCCTTGAGCCGCTCGGCCTCATCCTTGTCGCCCCGGCCCATGGCGGCGCCGATCGCCTTGGAGGCTTCGTTGCGGCGGTTCTGCGCCTCCTGCAACGCAGTCGCGACCGCGCGCCGGGCGCTATCAAGCGCGAGGATCGCTCCCGCCACCGGCTCCGCCCCACGTCGCGCCAGCGCAGCGTCAAAAGCCTCGGGATTGTCGCGGATCAGCTTGATGTCATGCATGGTGCGCGGCCTATGCCCGCCAATCGCCATGCTTTCAAGCAGGGGGAAGTGGTGGGCGCGACAGGGATTGAACCTGTGACCCCACCCGTGTGAAGGGTGTGCTCTACCGCTGAGCTACGCGCCCACTTCCTCGGAAGGCGAGGCCCTTAGAAGGGCGCGCACGAATTGACAAGCGGGGAAAGGCGGATAGAGGCGCGGCCTATGACCGACGAAACCAAATCCGGACCAGACGTCCCCCCCGATCACCTCGCGATCTCGCCGCGCAGCCCGTTCTTCGATGCCGATGTGCTCCAGCGCGGGGTTGGCATCCGCTTCAAAGGCGTGGTGCGCAACAATATCGAGGAATACTCGATCTCCGAAGGCTGGGTGCGGGTGCAGGCCGGCAAGACCATGGACCGCCACGGTCAGCCGCTGACGATCAAGTTGAACGGCCCGGTTGAGGCATGGTTTGAGGATCTGGGCGAAAATCCGCCAGTGGCGAAAGCCTGAGCGAGCTACCTTTACCAGCCCATTTTCTTGTCAATCAGCCGGGCAATCGGGTCTTTGACCGGCGCTTCGGGCGCGATCCGCACGGGCGGCGCGCGGCGCTCGGCCGGGGCAGCGCGCGGTGCTGCAGGCCGCGCGGCGGGTTCGCCGCGACCCGGCTTGCCGGGATAGATAAAGCCCTGCACCGGCCAATGCGTGCCGCCCAGCGCTTGCAGCGGGGCATACCAGACGCGCACCGCACTCCAATCATTGTCTTCTGACACATCGACAACCTTGACGTTGTCCTCGATCTGCCCGCGCCGCCCGTTGATCTCCGACCAGTTGGCGTGGCGGATCAGGATCGTGCGTGAATCGACGATGCGGCTGACCGCCGCGACATGGCCCAGCCGCGAATTGGCATGCGGCTTGAGCGCCAGCACTGCCCCGACCCGGGGCCGGTAGCCGCGGGCATAGCGCCCCTCGGCCTGGCCCCACCAGGTGTGGGCATCGCCGAAGATCTGAATGCCGGTAACGCGGCGAGCGTAAGGTACGCATTGCAGGTATGGCGGCAAGGTGGAGCTGCCGCCGCCCGATACTCCGTCGAGATCGACGGCTGGCGCGGCCGCTGCTGGTCCGACTGCGGGCAAAGCCAGCAAGCCGAAGGCGGTGAATGCAAGAAGGTGACGGGGCTGCATGAATGCCCCTTTGCCGCCCAGATGGTTAGGTCTGGCCTGCCGGGTGTGGTAAACAAGCCGGAAACATTTTGCCGTTTCGCTTGCAAAGTCTTGCCGCTGCGCACAGGGGCCTCTCCGCCATGCTTCCCCCAACACTCCCAAACGTCATCATCATCGGCCGACCGAACGTCGGCAAGTCGACGCTGTGGAACCGGCTGGTCGGCAAGAAGCTCGCGCTGGTGGACGATCAGCCGGGGGTGACGCGCGATCGCCGGATCGGCGAAGCGCACCTGCTGGGGCTGGATTTCAACATCGTCGATACCGCCGGGTGGGAGGATGAAGATGACGCATCGCTCCCCGGGCGGATGCGCCAACAGACCGAAGCGGCGCTGGCCGGGGCCGATGTCGCGCTGTTCGTGATCGATGCACGCGCGGGACTGACTCCGCTCGATGAAGAGATCGCGCGCTACCTGCGCGCTTCTTCGGTGCCGGTGGTGCTGATCGCCAACAAGGCTGAGGGCAAGTCGGGCGACCACGGCGTTTACGAAGCCTTCTCGCTTGGCTTCGGCGAACCGATCCCGTTCTCGGCCGAGCATGGCACCGGCACTGCCGACCTGTTCGAGGCGCTGCTGCCGCTGCTTAACGAAAAGCAGCAGGCTATAGACGAAGCTGCCGTACTGGCCGAGGTAGGGGACGAGGAGGACTACGACCCCAAGGCTGTGCTCAAGCTGGCGATTGTCGGCCGGCCCAATGCGGGCAAGTCCACCCTGATCAACCGCTTCCTTGGCGAAGACCGGCTGCTGACCGGACCCGAGGCAGGGATCACGCGTGACTCCATCGCGGTCGACTGGACCTGGCACGATCCCGAACTCGGCGAAGACCGCCCGGTCCGGCTGATCGACACGGCGGGAATGCGCAAGAAGGCGCAGGTCACCGACAAGCTGGAAAAGCTGGCGGTCGCCGATGCGCGCCAGGCGGTCGATTTTGCCGAGGTGGTGGTGCTGCTGCTCGATGCCACCCGCGGCCTCGAGCATCAGGACCTCAAGATCGCCAGCCTGGTGATCGAGGAAGGCCGCGCGCTGATTATCGCCATCAACAAGTGGGACGTGGCCGAGGATGCCAGCGGCCTGTTCAATGGCATTCGCGCGGCGTTGGAAGATGGGTTAAGCCAGGTCAAAGGCGTGCCGCTGCTCTCGGTCTCGGCCCGGACCGGCAAGGGGCTCGATACGCTGCTCAAGGCTGCTTTCGAAATCCGCGAGACCTGGTCAAAGCGCGTGCCGACCGCAGCGCTCAACCGCTGGTTCGACGATGCCCTCGCTGCCAATCCCCCGCCCGCGCCGGGCGGCAAGCGCATCAAGCTGCGCTACATCACCCAGGCCAAGACCCGCCCGCCGGGCTTCGTGATGTTCGGCACCCGGTTGGAGCTGCTACCGGCGAGCTATGAGCGCTATCTGGTTAACTCGATCCGGCGTGAGCTGGGGTTTGAGGCGGTGCCGGTAAGGCTGACGCTGCGGAGCCCGAAGAACCCGTTTGGGAATAAGTGACGATGGGTGAGCTGCGGGACAAGCTGAGCGAGATTGTCCGACACCGCCGCGCAATGAAGGCAAGGCCTAAACCCTACTCGTTGTTCGAACTTATTGAATCTAGCTGCGGTGAGCTCGATGACATTTTCGGAGAAGGCAGTTATTCGATAACTGAATCACCAAACGCAATGATCCCCGACACGGCTTTCGAAATCGCCACCAAAGGTTTGACCGCAAATGTCTTTCGCGACAGGAACTTTCTCGTTTCTACTGACATTCGCATTTATGGCGACGGCTATGACGCTTTCGCATTGCCAGACGCATGGCTGTTGTTCCTAGAAATCGATCGGCGAACTCCGCGTTGGGTGACCGATGAGTATGGCTGGGTTGTCTCACCACCGGCAAAAATGCTTAAACATGGACTGGGTTCATTGCGGCTAATTTGGGCGGAGTTAGGGAGCTCGCCAGCGAAGGCTCGCGACGCCACGATCTTCATCGACGGATACCATGCTGGCTACACCAGCCACTTTCTTGCCGACGAACTGCCTGACGAGGAAGTCTGACTTCCTACCCCTTCAGGGGAGGGGACCCACGAAGTGGGGGAGGGGCTCGCGCGGGTAATCCAAAGCTTGCGTAAGAACGCTCCGCCGACCAAGTGCCGCGTTTTTACCCAACCTTTGGATTACCCGCGCGAGCCTCTCCATCCCGCCGCTTCGCGGCGCGGTCCCCCTTCCCTGAAGGGAAGGAAGTCAGGACCCAGCCGCCTCGCTCTGCAGCTGGACATAATTCTGCAGCCCCATCCGCGCGATCATTTCGAACTGCTTTTCGAGGAAGTCGACGTGCTCTTCCTCGCTGCTGAGGATTTCGGCGAAGAGATCGCGGCTGACGTAGTCGCGCACGGCTTCGCAGTGGGCGATGGCTTCCTTGAGTAAGGGCAAGGCATCGTGTTCCAGGGCGAGATCGGCCTTTAGAATCTCCTCGACGTTCTCGCCCACCCGCAATTTGCCGATTGCCTGGAAGTTGGGCAGGCTTTCCAAGAACAGCACCCGGTCGGCCAGCTTGTCGGCATGTTTCATCTCGTCGATCGATTCGTGGCGTTCGTATTCGGCGAGCTTCTTCACGCCCCAGTTGTCGAGCATGCGGTAATGCAGCCAGTACTGGTTGATCGCGGTCAGCTCGTTGAGCAGCGCCTTGTTGAGGAAATCGATGACCTGTGCGTCGCCCTTCATGGGGTGCTCCTGCGGATGGGGGTGAAGGGCAGTTATGGGCGCTCGGGCAATCGGATTCAAGCTGGAAAATGGCGGAATTCTGCGGGTTACACTGCTGCTCTTGCGAGTCAGTCGCGCTGATCAGGCGTGGGCCTTCACCGGTGCAGCGAGCAATTCGCGCTCCTCGATCAGGATGTGCGCTGCGTCATCGAGGCACTGGCCGCACTGCGGGCGCTTGCCGAGGCTTTCATAGACCGCGTCGACATCGCCAGAAACACGACGCGCGGCGGCGCGCAGATCGCATTCCTTGATCGCATTGCAAACGCAGACGTACATCGGCGGCCTCGCGGGTGAGTCGAGCTATAAATAATGCGAATGGATCGCAATAGCAAGAATATTGCGAGTCAGTCGCATCAACGACGGAGCGGCAACCGCCTTCCCTCAGTCAGCGAGCGCCACAGCCATTCGAGCGGCCCCTGCCGGAAGCGCGCCAGCCATGGCTCGCTCCACCCCAACATCAGCACCCAAGCCGCAACCACAAAGCCAAACTGCATCGCCGTGCCGAATTGGCCAGCCAGACCAAGCCCCCAGCCGTAAAACAGCGCGGTCATCACCAGACTGGTGCCAAGGTAATTGCTGAACGCCATCCGCCCTGCTGCTGCGAGCCGCTGCCCGAGCACCGTGCCAAGCAGGCGCGGCGCGGCGATCACCAGCAGCGCGGCGTAGCCCAGCGTCATCAGCACATGCGACACGCCCAGCCCGAAGTTGAGGGCGTAGCGCAGCGCCATTTCCGGCCAGTCGTGAACCTGAGCCCAGATCGCGAAGGCGACAGTCATGCCGCCGCCGAGCGCCACCCCGCCAAACGCGAGCGCATACAAGTACCGCCGTCGCCATGCCCTGCCAAAGAACCCGCTGGCGAGCAGGCCCATGCCGATCAGGATATAACTCAGTGTCTCTCCGATCGCGAAAAGGATCACGCGCAGCGGATAGAACGGATCGACCAGGCCTTTGTGGGCGATCAGCGCGCTGGCCGTTCCTAAACTACGCTGCAGGTCCTCGGCATCGCTCTTGCGGTAATTCGCGATGGTCTTCTGATAGGTTTGCGCGACCTGCGCCGAAGCAGTGCCGGTTGCAACTGCACGTTCGTTGGCCAGCGTCTGCTGCCACATCGTCCAGCCCCACGCTTGCCACAAAGCGAAGAGGAACAGCCCGGAAGCGATCAGCGCCAGCGGCGGCGCGCGGCGCAGGAACAAGGCGATCGCGCCGGCCACCGCATAAAGCAGCAGGATGTCGCCATGCCACAGCAGCAGGTAATGCAGATAGCCGAACAGCGCGAGCCAGCCGAGCCGGCGCAGCTGCAGCGCTTCTCCCTCGCGCCCGGCCTGCTCGCAGCGCTCAACGAACAGCAGCAAGCTGGCCCCGAACAACAACGAAAACAGCCCGCGCATCTTGCCTTCAAAGACCACGAAAGACGACAGCCACACTGCCATATCGGCACCGCTGCCCGGCTGCGGCAGGACTGGCGAATAGGCCGCTGAGGGCGCAGCAGCAAAGCCCGCCACATTGATCGCCAAGATCCCTAGCACGGCGACCCCGCGAACCAGATCGAGCGCGGCGATCCGATCGCCGCTGCTGGTCATGCGATCAGTTCCGCACCGCGATGCAGGTATTCCCGGCTGCGGTCAGCTTGGCGCAGGCGGCGCGCGCTGCTGCTTCGCTGCCAAAACCTCCGGCCTGGACGCGGATCACATTGCCCGCGCGAACATTGATCCGGGGATGACCGGCGAGCAGGCCCTTGGCCCGGTTCCACGCGGCATCGGCGTTAGCAGCGACACCGAAAGCGCCGAGTTGGACGCGCCACGAGCCGCTGGCAGTCGCGGCGGGGGGCGGCGCAGCTGTCGCGGCCATTACAGGACGCGGCGCTGGCGTTGCCACAGCAACTGGGCGCGGGGCAGGCGGCGGAACCGGCAGCGGGCGGACTGCGGGCGGCGGTGCCGGTGTTACTGGGCGGGCGTAGTCCGCCCCGGCAGTCGCCGGATTGTCCGATCCCGAAGCCGGAGCGGCAGCAATTGCCGGTCCGCGGGTCGGAACTGGTGTTGGCGCTGCTGGGCGAACCGGAGTGGTCCCGCTGGGCACCGTCGTCCCAAGATCGACCGCAGCCAGCTGCTGCGAACGGGCCGCTTCGGCCTCTTGCGCAAGCTGACTTGAAAGCGCCACACCTTGCTGGCGTTGATCGAGCGGGATGAATTCATCCATCTTGGTCAGCGCGGGCTTGGCCTGATCGAGCCCGGCCTGCTGCGCCAGGCTGACCAGCGCATAGGCGCGGACCCAGTCTTTGGTGACGATATCGCCGTTGAAGTGCGCGATCCCCAGCAGATACTGCGCGCGCGGATCGCCGCGACCGGCGGCGGCCTGGATGAAGGGCAGGGCGCGGGCGCGTTCGCCGCGCTGGAACAGCAACAGGCCGTAATTGTCCGCCGCTTGCAGATGCCCGCGCGCGGCGGCTTGCCCGAACAGTGCTTCGGCCTTGGTCAAATCCTGCGGCACACCGCGGCCCAATTTGTAGGCTTGGGCCAGGTTGAACTGCGCATCGGCATCGCCGCGCACCGCTGGTCCCTGCCACTCGCGCACCGCCGCATCATAGTCTCCCCGCGTCCAGGCATCGACCCCTGCCTTGACGTCGGCCAGCGCTGCCGACCCGCTGAGACCGGCCCCCGCCAGCAGCATTGCGTAGAAGTACTTGCGACCCATGACAAAAATCCCCGTCCTGCCGCGCTCATTAAGCCTGACCCTGCGTTCGCGGCGATTGCGGGTCTGCCCGTGCCAAGCGCGGCCTGTCAGAATGCTTAACTGCCATAGTAAACCGCCCATTAGCAAAATGTTTCTGCGCCGTTTTCCGCCATCTGACCCAAATCGGTGCGGACGGCGTTAACTCAAAATTAGGAACGTTCTGCGATCCCCCGGTCCGAACACATTCTTTGCCACGGTTGCATTTTAGGGGGATAAGGCTTTGCGCGTACTCGCACTGGCATCGCAAAAGGGAGGCTCTGGCAAGACCACGCTGTCTGGCCACCTCGCCGTGCAGGCCCAGCGGGCTGGGGCCGGCCCGGTCGTCCTGATCGATATCGACCCGCAGGGTTCGCTCGCCGATTGGTGGAATGAGCGCGAGGCGGAATTCCCGGCCTTTGCCCAGACCACTGTCGCGCGGCTGGCTGCGGACTTGGCGGTGCTGCGTCAGCAGGGCTTCAAGCTAGCCGTGATTGATACCCCGCCCGCGATCACCATGGCGATCCAGTCGGTTATTTCAGTCGCTGAGCTGATCGTCGTTCCGACCCGCCCGAGCCCGCATGATCTGCGCGCAGTGGGTGCCACAGTCGATTTGTGCGAACGCGCGGGCAAGCCGCTGATCTTTGTGGTCAATGCCGCTACGCCCAAAGCCAAAATCACTTCGGAAGCCGCTGTCGCGCTGTCGCAGCACGGCACCGTCGCCCCGATCACCTTGCACCACCGCACCGACTTTGCGGCCTCGATGATCGATGGCCGCACCGTGATGGAAGTGGAGCCCAACGGGCGCTCGGCGGCCGAAGTCATCGCGCTGTGGAACTACATCTCCGATCGGCTGGAAAAGAACTTCCGGCGCACGGTTTTCGCAGCTCCGGGTACCGTATCGATGATGCCGGGCGTGGCCCGACCCAACGGCGCCGGGTTCGGCCGCCGCGTCGTCGGTTCCTGAGCGTGGGGACCGGGGGCATGTCTGAAAGCAAACCTTTCGCTTCGCTCAGCCCGACGCTTCTGGCGCGCAAGGGCGGTGCGAAGCCGGCCATGCGTCCGCAGTTTCTTGAAGCGACCGCCCGCGATCTCACAGAGGATCTCGGCTGGGACGATATGGGGCACGATCACGACGCGGCGCAGGTCGTGCCGATTCAGCCCGATTTGGCCATTGTCAGCAAGGGCGGCAAGCCCGCAGTGGTTCGCCAGCAGGAAGCCGTGGCCCGCCGCGCCTCCGCGCCGGTTCGCCGCTCCGCACTGAGCGATGGTCGCCGTGCTGCCTTTACGCTGCGGGTCGATGCTGAGCGTCACCTCAAATTGCGCCTCGCTTGCACCCTGCAGGGCCGCAGTGCGCAGCAACTGGTCACCGATGCACTCGACCGGTTGCTTACCGAATTACCCGATGTCGCCGATCTCGCCTCGCAAGTCGCGAAGCGGCGTAACTGAACTTGATTGAACGGAAAGGGAGACTTCCCATGGCCACCAAACGGACCAAACAGACGCTGATGTCGCTCGGGCTTGCCGGAGTGATCGCAATGGCGGCATTCGCCAGCAGCGAAACCGTTGTGGCTAAGCCCAAGCCCGACCAGACCGCCGCGCAGGCGCAGGAAGAGCTCAAGAAAGGCCGGATCGACAAGGCGATCCAGCTCGCTGAAGCCGCCGTCCAGGCTGCCCCGCGCGAGCCGGCCTATCGCGCGCTGCTGGGTCAGGCTTATCTGCGCGCCGGACGGTTCCAGTCGGCAATCACCGCGCTCAACGATGCGATGACCTTGGGCGACAATTCGGCGCGGACCGCGCTGGCGCTGTCGCTGGCCAATGTTGCAGCTGGCAACAACCGTGAAGCGCAAGCCATCCTCAATGACTGGCGCGATGCGATTCCGGCCAGCGATCTTGGCTTGGCGCTGGCACTCGCCGGCGATACCGGCCGCGGCGTGCAGTTGCTCCACGACCGGCTGCGGGCAGGAGAGAACACGCCCAAGCTGCGTCAGAACCTGGCCTATGCCTTCGCGCTCGATGGGCGCTGGCGCGAGGCGAGGATGATGGTTGCGCAGGATGTTCCAGCCAATCAGATCGATGCCCGGCTGAGCGCCTGGGCCGCGCAGGCAACTCCTGAATCCTATCAGGCCCGGGTAGCCGGACTGCTTGGCGCGCCGGTTCGCGGTGATCCGGGCATGCCGGTCCAGCTTGCGCTCAATGCATCAAGCGAAGTGCAACAAGCCGCTGCTGAAGCCACCGCCGTGATCCCGGAAGCGCCGGCTCCGGTCGCGGTCGCTGCCGCAGCGCCTTCGGAATTGCCGCCGGTTGACGGACAGCCCGTAGCCGCGCCGGTTGAAGTTGCTGCCTATAGCCCGCCTGCCGCCCCAGCAGTTGAAGCTGAAGCTGCGCCTGTGGTGCCCGCCGGTGCGCCGACCGAGCGCTTCGATCAGGCCTTTGCCAGCAACGAGATCCAGTTTGTTTCCAATCCCGTGGTTCAGGCCGTTCCGGCCCGGGCTGAGCCGGCGGCCCGTCCGGCGGCACGCCCCGTGCGCGCTGTGCCCCGCATGGCCGCTGCGCCGCGCCGCGCTCCGGTTCGCGCCGCGCGCGCTCCTGCTGCACCGGCCCGTGTAGGCGGGGTCCGTGTCGCGGCAGCGCCAGTTGCTGCGCGCCCGGTCGCGGGCGGCGGATCGCATGTGGTCCAACTCGGCAGTTTCTCAAGCCAGCAAGGCGCGCGCCGGGCCTGGGGGATCTATGCTGCGGCCAATCCTTCGCTCAAGAACTTCAAGATGACAATTACCCAGGCCACCGTGCGCGGCAAGGTCTATTGGCGCGTTGCCGCCGCCGGGTTCGATGCCCGCGGTGCGACCAGCTGGTGCTCCTCGCTCAAGCAATCGGGCGGTGCCTGCTTCGCCTATGCGGCGCCGCGCAGTGGCGCTCCAGCACTGGCTGCGGCACCGGCACCGCGCCGAGTCGCAGTCGCCACACCGCGCCAGCCGGTTGTGGCGCGCCGCTGATCAAGATCCCACACAGAAACGGGTTCGCGTTCAAGCACAGGCCTCCGCCGGGAAACCGGCGGGGGTTTTTGCTTGGTGCCGCCGGGGTGACGGTAGGGTGACGGTGTCACCCAGATTTTCAACTTAAGTATCTGAATTATATAGCTTCAATAGGGTGACAGCTTGGCGTTTTTTGGGTGTGTCACCCGCCGGTCGGGCCTGCTGGTAATGAGTCCGAACCCTAGATACCCGAAGCCAGTGCTGTAGGAAAATCGAACTTGGGTTGGATGAGACTGGCTGGCCTAACCCACCGAAACCCCGCCTTTAAACAGGCGCAGCGCGCGGCCCTGAACCGGCAGCTTGTCGAACGCGGTGTTCCCCGCAGTGGCTGCCATCGCATTCGAATCGACCACCCACGGCTTGTCGGGTTCGATCAGCGCGATGTCAGCCGCCATGCCGACGGCCAGTTGCCCGGCTTCGACGCCAAGGAGCCGCGCCGAATTTCCGGCCAGCAAGGCGAAGGCGCGCGCCAGATCGATCACGCCATCGCGCACCAGTCCAAGCGTTAGCGGCAGCAGCGTCTCCGCCCCGGCCATGCCGGGTTCGGCATCGGCGAAGGGCAAGCGCTTGTCTTCCGGCCCGCGCGGATCGTGGCCGGATGCAATCACGTCGATCGTGCCATCGGCCAGTGCGGCCAGCACTGCCTGCCGGTCATCCTCGCTGCGCAGCGGCGGGGAAAGTCGGGCAAAGCTGCGGTAATCGCCGATCGCGACATCGGAGAGCATGAAATGCGCCGGGGTAATGCCGGCGGTGACCGCAACGCCGCGCACCTTGGCGGCGCGGACCAGATCGAGCGCCGCCTTGGTGGTGACTTGCCGGATGTGGATCCGCGCACCGGTCAGTTCGGCCAGCGCGATATCGCGGGCCAGCGCCAGCGCCTCGGCTTCGGCCGGGGCGGCGGGCAGGCCGAGCCGGGTCGCCATCTCGCCTGCCGTCGCAACCGCATTGCCGATCAACGCGGCGTCTTCGGCATGGGTCACCACCACAAGGCCGAGCATTGCGGCATAGGACAGCAGCCGGTGCATCGTGCCGCTGTCGGCGATCCACTTGCGCCCAGTCGCCACTGCGCGCGCGCCGGAATCGCGCATCAGCGCCAGTTCAGCCAGCTCCAAGCCTTCCAGGCCCTTTGTGGCGGCGGCCAGCGGGTGGACCCACAGGTCGGGCTTGCCCGATTGCGCGGCAAAGCGGACGCGTGCTGGATGGTCGAGCGGCGGGTTCTGGTCGGGCATCAGCGCAGCGCGGGTGATCCCCCCGAAATGGAATGCGGGCTTGTCGATCGCGAACACGCCGAGATCGACAAGCCCGGGAGCGATCAGCGCGCCCTTCGCGTCGATCACGGTGTCGCCGGGTTGCGGATCGATCGCGCCGAGCGCAGTGATCAGGCCGTGTTCGCAGCGCAGCGCGCCCAGTTGCGGCTCGCCGTTGGGCAGGACCAATCGGCCATTCCGGATGGTCAGCGGGGTAGGGGTCATGCCCAATTCCCTTCAGCCCAGCCCGCCACGCCGCGCGTTCGCCGGGTCAGCACGTCAAGACAGGCCATCCGGATCGCCACGCCCATTTCGACCTGCCGGGTAATCGCTGATCGCCCGACCATATCGGCCACGTTGCTGTCGATCTCGATCCCGCGGTTCATCGGGCCGGGGTGCATCACCAGCGCATCGGGCTTGGCCTTGGCCAGCCGTTCCATCGTCAGGCCATAGAGGTGGCGATACTCGCGCGGTGAGGGGATGAATTGGCCGCTCATCCGCTCCTGCTGGAGCCGCAGCATCATCACCACGTCGGCCCCATCGAGCGCAGCGTCGAAATCGTGGAAGGGCGTCACCTTCAGCCCTTCGATTCCAGCGGGCATCAGCGCGGGCGGGGCGCAGACGCGGACATCAGCCCCCAGTGTGGTCAGGCAATGGATATTGCTGCGCGCGACCCGGCTGTGCAGGATATCGCCGCA
>CAZVMC010000069.1:9230-13018 GCA_964628635.1 uncultured Novosphingobium sp. | reverse complement strand
GGCCTTCGCCGCGCTGGGGCCAGAGCCGGTGGGCGAAGCGCTCAGCGTGACGCATCTCCATGCAGCGCTGGCCGGGCGCACGGCCGCGATCAAGCTGATGCTGCTCGATCAGCGCGTGGTAGCGGGGCTGGGCAATATCTACGTCTGCGAAGCGCTGTTCCGGGCTGGCATCGATCCCCGCAAGCCAGCGGGCAAAGTTACCAGGCCCGCGCTCGAACGGTTGGTTCGGGCGATCCGCGCGGTGATTGGTGAAGCGATCGAGGCGGGCGGTTCCACTTTGCGTGACTACGCCCAGCCCGATGGTCAGCTTGGCTACTTCTCCAAACAGTTCGACGTTTATGACCGGACCGGGCTGAACTGCACCAAGTGCGCCGCACCGATCCAGCGCTTCCCCCAAGGCGGGCGCAGCACTTGGTTCTGCGCGAAGTGCCAGAAATGATGGCTTCTGGTTGACCTCAAAGTGACTCGCCGCTAAGGGCCGCGCTTCTTGCGGGGCGACTCCGGTCGTAGCCCGCCAAACCGCACGAGATTCTAAGGACGATCATGGCCAATACGCCGCAAGCCAAAAAGCGCATCCGCCGCAATGAAAAGCGCGCCGAAATCAACGGCAACCGCATCGGTCGCATCCGTACCTTCGTCAAGAAGGTCGAAGCTGCGCTCGAAGGCGGGGACAAGGCGGCGGCGGCCGAAGCGCTGAAGGCGGCGCAGCCCGAACTGGCGCGCGGCGTTGCCCGCGGTGTGCTCCACAAGAACACTGCAGCACGCAAGTTTTCGCGCCTCAACAAGCGCGTCGCGGCGCTCTGATTCGCTGCGACCGATTCGCTCCCATCGGGGGTGGAGTGGAACGAAAACGGAACGTTCCTTATCCGTTTCAAGCAAAAGGCCGGCGGGCAATCCGCCGGCCTTTTGCGTTGCGGAACACCACCTATTTGCTGCGTTGCGGCAAAGCTGTGAATTCCCGCGATTCGCGTCGCGTCAGACCGAAAAGTTTTGGGTAAACAGCGCGTTAGCCAAGACTTGGTAGATTTCCGGGGCTGCCAGCGAGTCAAGCCGATATATTTCAGTTTTTTTACGGCAGCGCCCTTGCACGACCGCCGCATCGGTTCATAACCCACCTGTGCCGGGAGCGCTATCTGCTCGGCGGCATCAAATCACAGTTTTCAGTTCCGATGTCTGCAGTTGGGGGCGGGCACCGGGGTCGCTGTGCCGCTGGTGAGGCGGCTTGGCGAGGGCATGGGTTTTGGGGGCGAGCCGAGTGACGGTTTCAATGACTGGTGGCAATCGGGCAGGCGTGCCCGCAGCAAGCGGGGACGAAGCAGCGCGTATGCGTGATGAACAGGAAGCCATGGACCTTGCCGCAGATTGGGCTGATATCAGCCTGGGTCTGCGCAAGGATCTGGGCCAGCAGCTGCATGGGCAGTGGATCAAGCCGATCCAGCTCGGCACCTTCTGCAAGGATACCGGCACGCTCGACCTGTTCCTGCCGACAGAGTTTTCGGCCAACTGGGTGGCCGATCGCTTTGCCGACCGGCTGAGTCTGGCCTGGAAGATCGCGCGGCCTGATGTGCGCAATGTCCGCATTGCCGTCCACCCCGGTCGCCGCGCGCTGCCCGAGCTGCGGCTCGGCCGCGATGACAAGGCCCGCCGCGCCGCCAACGATGGTGTGATCGGCCAACCCGGCGATGCGCTGGGCATGGGCAATGCCGATTTCGGCTCGGTCGGCGGCGGGATTGGTCTGGGCACCGTTGGTCTCGATGCCTCGCTGACCTTCGCCACTTTTGTGACCGGCACTTCGAACGTGCTGGCCAGCAATGCGGCGCAGCGGATGGCGGCAACCGAAACCCCGCAGTTCGCCCCGCTCTATCTCAAGGCCGCAACCGGGCAGGGCAAGACGCACTTGCTCCACGCGATCGGGCACGCCTATCTGACGGCGCACCCACGCGCGCGGATCTTCTATTGCTCGGCCGAGCGCTTCATGGTCGAATTCGTCCAGGCGCTGCGCCAGAACCAGATGATCGAATTCAAGGCGCGGCTGCGCGGCTTCGATCTGCTGCTGGTGGACGATATCCAGTTCATCATCGGCAAGGCCAGCGCGCAGGAAGAGCTGCTCTACACGATTGACGCGCTGCTGGCCGAAGGCAAGCGGCTGGTCTTCGCCGCCGACCGCGCCCCGCAGGCGCTCGATGGGGTTGAGCAGCGGCTGCTTTCGCGGCTCAGCATGGGCCTCGTCGCCGATATTGCTCCGGCGGATATCGAGCTGCGCCGTGCGATTCTCGATCACCGCCTGGCACGCTTTGCGCCAAGCCATGTGCCGGCCGATGTGGTTGAGTTCCTCGCCCGCACGATCAACCGAAACGTCCGCGAACTCGTTGGCGGGCTCAACAAGTTGATCGCCTATGCCCAGCTCACCGGGCAGGCCGTCTCGCTCCAGCTCGCCGAAGAACAGCTCACCGATATCCTCTCGGCCAACCGCCGCCGGATCACCATCGACGAAATCCAGCGCACCGTCTGCCAGTTCTATCGCGTCGACCGGACCGAGATGAGCAGCAAACGCCGCGCCCGCGCGGTGGTCCGTCCGCGCCAGGTGGCGATGTATCTGGCCAAAGTGCTCACCCCGCGCAGCTATCCTGAGATCGGCCGCAAGTTCGGCGGGCGCGATCACTCGACCGTGATTCACGCGGTGCGGCTGATCGAAGACCTGCGGACCCGCGATGCCGATATGGACGGCGATGTGCGCAGTCTTTTGCGGCAGTTGGAGAGCTGAGGGCAAGGCAGCGCACGATCCTTCGATGCTTCGACAAGCTCAGCACTCAGGATGAGCGGGTCTTGGGTTTTGGAACGATCGGGCTAAACAGGGTCCAAGACCAACCCCGCTCGTGCTGAGCCTGTCGAAGCACCGCACACAACGGCAGCCCCACAATGCTCCCCCCCGATCGCCTAGACCGCTTTGCCCGCCATATCGTCCTGCCGGAACTCGGCGGGGCGGGGCAGGTGGCGCTGACTACCAAACATGTTGTGCTGATCGGCTGCGGCGGGATCGGCTCGCCGGCCTTGCAATACCTCGCTGGGGCCGGGGTGGGGCGGCTGACCTTGGTGGATGGCGATGTCGTAGAGACGAGCAATCTTCAGCGGCAAACGCTTTACTCCGAAGCTGACTTGGGCAGGCCCAAGGCTGAGGCAGCGGCGGACTGGGTCCGGCGCTTTGACCGGGTCCTCGAGGTCCGCGCGGTCGTCAGCAGACTCGGGGGGGACAACGCCGCGCAGATCCTCGAAGATGCCGATCTTGTGCTCGATGGGTGTGACAACTTCGCGACTCGCTTGGCCGTGTCGGACGCATGCGTGCGGCTCGGCATTCCCTTGACCAGCGCCGCAGTCGGGCGGTTTCAGGGCCAGATCGGCAACTTCGCCGGGCACTTACCGGGCGAGAGTTGCTATCGCTGCTTCGTCGGCGATGCCTTCGATGCCGAGGATTGCGATACCTGCGCCGCAGACGGCGTGCTGGGGGCTTTCGTCGGCACGATCGGGGCCTTCGCGGCAATGCAGGCGATTCGAGTGTTGGTGCAAGGTGCTGCCAGCCTAGGCGATCCGCAGTGGAGCCGGCTGCATCTGTTCGAAGGACTGGTGCCGAGCCTGCGGACGCTCAAGATCGCGAAAGACCCGCAGTGCCGGGGGTGCTCAGCCAGCTAGTATCTCTTCAACCCAGGCCGGGACTACCTCGCTCGCCGGGCCGAGCCGCGACTCGTGGAACCAGTGCGATCCTTGAGAGCGTTCCAGATTGAGCTCCAAGG
>CAZVMC010000069.1:6787-9130 GCA_964628635.1 uncultured Novosphingobium sp. | reverse complement strand
CGCGACTCGTGGAACCAGTGCGATCCTTGAGAGCGTTCCAGATTGAGCTCCAAGGTCTGCGCCCCCAGCTCGCGCGCATCGCGCACGAAACCCGCGGCCGGATAGACCGCGCCCGAAGTGCCGATGGATACGAACAGATCGGCCCTGCGCAGCGCAGCGAAGATCTCGCCCATGCGGTAGGGCATTTCGCCGAACCAGACGACATCGGGGCGTAGCGTTCGGGCGGCGCAGACCGGGCAGGGCGGGCGCTCGATCAAGGGACCAGTCCAGCGCGAACGCACATCGCAAGAGGTGCACCAGGCGTTCAGATGCTCGCCGTGCATGTGCAGCACCCGGCGCGCGCCAGCCCGGGTGTGCAGATCGTCGACATTCTGGGTAACGATCAGCAGCTCACCCTTCCAGCGCCGGTCCAGCTCTGCCAGCGCCGGATGCGCAGGGTTGGGCAGCTTTTCCTGTATCGCCGCGCGGCGCATGTCGTAGAAACGCAGCACCAGATCGGGATCGCGCGCAAAAGCTTCTGGCGTAGCGACATCCTCGACGCGGTGCTGCTCCCACAGTCCCCCGGCGGAACGGAAAGTGTCGATCCCGCTCTCGGCGCTGACCCCGGCACCGGTCAGGATCACGATGTTGCGAATCTCTCCCATCACTCTCCCTAACCCGTTCGCCCTGAGCTTGTCGAAGGGTCGCTTTTCCTTCAAGCTTTGGCCGAAGGAAGGGCAGGGCTTCGACAGGCTCAGCCCGAACGGGTATTGGGGAACCGGTTGTGGCACGTATCGGCATTATCGGCAGCGCAGGGCGCATGGGGGCAGCGCTGGCGGAGGCAATCGTTGCGGCGGGTCACGAAGTGGCGGGCGGGGTAGACAAGGGCGACGATGTCCTCGCTCTCGCCCAAGGCGCGGGGGTGTTGGTCGATTTCTCCTCTCCCCATGCGCTAGAGGCGAACCTCGATGCGGCTGTGGCAGCGGGGGTGCCGATTGTGGTGGGCACCACGGGCCTTGAAGAGCGCCACCACTTCCTCTGCGATCATGCGGCGGAGCGCATCGCCGTGCTGCAAACCGGCAACACCTCGCTGGGCGTAACCCTGCTGGCCCACTTGGTGCAGGAAGCTGCCGCGCGGTTGGGGGAGGACTGGGATGTCGAGATCGCCGAGACTCACCACCGGATGAAAGTCGATGCGCCCTCCGGCACGGCGCTGTTGCTGGGTGAGGCGGCGGCGCGAGGGCGCGGGATCGACCTGGCCGCGCGCAGCGAACGCGGGCGCGATGGGATCACGGGCGCGCGCGCCGCCGGCGCAATTGGCTTTGCCAGCCTGCGCGGCGGCAGCGTCGCGGGCGATCACACTGTTCACTTTCTGGGGCAGGACGAGCGGCTCAGCCTGACGCATCTTGCGGAGAATCGGGCGATCTTTGCCAAGGGCGCGGTGCGCGCCGCGCAATGGCTGGTGGGCAAACCCGCCGGTCGCTACGCGATGCCGCAGGTGCTGGGGCTGTGAGCGCTCCAACCAGCATCGCCGATTGCCCATGGCTCGAGCCCGGCGGCACGGCCGCGGCAACGGCAATCTGCGGCTTTCTGGAACAGGCCGGCATTCCGCTGCGCATCGGACCAACCCCGGAAGCGACCTTCCTCCCCGGACTTGCGCTTGAAGCCGGCACGCTGGTGATTGATCCGCAGGTCGCAAGCTATCCCGGCGATGTCTTGCATGAGGCGGGACACCTCGCGGTTGCCACGGCCGAGCGGCGCGCGGCGATGGGCGAAGTCGGCGCGCATGGCGGCGACGAGATGGCGACGATTGCCTGGTCGGTCGCGGCTGCGCGAGCCAGCGGGGTGCCGCTCGACGTGCTGTTCCATCCGGCTGGCTACAAGGGCGAAGCCGAGGGGCTGGCCGCGAGCTGGGAAACCGGCCAGCCGTTCGGTGTGCCGCTGCTGGTCTGGTACGGGATGACCGAGACCGAGCGCTTCCCGGCGATGACGCGGTGGTTGCGCTGAGGCGGCAAAGCTGTATTAATGACATAATACACATGAGGGGAGTGCCATGAGCATCGTGATCGATCCAGCCAGCGAGACCGCGCAGTATATCGACGGACTTGGCGCAGAGGCATTGGCCCGCGCGCATGACTACACCATCGGCAACCACTGGCTGATGTTCGCCGGGGTGCTGGTTTCGATCCTGACCGCGCTGGTGTTGGTCCGTACCGGCTTGATGGACCGGATCGTCGGCTGGTTTTCCGGGCGCGGCTGGGCGCTGGCGACCTTCCTGACCGGTGCGGCATTCTTCGTGATTGCCGACCTGATCCAGCTGCCGTGGGAGCTGCTCACCGGCTGGCAGCGCGAACAGGCCTTTGG
>CAZVMC010000069.1:0-6687 GCA_964628635.1 uncultured Novosphingobium sp. | reverse complement strand
GTCGCCGGGATCGGCCCGACGGCACGGATTGCTATCTCGGATGTCGCCTTGAAGGAAGCCTCGCTGGCTGAGGTCCGCGCGGTGACCGGCCATGAGGCCGGGCATTACAAGCTGGGCCACGTCTGGCGCTACATCTGGGTCTTCCCGCTGCTCGCCGCAATTATCCTGTGGCTGATCCAGTTCCTCTGGGCACCGACCGCCCGGTTGCTGGGCAGCACCGCCCAATTGCACGAGCCGCGCGGGCTGCCTGTGTTCATGGTGCTCACGTCGGTGCTAACACTGCTGTCCTCTCCCATCCAGGTTAGCTTGAGCCGGATTGGTGAGGCGGAGGCCGATGCCTATTCGCTCGCCACCGTGGGTGAGCCCGATGCGCTGGCCAGCGCTTTGGTCAAGACCGCCGAATACCGCTACCCACGCCCCACGGCATTGCAGGAAATGCTGTTCTACACCCATCCCTCGGTTGAGAAACGGGTGCGCGCGGCGATGGAATGGAAGGCGGCGCATCCGCCGAAGCCATGAAGAAAACTGACATTTTCGAATTCTTCCGCCGTCTTGCCGAGGACAATCCCTCACCCGAGACCGAGCTGGAATTCGGCAATACCTACCAGCTGCTGGTCGCGGTGGTGCTTTCGGCGCAGGCGACCGACGTGGGAGTGAACAAGGCGACGCGGGCCTTGTTTCGTGAGGTGAAGACCCCGGCGCAGATGGTCGCGCTGGGTGAGGAAGGCCTCAAGGCGCACATCAAGACGATCGGGCTGTTCAACGCCAAGGCCAAAAACGTGATCGCGCTATCCGAAATCCTGGTGCGCGATTTCGGCGGCGAGGTGCCGGCCGACCGCGACGTGCTGACCACGCTGCCGGGCGTCGGCCGCAAGACCGCCAATGTGGTGATGAACTGCGCTTTCGGGGCCGAGACTTTCGCGGTCGACACCCACATCTTCCGCCTCAGTAACCGCACCGGCATAGCCAAGGGCAAGACGGTGCTGGCGGTGGAGAAGGCGCTAGAGAAGAAAGTCCCCGCGCCGTTCCGGGTCGGATCGCATCACTGGATGATCCTCCACGGGCGTTACGTGTGCAAGGCGCGGCGGCCAGAGTGTTGGCGCTGCGTGGTTGCGGATTTGTGCGCGTTCAAGCCAAAGTCCGAGCCGGCAAAATAGAGAGAGTTCACGCGAAGGCGCAAAGCGATCGAAGATCGCGAAAGCGCATACTTGTGCGGCGAAGTCGCCTTTGCCGCATGCTCAGCCTCCTGGCGACCCTCCGTCTCTTCGCGCCTTCGCGCGAACTTGCCTAGCCCTTCTCGAAATTCTCCGGATCGAGATCCAGTCCAGCTCGCCCACCGGCTGCCGTATGCGCCGGGGCATGCGGGTGTTCGACGAATTCCGGCTCGGGTTCTTCGAGCATGCCTTCCCACTTGGTAATGACCGAAGTCGCCACCCCGTTGCCGACGACGTTGGTCATGGTGCGGCCCATGTCGAGGAATTGGTCGATCGCCAGAATAATCGCGACGCCTTCGACTGGCAATTTGAACATTGCCAGCGTGCCTGTGATCACAACCAGCGATGCGCGCGGTACGGCGGCGATACCTTTAGAGGAAAGCATCAACGTCAGCAGGATCAAGATCTGTGTACCAAGAGAGAGGTCGATCCCATAGGCTTGCGCAATAAAGATCGTCGCGAACGACATGTACATCATCGAGCCGTCGAGGTTGAACGAATAGCCCAGCGGGAGGATGAACCCCGAAATCCGCCGCGGCACGCCGAAGCGGTCCATCTGCTCGAACATCTTGGGTAGCGCTGCTTCCGAACTGGAGGTCGAAAATGCGATCATCATTGGCTGGCGGATGTAGCGCACCAGCATTTTGATCCGATCCCAGCCCAAGAACAGACTTCCCGCGCCGAGCAAGACAATCCACAAAATCACCAGGCTGAGGTAGAACCCTCCAAGCAGCTTTACATAGGTTTCGAGGATGGCAAGCCCGGAAGCCGCAACCACATTGGCGAGCGCGGCGAAGACGGCAATCGGAGCATATCGCATAACATATCCGGTGATCTGAAGCATCATCTCGGCAAGCGCGTCCGCACCTCTTACCAAAGCCGAACCACGCTCGCCAATCGCAGAGAGTGCGACACCAGCGAAGATCGAGAAAACTAGAATCTGCAGAATATTGTTCGATGCCAAAGCCGCGAAAGCGCTGGTTGGGAAGATTTCAAGGATGAACCCGGTTGCGGTGCGTTCGGGAACAGTTCCGACCGCTGCCTTGGCGGCGGCGACATCCATGATCGGTGCGCCGACCCCAGGCTGTAACAGGTTCACCATCAACAGGCCAAGACCGATCGAGATAAAGCTGGCGGTGATGAACCACGCCAAGGCGCGAAATCCTATTCGCCCGAGCGCACTGGAATCGCCCATATGCGCGATGCCGACCACGATGGTGGAAAGCACCAGCGGCGCGACCAGCATCTTGATCAGGTGCAGGAAGATGTCGCTCAGCAGCTTGAGCCAAGGGGCGATGCTCTCCTTGATCACCGTACCGGGCACCATGGTGTAAAGCACCTGGCCCACGATAACGCCCAGCACCATGCCGATCAGAATGTAGAATGTCAGGCGTCGATCCATGGCCGCGATCCCCCAGGGTAAGATTGTTGAAGGCGAGGCTAGCAGGTGCGGCGGGGAGGGCAAGGGTGGGGCGCAGTGCCCCCCCTGTTTGCGGGAGACAATTTCAGTCCAAAGCCGCCTGCGCCACCCGCGCATAGATCCGCGCCAGCACATCGAGGTCAGCAATCGCCACAGCTTCGTCGCGCTTGTGCATGGTTGCGTTGCACAGGCCGAATTCAATGACCGGGCAGAGGTCTTTGAGGAAGCGCGCGTCGCTGGTGCCGCCGGTGGTGCTGGCCTCGGGCGTTACACCCGTTTCCGCCTCAACAGCCGCCGCGATCAGCGCGGAAAACGCGCCTGGCGGGGTCAGGAAAGCCTCACCCGAAACGACAGGCCGCGCGGTGCCGCCGTGTTTGGCGGCGATCGCGCTGACCCGTTCGGACAGTTCCTGCCCCGTGTGCAAATCGTTGAAGCGGATGGAGAGCCGCGCGCTGGCGCGGGCCGGGATCACATTGGTGGCGGGATTGCCCACGGTGATGTCGGTAATCTCAAGGTTGCTTGGCTGGAACCAGTCAGTCCCTTCATCGAGCACCAGCGCATTGAGTTCCGCCAGCATGGTAACCAGCGGGCCGATCGGGTTGTTGGCGAGATGCGGGTAGGCGACATGGCCTTCGCCGCCCTCAACCTCGAGCCAGATGTTGACCGAACCGCGCCGCCCGATCTTCATCATGTCGCCCAGCCGGTTGACGCTGGTCGGTTCGCCGACGAGGCACAGGTCGGGGATCGCGCCGACGCTCCGCATATGTTCAATCAACGCGACAGTGCCGTGCTTGGCCGGGCCTTCCTCGTCCCCGGTGATGATGAAGCTGAGTGTTCCGGCTTCAACCGGCAACTCGGCGGCGGCGGCAACCATCGCTGCGATGGCCCCTTTCATGTCGACTGCCCCGCGCCCGTAGAGCAAATCCCCGCGCACTTCGGGCGCGAAGGGGGCGCTGGTCCAGCCTTCGCCGGGCGGGACCACATCGACATGGCCCGCAAAGGCGAAGTGCTTGCTGCCCTCCGGCCCGCGCCGGATCGCGAAGAGGTTTTCGACCGGGCCGTCGGGTGCTTCACCGCTGAGCGCGCGGTGGACCTCGAACCCCAGCGGCTTGAGCATGGCTTCCAGCCGGTCAAACACCAATCCCGCAGCGGGAGTGACGCTGGGTGCGGCGATCAATGTCTCAGCCAGCGCGAGGACGGGGCAAGGGGCTGCTTCGGTCATACTGGCCGAGTTAGCACAAGGGCTTGCCAGCGCAACTTTCCTCCCCCTTGATGGGGGAGGGATGCCGAAGCTTGGCGGCGAAGCCGCTTAGCGCAGGCTGGGAGGTGGGTGATCTCGCAGCAAATGCTGCGCTCGGGCGAGAATTCACCCGCCATCCAACCTCCGCTAGGCACCTCAGTGCCAAGCTGCGGTATCCTTCCCTCATCAAGGGGGAAGAAGTAGGGTGGCAACCAAGAAGGAACCCAGCATGCCCAAGATCGATATCGCCGCGCTGCCCCAGTCAAACGCCACCGGCTATCCCGCACCCTTCGATGCCCAGGTGCAGGGTCGTTGGTGGCGGCGCTTGGCTCCGGTTGGCGGGCTGACCGCAATGGGGGCAAGCCACGTGGTGTTGAAGCCCGGGGCCTGGTCGAGCCAGCGCCACTGGCACGATCACGAAGACGAGCTGGTAGTCATGCTATCCGGTGAGGCGGTCCTGGTCGAAGATACGGGGCGCACCCTGCTGAAAGCGGGCGATATCTGTGCCTGGGCCATGGCGGTGGAGAACGGGCATCACCTGATCAACGAAAGCGACGAGGATTGCTCATTCGTTGCGATCAGCGCGGGCAACAAGGACGGCAGCGGGGCCTATTCGGATATCGACATGACGTTTGATGCAGAGGGCTATTACCACAAGGATGGCACACCCTATCCGACCAAGCGGATGCGCTAGCTTCCCAGCGCTTCATCCAGCAGTCCTGCCAGTCGCAGTCCGGCTCGCATTATCTGGACTCGCAGGTCCGGTAAGCTCGCTTCGATATCGGCATCCGTAAAGGTGATCGCTTCGGGCAGCGTTCCTCCCTCACACGGATCGCGGTCATAGGCGCGGGCATAGACCAGCGCGCGGGCCAAGGCCCAGCTTTCACGCGACCAGTCTTCCACGCTACCGCTGCCATAAACGCCGTGTTCGGCCGCTGAGTAGCGGCGCAGCAGGGGCGGCACTGCGGAACTGATCGCCCGCTCCGCCAACGGCCCATCCCATACCGCATGGAGGTTGAAACCGGTCGCCGCCCCATAGGTCGATTTCACCTTGTTGCCGCCTTGATCGGCATTGTCCCCGCCATGGAGCGGCATGTGCAGATCGCCGACGAAGTGGACCAGAAAGGCCAGCGCCTCCAGCCGCTGGGCAGCCGGAAGTTTGCGATCGGCCAGCACGCGTTTGGTGCGTTCGATCTGCGCCGTCACGCAATTGCCACCTGCACAATTGGCCTTGGGATCATAGGGCTTGCAGACGTTTATGTTCTGATAGTGCCAGGCAAAGGTATAGCCCCAGCGCCAGCCTTCCTGACGGATGCAATCCGGCCAATAGCTGGCTTCGGAAATGGTCCGGACCCGGCAATAGGGCGTGCCCAGCCCGGCTTCGGCGCGCAACAACTGGCGGATCGCCGCGCGGGCTCGCGGGCTCACATTGGCCTCGGCGATTTGTGCCACCGAGACATGGCCGTACTCCCACCAAGCGAGCGCCGGGGCCGACCACAGGCTGGCGCATGCGGCCAGCAGCATGACGAAGCGGCGAATCACTTGCCGGCTTTCCCCGCCGGAATTTCCCATTGCTCGATAGTCCATTCCTCAGTCTCAGACGCCTCGACCCAGGCTTGCATCCATTCGTGCTCCCAGATCGCCTGCATATAAGCGACCGCGAAACCGGGGACGCCGATCCCGTAAGTGATGAACCGGCTGACAATCGGTGCATAGAAGATGTCGGCCGCGCAAAAGGTGCCGAACAGGAACGGCCCGCCCTTGCCGAACCGCGCCCGCGCTTCAGCCCAGAGCGTGAGGATGCGAACCACATCGGCGCGGGCGGCTTCGCTGGGCTCCCAGCCTTCGACGCGGCGGCGCACGTTCATCGGGCATTCGCGGCGCAGCGCAGCAAAGCCCGAGTGCATTTCGGCGACCAGGCTGCGGGCCATCGCCCGGGCATCGTCCGCCTTCGGCCAAAACCGATCGCGCCCGACCTTGTCGGCCAGGTATTCGAGAATCGCCAGACTGTCCCACACGACCGCGTCGCCGTCCCACAACACCGGGACCTTGCCCGACGAAGGCGCAATCTCATCGTGCTCCTTCTTCCGCTCATCCCAGTCCTCGCCGTAGAGCGGGACCTGGATCTCCTCGAAATGCAGCCCGGACTGCTTGGCCGCCAGCCAGCCGCGCAGCGACCAGCTGGAATAGTTCTTGTTGCCGATAATCAGCTTCATATTCGGTCCCCGGTTTGCTCCGGGACTAGGTGTTCAGCTTGACCCTGTCGAGGGTGAATGGAAGTCGCTGACTGCCGTCTTGAAAGGCGTTGGTTCCTGATTAGGATGATCCCAAAGGAGCTTGCCCATCCCGGAACCCATCAGCCTTGCCGCCGTCACCATCGCCGCACTCGCGCCGGCAAAGATCATCGAGGCCTGCATCGGCGGGATCATCGGCAATCGCAGCGATGCCGCGATTGCAGCGCTCGGCCGGGGGATCGCCCAGCTAACCGGCAAGCCGGAACACAGCGATATTCTGAAGGCGATGCACAGCGCCTTTGCCGGTTCGATCAAGGCTATTGCCGAAACCTGCGGCAGGGCCACAGCCGATCCAGCAGATGCCTTTGCCAGCAAGGCCCTCAGCCAATTGGCCGATGGGGGAGTGCTCGATGCGGTGCGGCTGGATGGTCTGACCTTCCCGATCGACCTGCTCGATGCCCAGGTCCGCTCGATTTACGGGCGGCAGGGGGCCGGACCGCAGCGGATTGCGACTGACGCGATCATTGCCTTGCTCGATGCGGCAACCGGGGTCCCGCTGACCCCGCGCCTGCGCGATGT
>CAZVMC010000068.1:0-13452 GCA_964628635.1 uncultured Novosphingobium sp. | reverse complement strand
CAGACTGCGCAGAGCAGCGCTGCCAGCCACAGCATGAACGGGCGCATGGCCCGCTCCGTCATGGCGTCCTCACTTGGTCGCGGGGGCCGCGGGCGTTGCGCCGAAATCGACCTTCGGTGCACTTTGCGCGGCGGCATCGGCCGTGAACGATGCCTTGGGCTTTGCACCGTAGAAGATCTTCGCGCCGATCGCATCGGGGAAGGTGCGGATCGTGGTGTTATAGGCCTGGACGGCGGTATTATAGTCCCGGCGCGCTTCGCTTACGCGGTTTTCAGTGCCCGAAAGCTCGGCCATCAGCTCGCGGTAGCCTGCCTGGCTTTGCAGCTGCGGATAGTTCTCGACGACCGTACGCAATTGGCCGAGCGCCTGTGTGAGCTGGTTCTGAGCCGCCTGAAACTTGGCGAACTCTTCAGGGTTCGAAAGATCATCGGTGGTGATGTTGATCGAAGTCGCCGCGGCCCGTGCCTGAGTAACCTGGGTGAGGATCTGCGTTTCGGAAGCGGCACCTGCCTTGACGGTTTCGACGAGGTTGGGGATCAGGTCGGCACGGCGCTGATAGCTGTTCTGCACGTCGCCCCAGCGCGCGTTGACTTCTTCCTCGGCGGTGGGGACCGAGTTGATGCCGCAGCCAGCCAGCGTAACAGCGGCGCCTGCGACAATGGCCAGACGGCCGAAACGGTTGAGTGACGATCCAGTCATGAATGCAAACCCTCTCACTGCGCGCGGCACATGCCACGCGGACGATATGAATGTAGTGCATCGCCAAGGCGCTTCAAGGAAAACCGGATGGCGATTGCGCAAACCGGCAAGCATGTGCCCGATCAATCGATTGTTGTGACGTCATGGCTTCTGTGCCAGATTGCCGACGGCAATAACCAAGGGAAGGGGTCTGCCCATGTTAAGTGAACTCAAGGCGTTCATTGCGCGCGGCAACGTGCTCGATCTGGCGGTCGGTGTGATTATCGGCGCGGCGTTCGGCAAGATTGTCTCGTCGCTGACCGACGATGTGATCATGCCGCTGATCAGCGCGGTGACCGGCGGGGTTGATTTTTCGAACAAGTATGTGGTGCTCAGCGGCACCGTGGCCGAAGGTGCGACGCTGGCCGCCGCTAAAGCCGGTGGGGCCAACGTCATGGCTTGGGGTTCGTTCATCACCGCGGTGATCAACTTCCTCATTCTGGCTTTCGTGATCTTCTTGATCGTGCGGCAGGCCAACAAGGTGATGCCGCCGCCGGCGGCTGGACCAAGCGAAGTCGATCTGCTCACGGAAATTCGCGACTCGCTCAAGAAGTAGCGGATTTTCAAGCCGAAAGGCGACAAGGGCGGGGCCGGACGCGGCCTCGCCCTTTTCATTTACCATCATGCGCCTATATTGGCTCTCGCCGGATTCGTCCGGCTATGGTGATAAACTGTTACGTGCAATAGACGCAGCGGACCCGGGGGCGGTACCCGGCGGCTCCACCATTATCACCTTCCCTATTTGGGAAGGGCCCTGTTGTCGCAGGGATAATGACGGGGCCGAACTAGGATCGACGTGTGTTGAAAAGCGTGATTTTTGCCCGGGCTGAGTAACCCGTTCAAGGCTCAAAACCCAATAAGTGCCAACGACAACGAAGCACTTGCTCTTGCTGCGTAATTCTAGGGGCTAACGCCCTGAAGTTACAATGAAAGAACGCGGTTGGACCGACCGGTCAACAGAACGGATTCCGGGGGCCCGGGGCGGGCCTAGCAACAGAACCGCCCCACCGTTTTCCCCGTAACTATGGCCTAGTTGCCGCGCAGCGCTGTAAGTTCCGCTTCAAGTTCGGCGATGCGGCGTTCGGCGCGCAGTGCGTCGAAGATCTTGGCCCCGGCCAGGAACACCGCCCCCGAACAGGCCGCCATCAGCAGTTCGCCCGAATAGGGCGGCAAGACCAGCCCTTTGACCTGCGGAAGGTGATCAAGATACCGGCTGCCGCGCTCGATCGCCCCAAGCGCCAGCGCGTAGATGATGACGCAGGCTTCGAACCTGTTCTTGATCACGAACAACCGGCCAATCTTGCGCAACATGCACCCTCACAATTCTTAACGCGATTCTTCGCAATGATTGTGCCAGTTGCGGCGCGCGGCGCAAGTCAGTGGTTAACGCTTCGGCCGATTGTAAGGCCTACCGACAGGGTCAGACCAGTTCGCCAAGACCCAGTTCACCGAGCAACGCGGCCCGGGCAGCGATGACCTGCGCGACCAGGCTCTCCTTGCCCAGATCGGCAGGATCGATCTGTTCGGGCCAGTGCTCTGCAACCACCACCTCCAGTGCGGCGATCTTCGCTTCGCTCAGCAGGAATCGCGGATCGACTGTCGCCGGATCGGCGACGACCCGTAGCCGCAGACAGGCTGGCCCGCCGCCATTGGCCATCGATTGCCGCACATCGACCGGCAGGACCTTACGGATCGGGCCATTGCTTGCCAGATGGCTATCGAGCCAGGCCCGCACCCGGGTGTGCTCCCAGGCCTCGAGCGGGATCACCAGCGCCTGTTCCCCGCTCGGCAAGGTCAGCAGCTGGGCATTGAACAGGTAGCTCTTGATCGCATCGGCCAAACTTACTGCGCTGTCTGGCACGACCACGATCTCCGCCTCAGGCACAGCAGCGCGGATCGCGGCGTAGGTGCCTTCGGGATCGGCGAAAGCCAGCTCGTGCGTGAACAATACCCGTTCGTTGGCGACGGCAACCACATCGTTGTGAAAGGCCCCGGCAGCGATCGCCGCAGGGTTTTGCTCGACAAACAGTGCGCGCGCCGGATCGAGGCCGTGGAGCCGCGCGACCGCGCGGCTGGCCTGCTCGTGCTGCCGCGCCGGAAAGGCGCCGCCGCTGGTTCCGTAGACGAAGATCTCCAGCCCGGGCGCGGCGTGGTCTACGCCCATCCGCATATGGTTCGCCGCACCTTCATCGCCGAAGCAGGGCGGCACGGCATCGTGGACCGCGAAGTGCGCGCTGTCGGCAAATGCCAGGCGCAGCTGCCGCACGGTATCGGGCCACTCCTGCGAACGATGCGGCATGGTGACGAGGTTCGCCGCGCTCAGGTGGCAGCGCCCGTCGGCCGTGTCGGGGGCGGGGGAGACGGTTGCAGCATTGGCCGTCCACATCGAACTTGCCGACCAGGCGGCCGCCAGCAGCCGCCGGTCGTCTGGCTGGCCCAGCGCCTTGAGGAACCCAGCATTGGGGCGCGGGAGCGGGGCAAAACAGCCCTGTGCCAGCCCCAGCGCCAGATTGTGCCGCATCTTGCCCAGCCCCTGCAGCGCAGCGGCGCGCGGGTAGCTCACCTCCCCGGCGTTGCTGGCCGAAGCAATGTTGCCCAGGCTCAGCCCGGCGTAATTGTGCGAGGGGCCGACGATCCCGTCAAAGTTGATTTCAACCAGTGCCACAGCTCACCACCGCGCCACGTGGCAGACTGTCCCGCCCGACTCGACCCCCAGCGCCGCCGCGCAACCCGGGTCGATTGCGATGCCGCCGTCGCGCTGCTCAATCCAGCCATAGGCCGCGCGGAAATCGGCGAAGCGGCCGGTGCAGACCAGGCGTTTCTCGCCGCCAAGGTGATCGCCCAGCGCCGGATCGAGTGCAACAATCGTGCTGTCGGCAGCTTCGCGGACCGAGCGGATCTGGTCGGTCCGTACGGTCATGGTCGGGCCGCCGTCGAAGATGTCGACGTACTTTTCCCAGGCAAAGCCTTCTTCCTCCAGCATCCGCATCGCCGCGCGGCCGGAAGGATGGGGCACCCCGATAACGGCGCGGGCACTCTCAGGCAGCATGGCGATATAGACCGGGTGCTTGGGCATCAGATCGGCGATGAACTGGTTGCCGTGTTTGGCGTTGAATTCGTCGGCGTCCTGGAAATTCATCCCGAAGAAGCGGCCGGCCACTCCGTCCCAAAAGGGCGATCCGCCGGCTTCGTCGATCACCCCGCGCAGTTCGGCGAGGCAGCGATCGGCGAAGCGTTCGCGGTGATTGCGAATGAACAGATAGCGGCTGCGCGCGATCAGCAGGCCGAGCCCACCGGCGCGCTCGCCCGGATGCAGGAACAGTCCGCCGACTTCGCTCGCACCCTCAAGATCGGTCGACAAGTTCAGGATATCAGCGCGAAAAGTCCGGCCAAGCTCCTCGCTGTGCTGGGTCAGCGCGCCGATCCGGTAAGAATAGAACGGCCACTTCAGCCCGACGGCGGAGAAGATCTGGCAGGTCCCGCGCACTTCGCCGGTGGCGGTGTTTTCCAGAACGAAAACAAACAGATCGTTGCCGACGTCGTCCCCCACCCGAGCAAAACCTTCGGCCGAGCGATCGAGCTTGGCGGTCAGCGCCTTGCGATCGGGCGGCAGGTTGGTGAAACCGCCGCCGGTGCGCTTGGCCATCTCGTAAATATGCTGAAGGTCGCCGTGATTGGCGGCGCGGATAACGAAAGTCAAATCGGAGCTCCGGTAGCTAAACGATTGAGAACAAGCGCGGATAATTTCGCGCGTTCCTCAAGGCTGGGGACGATCATGAACTCGTCCGGCGAATGGATTGCGCCGCCGCGGACTCCCATGGTATCGACCACGGGAACCCCGCAGGCGGCGATATTGTTGCCATCGCAGACCCCGCCCGAGGCCTTGCGGGTGATCGGCGCGCCGAGCAGGGCCGAGCATTCCTCGACAATCCCGAACAGCTTTTCGGCGCGGGCGTCGACCGGTTTGGGCGGACGGCTGATCCCGCCGTGGCAGTGAATCGCCACCTCGTGCTCGCGCGCGACCGTGTCAATCAAGGCCTTAATCTCGGCCTCGAACACCCGGACCAAGTCCAGTTCGCGCGGGCGGATGTTGAACCGCAGCACCGCCATGTCTGGCACGACGTTATTGGCACTCCCGCCGTCGATCTTGGCCGGGTTGATTGACAGCCCATCGCGCTCCAGCGCCTTCAGTCTGAGCGCCAGCGCCGCCGCTGCGACCACCGCATTGCGGCCGTCTTGCGGGTTGCGCCCGGCATGTGCAGAGCGGCCGGTAACGATCAGCGAGTAGTTCCCACTTCCCGCCCGCGCCCCGGCCAGCGTGCCATCGGGCAGGGCCGAAGGTTCATAGGTCAGCGCCGCCGCCTTGCCGCGCGCTAGTTCGGCGATCAGCGGCGCGGAGGAGAGGCTGCCAGTCTCCTCATCCGAATTGATCAGCACGTCATAGCCGACCTGCGTCGCGGCCGCGCTGGCTTCGAATGCCGTCAGGGCCGCGAGGATGACTGCGATCCCGCCTTTCATGTCGGCTGTGCCGGGGCCGTTCAAAGTCCGCTCGTCCAGCCAGGTCAGGCGCTGGAACGGGTGGCTGGCGGGGAATACGGTATCCATATGCCCCGTCAGCAAAAAGCGCCGTTCGGCCTGAGGGCGCACCCGCAGCACCAGGTGCTTGCCGTATTCGACCGCAATCTCGGCACCGGCAGCATCGACAGCGGTGACGGGGGCTGGCTCCTCCAGCGTCACCTCACCCGGCAGCGCCGCAAAGGCATCGGCCAGCAGCTGCGCCTGCTGCGCCAGCCCGGCAAGGTTGCCGGTCCCGGTATTCAGCGCGGCCCAGTTCTGCACCTGCCCCAGCATCGGAGCGGCATCGACACTGGCGAGCAGTGCCTGTTCGGCGGAGCTAAGCTGTTGCATCTGAAACCAGCTCTAGCGGAGGGGCGGGAGGGTTCCAACCCCCAGTTCCCCTCTCACTTGTGGGAGGGGCAAGGGGGAGGGGAGACCGTTGCCATCCCTTCGCACATGCGGCATAGGCGCGTGACTTCCTCCCCGGGATACCTGACTTTCCTTGCCGCCGCCGCGAGAGGCGCGCGGCCCCAATGGTGCGAGAGAATATGCGAAGCAGAGTTGAACGGTCCGGACTGCAAGTCGATGCCGAACTGGCTGCCTTCATCGAAGGTGATGTCGTCGCGCCGCTGGGGCGCGATCTTGGCGAGTTCTGGAGCGGATTTGCCGCGTTGTGCGAACGGTTTGTACCGACAAACCGCGCCCTGCTGGCCAAGCGGGAAGACCTGCAGGCGCAGATCGATGCCTGGCACTTGGCCCGCGCGGGCAAGCCGATCGACGATGCGGAATACCAAACCTTCCTGCGCGAGATCGGCTATCTCGTTCCCGAGCCTGCCCCGTTCACCATTGGCACCCAGAATGTCGACCGCGAGATTGCCGCGATGGCCGGGCCGCAGCTGGTGGTGCCGGTGCTCAACGCCCGGTTCCTGCTCAACGCCGCCAATGCCCGCTGGGGCAGCCTCTACGATGCCTATTACGGTACCGATGCGCTCGATGCCCCGCCTGCGAGACCCGGCGGCTACGATCAGGCGCGCGGGGCCGAAGTGATCAAGGCAGGGCGAGCCTTCCTTGACCTGACCCTGCCGCTCGACGGGATGAGCTGGAGCGACTGGGACGGCGCGGCGGTGCCGCCGCTGGCCGATCCCTCGCACTACATCTGCAGCCGCGATGGCGGCATGCTGTTCCACCACCACGGGCTGCATATCGAGCTGGTGCTCGATCGCAGCCATCCGATCGGCGCGGGCGATCAGGCCGGGATCGCCGACATCGTGCTCGAAGCCGCGCTCACCACAATCTGCGATCTTGAAGATTCGATCGCGGCGGTCGATGCGGAAGACAAGCTCAATGCCTATCGCAATTGGCTGGGCGTGATCCGCGGTGATCTGGCCGAGACCTTCGAGAAGGGCGGGCAGACTTTGACCCGCACCCTCAACGCGGATCGTCAATGGGGTGACCTCACGCTGCCCGGCCGCAGCCTGCTGTTCGTGCGCAATGTCGGCCACCTGATGACCAACCCGGCGATCCTGCTGCCCGACCCCGGCTCGGAGGCCGGGGCAGGTGGCGCGGAGATACCCGAAGGCATCATGGATGCAGTGATCACCAGCGCCATCGGCGCGCACGATGGCGCAGGGCTGGGCAAGTATCGCAACAGCCGTCACGGATCGATCTACATCGTCAAGCCCAAGCAGCACGGGCCGGAAGAGTGCGCTTTCACCAACGACCTGTTCGACGCGGTGGAAGACCTGCTCGGCTTGGCGCGCCACACGATCAAGGTCGGCGTGATGGATGAAGAACGCCGCACCTCGGCCAACCTCGCCGCCTGCATTCATGCGGTGAAAGACCGGATCGTGTTCATCAACACCGGCTTCCTCGATCGGACTGGGGATGAAATCCACACCTCGATGCGCGCCGGGCCGATGATCCGCAAGGCCGAGATGAAAGCTTCTGGCTGGATCGCGGCTTACGAAGCGCGCAATGTCGGCATCGGCCTTGCCTGCGGGCTCTCGGGCAAGGCGCAGATCGGCAAAGGCATGTGGGCCGCGCCGGACCTGATGCACGAGATGATGGTGCAGAAAATCGGCCATCCGCGCGCAGGGGCCAACACCGCCTGGGTCCCGTCACCCACCGCCGCGACGCTCCACGCGATGCACTACCATCAGGTCGGGGTGTTCGACGTTCAGCGTGAACTGGCCGCCAAGCCGGTCCCGCCGGTCGAGGCGATCTTGGCGATACCGCTGGCGCAGGGCACCAACTGGTCCGAAGAGGAAGTCCGCGCCGAGCTCGACAACAACGCGCAAGGCCTGCTCGGCTATGTCGTCCGCTGGATCGATGCCGGGGTCGGCTGTTCCAAGGTGCCTGACATCCACGACGTAGGCCTGATGGAAGACCGCGCGACACTGCGGATCAGCTCGCAGCACATGGCCAACTGGCTGCTCCACGGGGTCTGCACGCGGGAGCAGGTGATGGACTCGCTGCGGCGGATGGCGGCCAAGGTCGACGCCCAGAATGCCGGTGATCCGGGCTATGAGCCGCTGGTGGGGAACGAGGACGGAGCGGCGTTTCAGGCCGCTTGCGATCTGGTGTTCAAGGGGGTTGAGCAGCCGAGCGGCTATACCGAACCGTTGCTGCATGCTTGGCGGCTGCGGAAGAAGGCGGGGTAGCCCCAAGTTTCTTCCCATTTTGCCCTTCGGTCGCCTTCGGCTCGCGAAGCGCAAATGGGGAGGTTGGCCGCCGAAGGCGGGTCGGAGGGGTAATGACGATAGGGCAGAAACCCCTCCGTCTGGCCCTAACGGGCCATCCACCTCCCCGTTTGTGACATTCGTCAAAAACGGGGAGAATCGGTATTGCGAGCGAATGCAGTTCAGAATTCCGCTTGTTATGGTTTTGGCACTGCTTGCCATCGTGTTGGCGGCACTCGGCTACGCCGCTTGGCGCTTCGCCCCCGAACGGTTCGAACAAGCCGCCGAAGCGCTCGGCCCGGCGCAGGATCGCGCGGCCTTCGAGCGCTGGCTCGCGGCCGACCCGCAGCGCAGCGCTGACTTCTCCAAGTTCGAGGCGCATCTCACCGCTGAAGGCGTCGCCGGGGTCGTCCCGGTTTGGCAACTTACCCGCAGTGCCACCAAACTGACTGCTGCATGCCGGCAAGAGCCCTTCGCTGTTCCGCCGCCCGAATTGTGGAACAACGCCGTGCCGGTGCTAAGCTTCGTCCGGACGCAGGTTGTCCCTGCAATCGGCCCGGTTGAGGCAGTCTCCGCTTGGCGCTCCGAGCGCGTCAACCGCTGTGCAAATGGAGCGAACCGCAGCAAACACCTGTCCTTCGCCGGAATCGATTTCGTGGCAGAGCGCCCGATCGAAAACCGCGAGCTGTTCGCCAAGCTCTGCGCGCTGCAAGCCAAACTCGGCCCGGCCAGCCGCTTCGGTCTCGGTGCCTATTTCGATCCGGCCAAGCCGCTAGTGAACCGCAAGGGGCGGTTCCATATCGATGTCGCGGGCTACCGCTCGTGGGGCTTCGGCTATCGCGGCGAGAGCAGCGGTTGCCGGAAGTTGTAATCAGTCCTTCTTCCGCTCCATCAGATCCAGCCGCCGTGCCGTCACCAGCGTCTGCCAGATAAACAGCGCGTTGAGAACCACTGCAGCAAAGGCCACGAACCAATCGAACCCGGTGGTGCGGCCCACGCGGCCAGCGTCTGGCCCCAGCCACATCATCAACAGCGTCAGCCCGATCAGCACGAAGCGCAGTTCGGTCGGGCCGGCGTTGGCGTAGGACAGCTTGAACTCGCCCAGCACCCGCGCGCCGAGGTAGGCATGGATCGACAGCAGCAGGTAGCCGACCGTGGCGAACAGCGCGGCGTCCATGCGCACATAGTCGCTCATCCCCATCCCGGCCATGATCAGCAGGATCACCAGCCCATCGACCGAATGATCGATGAAATAGCCATATTTGGGCCGCTCGATCTTGCGCCAGCGCGCCAGGCTGCCGTCAAGCGAATCCCCGAACCACTGGAAAACGTAACCCAGGATCGCCAGCCACAGCCACTGCGAACCCCAGTTGCTGAGCGAATAGCCCGCAAAGACCACCAGCGCGCCGAACACCCCGAAGCCGGTCAATTTGTCGGGCGTGACCCACATCGGCAGACGCGGGCAGATCCAGTTGAGCAAGCGCCGTTCGCCCTGGGCGAGGACATTCTGCTGGATGCGGTCAAGGGGCTGGGGGTTGCCGGTGTTGTCGATTGTCATGCGGCTTTATCGGGGTTTGGCGGCGATAAGGCAAGTTTCGCGCCAGTGAGCACCCGCGCCACGCTGACAAACTCCGCCACGCTGAGCGTCTCGGCCCGGCGTTGCGGGTCGATCTTGAGCGCCTCTAATGCCTCAAGTGCGCCCGGAACGCCCTTCAGGCTTTGCCTCAGCATCTTGCGGCGCTGGCCGAATGCGGCTTCGGTCAGGCGCTCGAGCATGCGTGCGGAGACGCCTTCAGGCATGGCGGACGGCACGATATGGACCACCGCGCTCATCACCTTGGGCGGCGGGGTGAAAGCGCTGCGGTGGACTTTCTGGGCGATCTTGGCGGAGGAGCGCCACTGCGCCAGCACCGCCAGACGGCCATAGGCGCTTGCCTCTGCGGGCGTGGCGACGATCCGCTGCGCGACTTCCTGCTGGAACATCAGCGTCAGGCTGCACCATGGCGGTGGCCAAGCCTCCCCGCCCAGCCAGCCGGTGAACAGCGCGGTGCCGACGTTGTAGGGGAGGTTGGCGACGACATGAAACGGGCCTGCGATCCCGTGCGGCACCTTGGTGGCGTCACCGTGGATCACGCGGAGCTGGCCGGGGAAGGCGGCTTCCAGCTCGGCCAGCGCGGGCAGGCAGCGGCGGTCCATCTCGATCGCGGTGACCTGCGCCCCCGCGCGCAGCAATGCGCGGGTCAGCCCTCCGGGACCGGGGCCGACCTCGAGCACCTGCTTGCCGTTGAGGTCGCCCGGAATGGCCGCGATCCGATCGAGCAGTTGCTCGTCGAACAGAAAGTTCTGCCCGAGCGCTTTGCTGGCAAACAGACCGTGGCGATTGATGACCTCGCGCAGCGGGGGGAGAGTCATGACTCCATCCGCCGCGTCGCGCATTCGCCCGCCATCCGGATCGCCGCGATCATCGCCCCGGCATCGGCCTGGCGCTTCCCCGCAATCCCGAAGGCCGTGCCGTGATCGGGCGAGGTGCGGATGATCGGCAAGCCCAGCGTGACGTTAACCCCCTGGTCGAAATCGAGCGCCTTGACCGGGATCAGCGCCTGATCGTGATACATGCACAGCGCCACATCGAAGCCAGCGCGGCTGTGCGGGGCGAATAGCGCGTCGGCGGGGTGCGGACCGGTTGCGGCAATGCCCTCGGCCTGCAGCGCGGCCACGGCGGGGGTAACGATCTCCGCGTCGGCGCTGCCGATCCGGCCTTGCTCCCCAGCGTGCGGATCGAGTGCGGCGATGGCGATCCGGGGGGCGGCGATCCCGAAATCGCGCTGCAAAGCCGCCGCCACGATCCGCGCTTTGCGGACGATCAGATCGGTGGAGATCAAGTCCGGCACCGCAGCGAGCGCGACATGGACGGTGAGCGGCACGGTCCGCAGCGATGGGCCAGCCAGCATCATCACAGCGTCCTCCGTCGCCACCCCGCAAGCTTCTGCGACGAATTCGGTCTGGCCGGGGTGGTCGAAACCGACTTCGGCGAGCAGCGCCTTGGCGATCGGCCCGGTCACCAGCCCCGCTGCTTCGCCCGCCAAGACCAGCCGGGTGGCTTCGGTCAGCGAAGCGAGTGCGAGCTCCGCGCCATCCCGGTCGGGCGCGCCGGGGCGGTAGGCACCGTCGATCCCGCTGAGCACCGGCAAGGAGTGGTCAAACACCTCGAGCGCTTCGGCGGGATGGAACAGTTCGGCGATCCTGAGGTCGATCCCTCGCGCCGTTGCTGCCTCAGCCAGCAGCCCGGGTGCGCCGGCGACGAAGAACGGCGGCAGACCCTCAGCCGCGCGCCGCGCCCAAGCCTCAACGATCAACTCTGGCCCGACCCCCGCCGGATCGCCCAGCGATACGGCGAGCGGCAACACCTCAGTTGAAATCGATTACCGCATCGCGGCGCAGGTCGCGCATGTACATCGCGCCGCGCTTGGTAATGCGTTCGTCTTCGATCTGCTGCTGCATCTGATCGAAATTCGGCTCACCAGCGGTCGGCGGATCGTCGCGGCCGCAGAGCATCAGCATGCGCACGCCGTCCTGCAGCGAGCCGAACGGCGGGGTCGACTGCCCCGGCGTCAGGCTGAGCAACAGTTGTTGCAGCGCGGCGGGCAGGTCGCGCGCCTTGAGCTGGTCGTTGGCGACAACCTCGGCGCCGATCGTTGCGGCTGCGGCATCAACCCCCTGACAACCCCGCGCGCCGTTGATCGTCGTGGCCATCTGCTCGGCGCGGGCCTGGGCCTGGGCCTCGGTGGTGCCCGGGGCGAAAGTGATCGAGATTTGCTTGAGGCTGAGCACCGCGTCGCGCGGATCGGCCATCAGCACCTGGCGCTTGTCGATCAGATAGATGATCGTAAAGCCGCCGCGGATTTCGACCGGGCCGACCAGCTGGCCGGGCTGCATCTGGCGCAGCACGTTGTCCATCTCGGCGGGGAGAATGCCCAGCCGCACCCAGCCCAGATCGCCGCCCACCGGCGCGGTGGAGGCTTCGGAGAACTGGCGGGCGTAGACAGTGAAGTTCCCGCCGCCCTTGAGCTGCTCCATGATCTTGCTGGCGTTCTGGAACACCGCGACCTTGTTTTCCTCATTGGCCGAGAGAAAGATTTCGCCCACGCGGTATTCGTCCGATCCGCGCGCGGCCTTCATCCGCTCGATATATTCGCGAACTTCTTCGTCAGAAACGTTGACGAAGGGCGTAACATTCCGGCGCAGCAGCCGCTGCCATGCGAGTTCGCCGCGGATCTGGCGCTTGAGCGATGCGGGAGCAGAACCGATCCGGGTGAGGTAGGCATCGAGCTGCTTGGCATCGCCGCCAAAGTTCTGCTGTGCGACGCGGGCATAGGTCTGATCGACCTCCGCCTCGTCAACTTCCATCTCCTGCTCTTTGGTCGCCTGGATCTGGAGCGTTTCGTCCATCAGGTTGCGCAGCACCTGCAGGCGCAGCCGCTGAATTTCTTCGGGAGCGATCCGGCCCTCGTTGGCTGCCAGAATCAGCGCCATCCGCTGATCGACATCGGTGCCGGTGATCACTTCACCATTCACCACGACCGAAGCCTTGCGCAGATTGGGATCGTTAGCCGCAAAAAGCGTCAGATTTTCAGGGATAGCCAGCGCGCCCTGTTCGGGTGCGGCGGGGGCATCCTGCGCGGAAGCGCTGGCAGTACCCAGCAGGGCAAGCCCGGCCAGAAAGCTGCTGCGGAGCACGAAAGTCTTGAAAGTGTTGCGTTTCACCGGGTCGATATTCCTGTATGCGGCGCGGAAATCCGGGCCCAATTTGCGCGGCGCTATGGCTAGGGGCGGCTTAACCCTAGCTGAGCAAGCGCCGGATAGCGGGTTTGGATGGACCTGCCAACGGGTGCCCTCTCAGAACCCCAGATTCCTGAGGGCAATGTTGAACTGGAAGGTATTGCCGCGCTGCGCATCGCCGGTCGCGACATAGTCACGCCGCCAAGTGAACGATAGCTCAAGGCAGTCGTCCTGATAGGCGACGCCAAGCCGGGTGCGGAGCGGCTGGAATCCGTCCGAGCCGAGCAGCGGGTCTTCGCTGCGGTCGGTCAGGTTGAACACCCCCGAGCCGAAGATCGACCAGTAGCGCTTGATCGAAACCCGCCCGGCAAAGCGCAGTTCCTCGCGGTCGCGCAGGTCTTCGATCCCGGTACCGATATCGCGGTTGAGCCGCAGATAGCCGATCTCGGCATAGGTGCCTTGGGTGCCGACGGTGAAATCCAGCTCGTTGCGGCGAATCCCGAAGTCGTCCTTGTCGAGCCGGAAACGGTGAGTCAGCTTGAAGAAATCGCGGAACCGCACTTCGGTACGCCCGACAATGTCGGACAAGCGTTCGGACAAGCCAGTGCCGTCGGGCAACAAGGTCGGCAGGTTGGTCAGGCGATAGGACTGGCCAATGGTGGTCGCGACCCGCAAACCTGGGCGTTCGAATTGCCAATCG
>CAZVMC010000067.1:9099-13456 GCA_964628635.1 uncultured Novosphingobium sp. | reverse complement strand
CAGCAGCCGTTCAAGCGGCTCCATGGCGGGGCCTCGGTCGCGCTGGCGGAAACGATCGGATCGGTCGCAGCCTCGTTCTGCGTCGACCGTGAGAAGTTCGTCGCGGTGGGAATGGAGATCAACGCCAACCACATTCGCCCGGCCTACGATGGCTGGGTCTATGCCACCGCCCGGCCCGAAGCGCTGGGGCGGACCACGCAGGTCTGGTCAATCCGGATCGAGGACGAAGCGGGCAAGCTGGTCTGCATTTCGCGCTTCACCGTCGCGGTGATTTCGCTGGACCGCAAATAGTGCAGTCGGTTGCGGTCATCGGCGCGGGCGATTTCATCGGCGCAACGATTGTCCGCAAGTTCGCCAGCGCAGGCTTCCACGTCCACGCCGGTCGCCGCAATGGCGATAAGCTTGCCCCGCTGCTGGGCGAGCAGGTAACCGGCCGCAGCCTTGATGCGCGCGAGCCTGAGGATGTCGTCGCCTTTCTGGCCGAAGCCGAAGCGATCGCTCCGCTCGCTTTGGTAGTCTTCAACGTCGGAGCAAACGTGCAGTTCCCGCTGCTCGAGACCACCGACCGGGTGTTTCGCAAGGTCTGGGAAATGGCCTGCTTCGCCGGGTTCGTCGCGGTGCGCGAAGCGGCGGCAATCATGCTGCCGCGCGGTGAAGGCAAGATCTTTGTGACGGGTGCCACCGCCGGTTTGCGCGGCAATCCGGGCTACGCCGCATTTGCCGCAGCCAAGGCCGGCCTGCGCGCCATGGCGCAATCGGCCGCGCGCGAGCTGTGGCCGCATGGCCTGCACGTCGCCCATCTGGTGATTGATGCCGGGGTCGATACCGCCTGGGTCCGCGCGCGGGTGGAAGAACGGATCGGCAAGGAGGCGCTCGCCGCCCAGCCCGATCTGCTTATGCCGCCCGAGGCAGTGGCCGAAGCCTATTGGTCGCTATTCAACCAGCCAAAGGCGGCCTGGACATTCGAGCAGGAAATCCGGCCCTATGGGGAGAGATGGTGATGGCGGCACCCACACCGACAGAGATCGAGTTCCTCTACGACTTTGGCGGACCCAACAGCTGGTTCGTCCACCGCGCGATTCCCGCCATCGAAGCCAAAGGCGAGGTGACCTTTCGCTATGTCCCGGTGCTGCTGGGTGGGATCTTTAAGGCCACCGGCAACCAGCCGCCGCTGATGGTCTACGGCCATGTTGCCGCTAAAGTGAACTATGACCGGCTGGAGATGGAGCGTTTCATGGCGCGCCATGCCATCACCGGCTTTGCCTTCAACCCGCACTTCCCGGTTAACACCCTGCTGGCGATGCGCGGCGCGGTGGCGGCGGACCGCCTCGGCTGCGGCCCAGCCTATTGCGAGGCGATCTATACCGCGCTGTGGCAGGACGGGCTGAAGCTGGATGATCCGGAAGTCTGGGCGGGAGTGGTTGCCAAGGCCGAGCTCGATGCCGCCGCGCTCGGCGCGGCAGTGCAGGATGCCGGAGTCAAGGCCGAGCTGGTCGCCAGCACCGAACGCGCGGTGACGCGGGGGGTCTTTGGCGTGCCGACCTTCTTCCTCGGTGATGAAATGTGGTTCGGCAAAGACCGGCTGCGCGATGTGGTCGAAGCTGCTGGAGGAACTTCGCGATGACTGACTTCCCCTTGCCCAACAACTCCTGCGATCTGACCGGCCGGGTAGCGCTGGTCACCGGCGCGAGCTCCGGCCTCGGCGCACGGTTTGCCGAAGTGCTGGCCAGCCAGGGCGCGGCGGTGGTGCTGGCCGCGCGGCGGATCGACCGTCTGGAGGCGCTCGCGGCGAAAATCACTGCCGCTGGCGGACGGGCAATCGCGGTGCAAATGGACGCCACAGATGCCGAGAGCATGATCGCCGCCGTTGCCGCTGGTGAAGCCGCCTTCGGCGCCGTCGATATCCTGATCAACAACGCCGGGATGCCCGATGCCCAGCGAGCCCACAAGATGAGCCTCGCGCTGATCGACCAGGTGCTGGGGGTCAATCTGCGCGGGCCCTGGATCCTGGCCTGCGAAGTGGCGCGAAGGCTGATCGCGGCGGACAAGCCTGGGCGGATCGTCAACATCAGCTCGGTCGCGCATTATCGCTATGACGGGAATGGCGCAGCGCTCTACGCAGTCACCAAGACCGCGATTGCCCGGATGACCGAAGCGCTCGCGGTCGAGTGGGCGCACTTCGGGATCAACGTCAACGCGATTGCGCCGGGGATGTTCGTCTCGGAAATGACCGACGGAATGTTCGAACGGATGGGCGGCAACCCCGCCCCGCACCTGCCGCGCCGCCGTGTGCCGGTGCCCGAACAGATGGATTCGACGCTGCTCTACCTCCTCGCCCCGGCCAGCGAATGCGTGACCGGCGCGGTGATCCGGATCGACGACGGGCAAACTTCGCTGGCACGGCCGCGCTGAGCGCGCCTGGTACGCACAACGGTTGACCGCCCCGCCCCTGCATGGCAATGGCCCGCTCCGCATTGCCTCGGCATTGTCCCGAGCGGGTGTAGCTCAATGGTAGAGCAGCAGCTTCCCAAGCTGAATACGAGGGTTCGATTCCCTTCACCCGCTCCATTTCCCCTGATTGAGCGGCAGCGGCCTTGTGCTCCTCAAACAGCTGGCCATCCTCGGCATAGAGGTAGTGCACCCCGCCCGCCTCAAGCGAGCTCGCCGCGACCCGCTGCTCGCGCCACCGATTGCCCTGAGCCTGTCGAAGGGAAGCGTAGCTGGCGATCGTCACCCCGCCACTAGTGACGGCAGTAAGCCGCCCGCGCGCATCGTAGGGGTAGCCCAGCGTCGGAGCGTCTGCGCGGACGGTCTCGACGATATCGCCCCGGCGCGCGCGGCGAAGCTGCGGCTGAGCAGGTTCGAACCATCGCCCGGCCATCGAGGCTTCCGAAAGAAGCCAAGTCTTGTAGTTCAAAACATAGCCAAACTTTAAGATACTTGTTCGAAGCAAATGCCGCCTATATTCATATCTTCTGATATAAATCTTACTCGTTCTGAGCAAATTATAGAAATTCTCCAGTTCTCTATGCGAAATATGTCAAGTGCTTGAACCAAGCTTGAATCTATTTTCATACCGCCTAACATTCTATATTGACCAGCTTTATCACTGCGATGGTCATGCTCAGTCCATTTCATTACATATTCTGTTCTTACCTCGTCCACGCAAATCGCGGTCTTGCATACGTTCAAGATTTCCCATTCGTCGGATTTGCCATTAACGGTGATGGGAATCCTTTGGATCGCATCACCCACGAGATCCTCCAAGGCTTGATTGAACCGTCGCCTTACGACCGGCATATCGAACGCCGCCAAATTGAAATCAACGACATCGCCAGCTCGAGCAATAGGCAAAGTGAGCGGCGGCAAACCTTCGACGCGACGGCCTTGGGTGAATATTCGAGGATCAACTTCGCGCCCGTCCGGATCAAGCGGCGAACCTAGAAACCAACGCGTATAAACCGAAGCTTCGATGTCAAAAAACGTCTTCACTCAGAATCCCGTTAGCATGTTGTAAAGCCTGGAGCCTTCAATTCCGAGTTCTTGCCGCATAGCTCCAAGCTCTGTGCGAAACGCGTTGCGAAAAGCATCACCCTCGAGTCCTTCGGTGGCTCCAGTCAAGCGTCGGAAAACCTCCCGATGGTAGTGTGTAGGATGCGGCCCCCTGTGGCCTGGCACGCGAACCTTGTTGAGCGGGTTGTTCATGCTCATACCAGCCTTGTCAAACATCGTCCGGAAACGAGGCGTCCAAGGTCCTCCGAAGTTGGTGGAAACTCGGTTTTTATTTGTACAAATGTGGTGGCACGGAACCTTGGGTGCAGCCACTGACGGCTCAGCCACGGGAATCGATGGTCTTGGGCCGCTCTGAAGTGGCCCGCGCCTTGGCCAAACTCTTGGAATCCTGCCGCCCAGCTTAAGCTTCAACGGAGCAATGAACTCTCCAGCCGCCCCACCAACACCGCCAAGAATGAAGGCAAACGCGGCATCGTTCCAATTGAAACACCTGCGATTCCAACGCCGTTCGAGCAGGTAGAAATCGAGACTGACCAACCCCCAAAAAATGAATTGTACGACCTGCCCATCGGGATCCACCGCATTGACCGGATCCGCGCCGGCATAGCCGAACAGGTTGCTGCCGCCGCCCAGCCCCAGCGGGTCGGCTTCGAGGTAGCGTCCGGTGGTGGGGTCGTAGTCGCGGTGCCAGTTCTGGAACAGGCCGGTGCTGGGGTCTTGCCACTGGCCGGGGTAGCCCAGATCGAGCGGGGTGCCGCCCGCGAGCAGGATCGGATTGCCCCAGGGATCGCGGGTGGTGCTGGCGATGACGGTGCCGGCGGCGTTGGTCAGCAGCAGCGGTTCA
>CAZVMC010000067.1:0-8999 GCA_964628635.1 uncultured Novosphingobium sp. | reverse complement strand
CTGAGCACCGCCACATCGCTCGCAGTCGCGCCGCCAACAGTGCGATCGGCGCGGATCCGGTTGCTGTTCGCATCCCAGGTGTAGGCATCGCTGCCCCAGGCCCCGACGGCGGTGGCAAGACGGCCGGCATCGGTGTAGCTGTAGCTCGCCGCGCGCTGGATCGCGGCGCTGTCTGCCACCGCGATCACCCGGCCGTTGGGATCGCGGGTGAGAGTCAGGCTGAGCAGTGTCCCCCCGCTGCCGCTGAGGCTGACCCCGGTAAGCCAGTAATTGCCATCGTAGCTGCGGTTCAGCGTGAGCCCGTTACCCTGCACGTAGGAGGCCAGCGGGCCAAACGGCTTCCAGGTGATCGCATCGGCCAATGTTACCGAAGGTCCGCCCGAATAGGCGACCGCGCGGACGCGGAACACCCGGCCATCAGGAAGCCGGCTGAACTTGACGATCCGCCCTGAAGGATAGGTCAACGAGACAAGCTGGCCATTGGCATCCCAGACATAGCCGAAGGTGTAGGCGCGCCCGGCGATGACCTTGGTACGCTGGACCACGCGTCCTTGCGCGTCATAAACGAGTGCCTCAGTGCCTGAAGGATCGCTAACCCCGGTCAGCCGCCCGATCCCTCGGTTGCCCCCGGCGGTGCTGTCATAGCTGTAGGTGACCGTCTGGGTGGCAAAACCCGATCCGCTTGAGACCTCGCTCAGCATCCGCCCCGCAGCATCGTAGGCAAAGGCGGTGGTCACACCATCGGCATCGAGCACCTGCGTCAGCCGCCCAGCCTCGTCGTACCAGTAACGGCTGGTCCCGCGATCGGGGCTGACTTCTTGAATGGTCTGGCCGAAGCCATCGAGCGTCATCCCCGTGGCGAGACCGCGCGCATCGGTGAACTGCGTGAGATCAGCATCGAACGGAGTATAGGCGAAGCTCTGCGTCTGGCTTTCGGCATTGGTCGCGGTGAGCTGGCGATCGAACGCATCGTAGGTTGCGCTTGTCGGTTTGCCGCGCGCGTCCGTCTCGCTCAGCAGATTGCCGACATTGTCGAAACCAATAGCCCAGGTCTGATTGCCTGCGCCGACCGAGCGGATCTGGCGCCCAAGCTCATCATAGGTGCGGGTGACCTGACGCATGAGGATGCCGCCGGGCGCATAAGTCTGGTCGCCAGTAGACTGGCCGGCGGCATTGAGCGTGAAGGTTATAAACTCGCCGCTGTCGTTGGCGATCCGCTTGAGGCGGTTAGCGGCGTCCCAAGTGTAATTGAGCCAGCCGCCAAGCACGGAACATGGAATTGAAAAGCTCGATTGCAGCCGCCGTGGTTTCAACAGTCACGCCTACCTTGACCGGCTTGCTGGCCTCGGAAACTGAGAGCTATCCGCCACATCAGCGATCTACGATCTTGGGGATAGAACTCCATTTATCCACAGTCAGATCTCCTGAAATCGCGTTACTGTATGCATCTCTTAACAAATATGGCGTTAAATCAACGCGATAAGATCATTTAGCCGGAAACTTGTAACACCTGAAACAAACGACTTGCGTTTCTGGTTCAGAGTCGTTAGAAGATGTCCCATCGAAGGCAGCTCTGGCGATTCATTATGCCCGTAACGAAAGACAGTCCCGCCCCCTACGCCCCAGGCTCGGCGATACTTGGGGTCGTGGGTAAGCATCGCGCAAAGGGCCTGCCCTCCGTGATAGACCTTGATGTGCTGACGCGGGCTGGCGTGTCGGAAACGCTCGCACCCCGTACGCTTCAGGCGCTTAAGACTCTCGATCTAATCGGCGACGACGGCAGGGTGACTGATACCTTTGAAGGACTCAGGCTTGCTCCCGAGGCGGAATATCAGCAGCGCATGGGCGAATGGCTGCGCAGCGCCTACGCTGACGTTCTGACTTATATCGAACCCGAGACTGCGACCGAGACGGACTTGCGGGACGCGTTCAGAACGTATGTGCCGAGCGGGCAGAGGGACCGCATGATTTCGCTGTTCCAAGCGCTGTTTGCGGCGGCGGGTCTTGCGCCGGAACGGCAACGCCTAGTGCTCAAGCGCGCCCCGTCTAGCGGTGATGGGCCTAAGCCTAAGGGCCGCGTAATTCGGGCCTCGTCGCTTGGGGGCGGAGTTCTGCCGGTTCGCCAGCCTCCTGCAATACGGCAACCCGCGCTCCCCGAAGGCCTTCCGCCCGCTTTGGCCGGCCTTTTGGCAAGCCTCCCGTCCGACGGACGCTGGACGCTGGCGCAGCGCGACAAGTTCATGACTGCTTTCCCGGTCATCCTCGACTTTGCCTTCGAGATTGTCCCGGAAGCCGCCTTGGCAACCGCCGACAATGAAGGCGGCGACTGATCGATGACCAGCCGCCGCCTTATATTCCCTGACCAGAGAGCGCCGCTTTGGACGGCCTGCGCTCTGCGGTCTTCCCCGGAGGAAAGGAGGTGCGCCATGTGGTCCATGGCCCGGACATTAGCGGTTAGCTAAGGACCGGGGGCGCACCGCTTATGCGGCGCGTCCCACGGCTCCTGACTAACCTTATCCCGATAACAAGTCAAAAATGGAGCCACTAGTATGGCTAAGTCACCACCACCCCGCCAGACCTCTCCCAAGGTCTCGTCTCTCGCGTCCGGCGTCCTGTCGGGTTCGATCAAGCCGACTGCCGCGCAGTCCCGCACCTTGGCCGCTTCGGCCTTGGGGCAGGACCAGATGCGCGGACAGGGGCCGAAGAAGAAGTAAGCGACGGCTCGTGCAAGCGAGTTAGCTTTAGAACGCAGCGTGCAGGAATCTGAATCACACCGGAGACTTGCGCGCTGCTTTCATGGTTCAGCGCGCTTGCGTTTGGCGCAACCGTCAGCATCTGCCTATAATCGCACCACTCCCACCCCGCACCCAATCTGCTGGACCTGCTAACCCCCGCACCATTCCCAACACCGCCGCACCCTGCCATAGGCATCGCCATGTCCGGCTTTCTATTCGCCTTTCTTGCCGCCTTGCTCTCCGGGATCGGGGCGCGGGATCAGTTGACGATTGCGGGGCTGGTGGCGCGGCAGGGGCAGCGGTTTGGCTTGCTGGCGGTGGCGGTGCTCTGTTCGGTGGTAACCGCGTGGATCGCGGCCTGGGCGGCGGGGATGGTGCTGCCGATCCTTGAGGGCAATACCCGCGCCGGGCAGCTGATGATCGCCATCGCGCTGGGCTTTGCCGGGGGTGAAATGCTCGTGCTGGGCGCGCGCAAGCCGCCCGAAGAGCCGACCCAGTCGCTTGGTGCCACCGGCATCGTGCTCACCGCGCACCAGCTAACTGATGCCGCGCGGTTCTTCATTTTCGCGATTGCCGCCGCGACCGCCGCGCCGGTGCCGGCCTTTGTCGGCGGCGCGGCGGGCGGGATCGCGGTGGTGGTTCTCGGCTGGATTGCCGGAGCGGACCTGCCGCTGAAGCTGACCGGGTGGCTGCGCCGCGGGCTGGGCTTGCTCTCGCTCCTGCTGGCGATCTGGTTTGCGATGCGCGGCTTCGGGAGGTTTGGATGACGGCGCGGTTCACGATCCTTGGTGGCGCGACGGATGCCGAGATCGCCGCATGGCTAGCGCAGCGGTTGGAAGGCGCGCTGGCGGCACAGGCCGGGGAGATCGCGATCACCCTGCCGGGCGGCTCCACGCCGTTTCCGATCCTGGCGCTGCTTGGCAGGACCGGGATCGACTGGAGCCGAATCGCCGTCTGGCCGGGGGATGACCGGATCGTGCCGGAGGATCACCCCGCCAGCAATGTCGGCCGAATTCGCGCCGCGCTGGAGCTGCTGGGCGCGCGGATCGTGCCCTTGGCCGAAGGTGCGCAGCCGTCGCATTTCGCGCTGGCCTGGCTTGGCATGGGCACCGATGGGCACATCGCCTCGCTGTTTCCCAACACTGATCCGCAGGTCGATGCGCCGCGCGGTGTAATCCGGCTTACCCCCGATCCGCTTCCGCCCGAAGCCCCGTTTGACCGGCTGAGCCTGACCATCCCGGCGCTGCTCGATGCCGATCAATTGCTGTTCGTCGCGCGCGGGGCGGAGAAGCGCGCGCTGCTGGAGGCGGCGGCGCGGGGCGAGCATGATTTGCCGGTCGCCCGCCTGCTGGGTGCGGCGACCCAGCCGGTGACATGCTTCACCTGATTCCGGCTCCGCTGCACCGCGCCGCCTTGCGCAGCGCCCATGCCGTGCGGCTGGTCTGGTGGCGGGTGCGGCGGCCGGACCTCAGCGGGTGCCGGGTGCTGGTGCAGGACGAGGCCGGCCGGGTGCTGCTGGTGCGGCACCACTATGGCTCGGGCAACTGGATGCTGCCGGGCGGGGGCATGCAGCGCGGCGAGGATCCCTTGGCCGCAGCCGCGCGCGAGTTGGCCGAGGAAGTACATTGCCGACTGGTCGATCCCGTGCTGGCCTTGGTAACCGAGGAAGCGCTGCAAGGCGCGACCAACCGCATATTCGTGGTGGCGGGTCGCACGGCCGATTTGCCCAAACCCGATGGGCGTGAGATTGCCGCAGCGGAATGGTTCGATCCGGCCGAGCTACCCGCACAAACCTCGCCGCGTCAGCGCCAACTGATGGCCACCTGGCTCACAGCAGCGGCAGCTGCGCGGCAGGCTTGATCGGCACAGTATCCTCTTCCGCCTCGCCCTCGATCTGTGACAACGTGAGGCCCATCAGGCGCACCGGCTGCGGCAGGGGCAGCGCCTCATCCAGTAAGGCATGCGCCGCGCGCGCAAAATCGGCTTGCACCGCAATCGCCTGCGCGAAGGAGCGGGCGCGGGTGTGGTTGGAGAAGTCCGCGAACTTGAGCTTGAGCGTCAGGGTCCGCCCCTTGGTCTCGCTCTTGGCGATCCGTTCCCAGGTGATGGCGATGATATTCTCCAGCACCTCGCGCAGCGCCGAGCCGGAGGAGATGTCCTTCTCAAACGTCCGCTCCGCCCCCAGCGATTTGCGCGGCCGGTTGGCCTTGACCCGGCGCAGATCGATGCCGCGCGCGGCGCGGTAGAGGTAATCGGCCTGGCTGCCGAAATGGCGGCGCAGAAAATCGATATCCTTAGCCGCAAGGTCCGCACCGGTGGCGATCCCCAGCGCCGCCATCTTCTCCGCGCCTTTGGGGCCGATCCCGAAGAAGCGCCGCACCGGCTGACTCTGCGCGAAGCGGGCGCCATCCTCGGGGCGGACCACGCAGATTCCATCGGGCTTGTTCTGATCGCTCGCCAGCTTGGCGAGGAACTTGTTGTAGCTCACCCCGGCGCTGGCGGTCAGCCCGGTTTCGGCCTTGATCCGGGCGCGGATCAGCTCGGCAATGCGGGTGGCAGAGCCGATTCCTTTCAGATCTTCGGTCACATCGAGGAAGGCCTCATCAAGGCTGAGCGGCTCGACATGCGGGGTGTAATCGCGGAAGATCGCGCGGATCTGCTTCGAGACCGCCGTGTAGACCGCGAACCGCGGCCGGCGGAAGATCAGCTGCGGGCAGAGCCGCTTCGCCGTGGCGGAAGGCATGGCCGAGCGGCAGCCGAACTTGCGCGCTTCGTAGCTGCACGTTGTCAGCACGCCGCGCGGACCATCGCCGCCGACCGCGACCGGTAGCCCGCGCAGCTCGGGCTCGTCGCGCTGTTCGACGCTGGCGTAGAAGGCATCCATATCGACATGGATGATCTTGCGCAGGCCGCTGGCGCTTTCTTCCGATCCGTTATCGTCTGGCAGCCTGTCGCTCATCGGCGCAAGATAGCGCAGCCTGGCCGCATACGAAATGATCCCGCGCAGGGGTAGCGGCGGGCATGCATTGCCGCCATAGGCAGGGGCCATGCTTGCCGATGCTCCACCCTCTGTTGCCCGGGACACCGGACTGCCGATCGGCGAGCGCGAGCTGGTGGCGATGCTCGCGCTGGTTCAGGCGCTGCACGCGCTGGCGATTGATGCGATGCTGCCCGCGCTGGGGGTCATGTCGCGTGATCTTGCGGTCAGCGATCCCAACCAGCGGCAATTGGTGGTGGGGATGTTCCTGCTCGGACTGGGGCTGGGTTCGCTGGTACCCGGGGTCTTCGCGGATCGCTTTGGCCGCAAGCCGGTGCTGCTGGTTTGCATCGGTACCTATGTCGCTTTGTCGCTGGCAAGTGCCTTGGTGACCTCGATCGAGGCCTTGATTGGCATCCGTTTGGTCCAGGGCGTGGTCAGTTCAGGACTTTCGGTGGTGCCATCGGCGATCATCCGCGACCGCTTTTCGGGTGACCGGATGGCGCGGCTGCAATCGCTGATCGGGGTGATTTTCATGGTCGTGCCGATGATCGCCCCCAGCATCGGGCAAGCTGTGATGCTGGCGCTGGGCTGGCGCTGGATCTTCGGCGTGATGGCGGTTTTGGGCGTGCTGATGGCGCTGTGGATCGCGCTGCGCTTGCCCGAAACGCTCCACGCCGAGTATCGCCAAACCGTTCATTTCCAAACCATTTTTGAGAACATGAGCGCCGCGATCCTCAACCGTTCGGCCTGCGGCTATGTAATCGGCGGAGCGCTGACTTTGGGCGCGGCCTGGGGCTATATCCAGTCGAGCCAGCAACTGGTGGCCGAACATTTCGGCGCGGGCGAGATGTTTCCGCTGCTGTTCGGCGGCATGGCGCTGGCGATGGCCGTGGCCAACTTCACCAATTCTCGGATCGTCGAACGCTTCGGCGCACGGCGCGTTTCGCACACGGCACTGCTGATCTATCTGACGCTGGCGGCGCTGCACCTGGCCCTCGCGCTGAGCGATCGCGAAGTGCTGTGGCAATTCGTGATCCTGCAAACGGTGACGATGATGATGATGGGCTTCATGGGCGCGAATTTCGGCTCGATTTCGCTCCAACCCTTCGCCCGTACTGCCGGTGCGGCGAGTTCGGCGCAGGCCTTCGTCAAGCTGGTCCTGGCATCGCTGATCAGCTGGGCGGTGGGCCAGGCCTATAACGATACAGCGCTGCCCTTCCTGATCGCAGTGTTGCTGGCCGGAGTGCTCACACTGGCTGCGGTGCTGTGGAGTGAGCAGGGTCGGCTGTTCCGCCGACTGATTCCCCCCGGTGCGCCGCGCCCAATTGCGGATCATCCCCCGCGATGAGCGAGGTCTTCGATCTTGCAGTGATCGGTGGCGGGATCAACGGCGCCGGGATCGCACGCGACGCGGCCGGGCGCGGAGCCAAGGTGCTGCTGCTGGAGGCAGGCGATCTGGCGCAAGGCACTTCGTCGGCTTCAACCAAGCTGATCCACGGCGGCTTGCGTTATCTGGAGCACTACGAATTCGGATTGGTGCGCGAATCGCTGCAAGAGCGTGAGGCGCTGTGGCGGATAGCTCCGCATATCATCCATCCGATGCGGTTCGTACTGCCGCATGTGAAAGGCCTGCGCCCGCGCTGGCTGATCCGGCTGGGGCTGTTCCTCTACGATAACCTGGGCGGCCGCAAATTGCTGCCCGCGACCAAATCGATTGACCTCAAGCGCCATCCGGCGGGCAAAGCCCTGAAGCCTGAATTCTCCAAGGCCTTCGAATACAGCGATGGCTGGGTCGATGACGCGCGGCTGGTGACCCTCAACGCGCTCGATGCTGCTGAGCATGGCGCGACCGTGCGCACCCGCGCGGCTGTGACCAAGGCGCGGCACGAAAGCGATCACTGGCTGATCGAGGCAGGCGGCGAGACCTTCCGTGCCAGAGCATTGGTCAATGCTGCAGGACCCAGTGTGCTCACGGTCGAAGGCTTGATCGGCGACCGACCCGACACAGCGATGCGCTTGGTGCGCGGCAGCCACATCGTGGTGCGCAAGCTGTTCGACCATCCCTATGCCTATTTTTTCCAGCTTGCCGACGGGCGGATCTTCTTTGCGATCCCCTACCAGAACGACTTCACTTTGATCGGCACCACCGACCGCGATCAGCGGCCCGGTGAGCCGATCATGGCCAGCGACGAAGAGATTGCTTACCTTTGCGAAGGAGCAAGCACCTACTTCTCTAAGCCGATTAGCCCAGCCGATGTGGTCTGGACCTATTCGGGTGTGCGTCCCCTGATCGACGATGGCTCGGGTCGCCCCGAGGCGGCGACGCGCGGCTACCGGCTCGACCTGTCGGACCCCGAAGAAGGCGCGCCGCTGCTTTCGGTCTATGGCGGCAAGATCACCACCTATCGGCATCTGGCTGAGGAAGCGGTAGACCAGTTGGCCAAGCGCCTGCCTGCGCTCAGCGGCGCTGCCTGGACCCTCAGCAAGCCGCTGCCGGGCGGGGACTTCGCGGTTGACGGGCTCGAAACGTTGAAAGCCGAACTCGCCGAGCGCTACCCGTTCCTCGCGGAACACGACATTGACCGGATCGCCCGCGCATATGGTACCCGCGCTGAGCACTGGCTGGCAGGTGCGGAAGGTTGGCAAGCCCTGGGGCAAAGCTTTGGCGCGGGCCTGACCGCGGCCGAGGTCGATTACCTGCGCGGCACCGAATGGGCGATCAGCGCCGAGGACATCTTGTGGCGGAGGACCAAACTGGGGCTGCGACTGGAGCCTGAGCAGGTGGCGGCGCTGGAGCGGTATTTGGCAGACTAAATCCGCTCCGCTTCGGCCACGGCATCGCTCGCCCGGAGCGAAGAAACAATCCGCGTCAGGTGCGCCAGGTCGCTTACTTCCAGATCAACCTCATAGGTCCCGAACAGATCGTCGCGGCTGCGCATTTCCAGATGCAGGATATTGGCGCGGTTGCCAGCAAAGATCCCGGTCATCTCAGCCAGTGTGCCGGGCCGGTTGTAAAGCACCGCACGGATCCGCCCGATCGCCCCGGTGGTGGTCTCACCCCAACTGAGGTCAAGCCAATCGGCATCGACTCCATCGGCAAGCGCCAGACAATCGATCGCATGCACTTCCACCCCTTGCCCCGGCCGCCGCAGACCGACGATCCGGTCGCCCGGCACCGGGTGGCAGCAATCGCCCAGATGAAACGCCATGCCCGGGGTCAGTCCCTTGATCGAAATTGCGCGCTCCTGCTTGGGCCAGTTGTCCGGATCGGGCAGGTCCTTGGT
>CAZVMC010000066.1:0-13690 GCA_964628635.1 uncultured Novosphingobium sp. | reverse complement strand
CCGCCCCGGTCGTGCTGAGTGCGGCGGTCAATCCGGACATCACGGTTGAACCTGAGAACATCCTGGTGCTCGATCTGTCCAATGGCGGGCGAGTGCTGATCCGCCTGATGCCGAGCTGGGCGCCTGGCCACGTCGAGCGGATCAAGACGCTGGCGGGCCAAGGCTTCTACAACGGCATCGTCTTCCACCGCGTTATCGATGGGTTCATGGCCCAGACCGGTGACCCGACCGGGACCGGGCAGGGCGGCTCGCCGCTGCCGGACCTGAAGGCCGAATTCAATTCGATCCCGCACGTTCGTGGGACGGTGTCGATGGCCCGTACCAACGAGCCGGACAGCGCCAACAGCCAGTTCTTCATCGTGTTCTACCCGCGTTTCTCGCTGGACCGGAAATATACCAACTTCGGCCGCGTGATCGGCGGGATGGATGTGGTGGATGCCATTGTGCGCGGTGAGCCGCCAGCCGCGCCGACCCGGATCGTGCAAGCCTCGATGCTCAGCGAAAACAAGCCGCGCCCCGTTCTACCGCCAGCTCCGGCGCCAGCGCCAGTCCCCTCGATCACCAACTGAGGGTTAATTGGGGACAGTCCCTATTTGAATTCGTGGACGCATGGCTTTGAAACGTCGCGAGTTTCTAAATAGGGACTGTCCCCAATCAACTACGCTGTGGGTCTGCCATGCGCGTTGATCTGTTCGATTTCGAGCTTCCGCCAGAGCTGATTGCGCTGCGCCCGGTACGGCCGCGCGATGCGGCGCGGATGCTATTTGTACCGAGGGAGGGGCCCTTCGAAGATCGCGGGGTTCGCGATCTGCCTGCGCTCCTGCGTGCGGGCGACGTGCTGGTGTTCAATGACACCCGGGTGATCCCGGCTCAACTCGAAGGCAAACGCGGCGAGGCGCGGATCGGGGCAACGCTGCACAAGCGCATCGACCTGCGCCGCTGGCAGGCGTTCATTCGCAACGCCAAGCGGCTGCGCGCCGGGGACCGAATCGAATTCCCCGCCAATGTCACTGCCTATGCCGAAGAGCGCCTTGCGGATGGCAGCTGGACTCTGCGCTTCGATGGAGACGAACCGGTCGAGGTGCTGCTGGAGCGGGCAGGGCAGATGCCGCTGCCGCCCTATATCGCAGGCAAGCGGGCCACCGATGCCGAGGATCGCGCCGACTACCAGACGATGTTCGCGTGCGAAGACGGTGCAGTCGCCGCGCCAACGGCCGCGCTCCATTTTACGCCTGAACTGATGGCAGCGATCGCGGCCGTCGGGATCGCGACTGAAACGCTAACGCTGCACGTCGGCGCTGGCACGTTCCTGCCAGTGAAGGCAGACGACACCGACGACCACGTGATGCATGCCGAGTGGGGCCGGATTGAGCCAGAGGTCGCTGCCCGGATCAACGCTGCTCGGGCGCGCGGCGGCCGGATCATCGCAGTGGGTACGACCAGCTTGCGCTTGCTCGAGAGTGCTGCCGGTCCTGATGGAATGATCCAGCCGTTCGCAGGTGACACCGCCATCTTCATCACTCCCGGCTATCGCTTCCGCGCGGTCGATGGCTTGATGACGAACTTCCACCTGCCCAAATCGACGCTGATGATGCTGGTTTCGGCACTGATGGGGCTGGAGCGGATGCGCGAGGTCTACAAACACGCGATCGCAGAAGGCTATCGCTTCTACAGCTATGGCGATTCATCGCTGCTCTTGCCCGATAAGGTGCCTGCGGCGAGCTTGGATCGGAGCTAGAATTTCTTGGTCGATGTGTCGCTGGCTCGCTACCGGCGGGGGAACAGCGTTTGCGTATCCACCACCCGGTCGATCAATTCATCATCGTGCGGCAGTTGGCGGTCGAGCATCAGCATCGCGAGGCCATGGACCAGCGCCCAGGCCTGAACCACCAGTTGCCGAGTTCTTGCCGGATCACCACCTGTCGCTTCTGCGGCGGATCGTTGCAGCAATTGCGCGGCGAGCGAATCGCCGAAGACGGTTTCACCAAGCGGTTCGATCTGGCTGAAGATCAGGCGAAAGAGCGCGGGATTGGCGAGGGCCCAGCGGACATAGGTACGCCCAGTCGCTGCAAATGGGTCATCGCTGTGCTGAGCGGCCAGCTGCTGCGCTTCACCGAGTTGCGCAATCCCTTCGTCCGCCAGCGCCGCCAGCAAGGCCTGCTTGTCCGGGAAGTGGCGGTAAACCGCTGTCGCGGATACGCCAGTGTCGCGGGCCAATTGCCGCAGCGAGAGCTCGCTTAGCGGAGTTGCTTCGAGCGCTTTCAAGCCCGCCTGGATCAATGCCGCGCGCAAGTCGCCATGGTGGTAATTGCGTTGCGGTGCATTCGATGTTGACACTGTTACCTTCATCGCTAATGTTTACGGCATAAACATTAGCCGGAGATTCGCAAATGGCAAGCGCAGTTGAAACTCTGATCCGCGGGGCAGTGACCAAGGGGCTCATGGGTGTCGCCGACTTCAACCGGCGCCGCAAAGATAGCGCCGCCGATCATCCCTTCCTCACCGGCATGCACACGCCAATGCGGGAGGAGAAGACGCTGCTAGACCTCAGCGTAACGGGTACAATCCCGGCAGAACTGACCGGAACCTATCTGCGGATTGGACCCAACCCTTTCCGGCCCGATCCGCGCGGGCACCACTGGTTTGTCGGCGATGGGATGGTGCACGGCGTGCGGCTTAGCGGCGGCAAAGCCGAATGGTATCGCAACCGCTACATCCGCTCGCAGCTGCTCGAAAGCGCTGGTGGCCCGCAGGCGGCGCCAGGCCCGCGGCGGACTCCGCGCGATACGGTCAACACCAATGTCACGCGCATTGGCGGGCAGATCATGGCGATCGTTGAGGCTGGTTCCAATCCGGTCGTGCTCAACGATGAACTGGAGAGCGTGACCTACAGCGACTTCGGCGGTACGTTGAACGTGCCGTTCACCGCCCATCCGCATCTGGATCCGCAGACCGGCGAGCAGCATGCGGTGGTCTATGACGGGCAGGTGCAGGATACCGTCTGGCACGTCGTCATCTCACCCGAAGGCAAGGTGGTGCGCGAGGAGCCGATAGCCGTGGAGCATGGCCCGTCGATCCACGATTGCAGCATCACGCAGAGCTATGTGCTGGTGTTCGATCTACCCGCGACCTTTTCGATGAAAGCGCTGCTCGGCGGACAAAGGTTCCCGTTTGGCTGGAACCCGGATCACCAGGCGCGCGTCGGCCTGTTGCCGCGCGGCGGATCCGGTAATGAGATCGTCTGGTGCGCGGTCGACCCGTGCTATGTCTTTCACGTCGCCAACAGCTTCGATAACCCCCATGGCACGGTCACAGTCGACTGCGCGGTCTATGAAACGATGTACGCAGACGGCCCAGACGGCCCCAATGGCAAGCCGCTGGGGTTTGAGCGCTGGACCGTCGACCCCAAGGTTGGCCGTGTCAGGCGCACCACAATCGATGCCACGGCGCAGGAATTTCCCCGGCCGGATGAGCGGTTCTTCGGTCAGCCCTATCGCTACGCCTGGTCGATCGGCATTCCGGCCGATGGTGACGCGGCCTTCCTTGGCGCGCAGCCGCTCTATCGTTACGATTTGCAAACCGGCAAGCGGACGGCGCATGATTTCGGACCCGGCCGCGTCCCTGGCGAATTCGTCTTCGTGCCGCGCAGCGACGATGCACCGGAAGGTGAAGGTTGGGTGATGGGCTATGTCATCGATACCGGCCAAGAAACCACCGATCTGGTGATCCTTGACGCGGTCGACATTGCCGCACCGCCGATTGCTGCGGTGCACATTCCGCACCGCGTTCCGCCCGGCTTCCACGGGAATTGGTTGCCAGATGCAACTTAACTGCTTGGCAAAGCGGTCGGGCAAGGCCACTTTGCCGGGTAGATGGAACCGATTCTCGAACTGACCGGGCTGACCAAGGCCTATGCCGACGGCCCGATTGCCTTGGCCAGTGTCGATCTGACAATTGGCAAGGGTGAAATCTTCGCACTGCTTGGCCCCAACGGTGCGGGCAAAACGACGCTTATCGGCGCGGTCTGCGGGCTGGTACGGCCCACCAGCGGCACGATCCGCGTCTTCGGCCTCGATCTGGCGCGCGATTGGCGCGCGGCGCGGGCGCGGATCGGGCTGGTGCCGCAGGAAATGGCGACCGACATGTTCACCAAAGTGGCGGACGCCGTGTCCTATTCGCGCGGCCTGTTTGGCCTGCGCCGCGATCCGGCACGAATCGAAGCAATCCTCAAATCGCTGAGCCTGTGGGACAAGCGTGACAGTCAGATCCGCCACCTTTCCGGCGGGATGAAGCGCCGCGTGCTGATCGCCAAGGCGCTGGCCCACGATCCCGAGCTGCTGTTCCTCGATGAACCAACCGCCGGGGTCGATGTCGAGCTGCGCCGCGATATGTGGCGGCAGATCGGCGATATGCGCGCGGCCGGCACGACGATTATTCTGACCACCCACTACATCGAAGAAGCCGAAGAAATGGCCGACCGGGTCGGCGTGATCGACAAAGGCAAGCTGCTGCTGGTCGAGGAGAAGCATGCGCTGATGGCGCGGATGGGACGGGTAGAGGCGGATATCACGCTTGCCGCGCCGCTGGAGGAACTGCCAGCCGCACTGGCCGGCATTTCGCTGCAGCTTTCGGCAGACAAGCGCGTCTTGACCTATCGCGGCACAGGCGAAAGCGTCGAAGCCAAGGAAGAGCTGGCTCGCACCATCGCCGCCCTCGTCGGACATGGAATCAACTTCACTGCGCTCGATACCCATCAATCGAGCCTGGAAGATATCTTCGTGGACCTGGTGGAGGCCGGACAATGAGCGGCCTCAACCTGCGCGGGGCCTATGCGATCTTCAGCTTTGAGCTGGTCCGCGCCTTTCGCACCTTCTTCCAGTCGATCTTCGCTCCGGTACTGACAACATCGCTCTATTTCATCGTCTTCGGTGCGGCGATTGGTGGCAGCATGGGCGCGATTGGGGGAGTGTCCTATGGCGCATATATCATTCCGGGGCTGCTGCTGTTGACCTTGTTGGGGGAGACGACCAGCAATGCCAGTTTCGGCATCTACATGCCGCGCTTCACCGGCACGATTTATGAGCTCCTAAGCGCGCCGGTGGGAGTGTTTGAGACCTTGCTGGGATTTGTCGGCGCGGCGGCGGTGAAATCGCTGATCCTTGCTGCAATCATCCTGATCACCGCCAGCTTTTTCGTTGATTACAGCATCGCGCACCCGGTGCTTGCGCTGCTCTACATCGTCTTGGTTGCAGCCACTTTCGCCTTGTTCGGATTTGCGCTGGGGGTTTGGGCCGACGGGTTTGAAAAGCTCGGAATCGTGCCGATGCTGATCCTCCAGCCGCTGACCTTTTTGGGAGGAACATTCTATTCGATCGACATGCTGCCCGAACCATGGCGCAGCGTCGCGCTGGCCAATCCGATTGTTTACCTGGTCAACGGGCTGCGCTGGACTTTCACCGGGCAGAGCGATGTCAACATCTGGATCAGCTTCGGCATCACGCTTGGGTTCTTGGCGCTCTGCGCGGGGGTAATTGCCTGGATGTTCAAGACAGGCTGGCGGCTGCGCAGTTAGATTATTCGTGAAAAGTTCTAACAAGTTCTGCTCGTCCTGAGGAGCGACAAAGCGCAGCGAAGACGCGTCTCGAAGGACCTTGGCGTGGCAGTGGTTCGAGACGGGCCTTCGCTGCGCTCTGTCCCTCCTCACCACGAACGGGTTTGGTTTCAATCACTGATGCACTAAGCGACTGAAATGACCGCCCCACGCTTCCAGTTCCAGATGTCCGCCACCGATGGCAAGGCCCGCGCCGGGACCATCAGGATGCGCCGCGGCGAGATCCGCACGCCGGCCTTCATGCCGGTCGGTACCGCCGCAACGGTCAAGGCGATGAAGCCCGAAAGCGTGCGCGCCACCGGGGCAGACATCCTGCTGGGCAACGCCTATCACCTGATGCTGCGCCCCGGTGCGGAGCGGGTGGCGCGGCTCGGCGGATTGCACAGGTTCATGAACTGGGATCGCCCGATCCTGACCGACAGCGGCGGCTATCAGGTGATGAGCCTCAGCGATCTGCGCAAGATCACTGAGGAAGGGGTGACATTCAAGAGCCACCTCGATGGCAGCAGGCATTTGCTTACCCCCGAGCGTTCGATGGAAATCCAGCGGCTGCTTGGTAGCGACATCGTCATGGCCTTCGATGAATGCCCCCGCGCCGATGCCCCACGCGATGTCATTGAGAAATCAATGCAGATGTCGATGCGCTGGGCCGCGCGCAGCCGCGCCGGGTTCGATAGCGGCGAGGAGCATGCGGCCCGTTCGGCGCTGTTTGGAATTCAGCAAGGCGCGCTCGACGAGGGCTTGCGCCGCGACAGCGCCGAGGCGCTGCAAGAGATTGGCTTCGACGGCTACGCGATCGGCGGCTTGGCGGTGGGCGAGGGCCAGGAAGCGATGTTCGCCACGCTCGATTTTGCTCCTGACATGCTACCCGCGGACAAGCCGCGCTACCTGATGGGCGTGGGCAAGCCCGACGATCTGGTCGGCGCTGTGGAACGCGGAGTCGATATGTTCGATTGCGTCCTGCCCAGCCGCTCGGGCCGCAATGGCCAAGCCTTCACCTGGCACGGCCCGCTCAACCTGCGCAACGCCCGCCATGCCGAGGACAACACTCCGCTTGACGAACGCTGCCCGGGCGATTGCTGCACCAAATACAGCCGCGCCTATCTGCACCATCTGACCAAGAGCGGAGAGATCCTGGGTGCCGTGCTGCTGACCGAGCACAACCTGACCTTTTACCAGCATTTGATGGCGGCGATGCGGGCGGCCATAGGACAAGGGCGGTTTGCCCAGTTCGCCAGCCAGTTCCGCCGCAACTATCTGAACGCCTGAATCGAAAAGGGCGGCCCCGCGGGACCGCCCTTTTGTGTTCGGCTTAACCGGAATCAGCGCGAGTAGAACTCAACCACCAGGTTCGGTTCCATCTTCACCGGATAAGGCACTTCGTCCAGCGTCGGAACGCGGACGTAGGTTACCTTGTCGGTGCCGTCGGGGGCGACGTATTCGGGAATGTCGCGTTCGGCGAGGCTCTGGGCCTCGGCGATCAGCGCCATTTCCTTGGCCTTCTTGCCAAGGCTGACAATGTCACCCGGGCGCACGCGGCGCGAGGCGATGTTGCACTTTACGCCGTTGACGTAAATGTGACCGTGGCTGACGACCTGACGGGCCGAGAAGATCGTCGGCGCGAACTTGGCGCGATAGACCACCATGTCGAGCCGCTGCTCGAGCAGGCCGATCAGGTTCTGACCGGTATCGCCCTTCATCTTGGCGGCTTCCTGGTAGGTGCGCTTGAACTGCTTTTCGGTGACGTCGCCGTAGTAGCCCTTGAGCTTCTGCTTGGCGCGCAGCTGGATACCGAAGTCCGAGACCTTGCTCTTGCGGCGCTGGCCGTGCTGGCCGGGACCGTAGGAGCGGCGGTTGACCGAGCTCTTCGGACGACCCCAGATGTTCTCGCCCATTCGGCGATCGATTTTGTACTTGGCTGACTTGCGCTTAGACATGGCGCATCTGATCCTTCAATTTGCATGCCTCGCCCTGTGCGAGGCTTCGAGTCCGGAACCGCACCAATCCGCCATTTGCGAACTGCGACCACCGCTTCACCGGAGTGCGGGGTCAATTGCGAAGCGGTGGCCTCTACTGCGGTGCAGCAGAAAGTCAAGCGAGGTTAGAGATCAGCGATTTGTCTCAGCACTTCCACTGGTGACGGCGCGGCTACCGCTGCCGCGTAGACCGCCATTGGCGTCAATCTCCGCCCATTCCTCGGCTGTCTTGCACACGCGACCTCCACCAATTCGGCCAGTGCTATTGGCGGGTCCTAGGCGGCATATGCGCTTGGGCTTTGGAGGTTTGGCTGCGGCTTCGCTGGCAGTTGGTGCGGGCTGGGGTTCGTTCGCCGCGGCAAACGAGGAAATGAGAAAAACAGAAACTGCTGCGGTGAAGCCAATCAAAAAACGCATTTATCTTTTGCCTTTAACCATCAAGTGATCGAACGGCTAGCAAGGATCAACCCTGATGCCTAGGAGTCTGCGCTCGGTTTTCGACGAAGCGCAGATAGCACGCCGCGCATGGTGCGCACTTCCAGATGGTTCCAGCCGGGCTTCGTCAGCATATTGCGCAGGGTCAGCCGGGTGGCTTCGGCGCGGCTGGGCGGGAAGAAATAATTGCGCGGCTCAAGCATCGCTTCCAGCTGGGCGATCATGCCTTCGAGTTCCTCCTGCGGGGCGGGAGGCAGGATATCCTCGACAGTAGGCTGGACGAGTTGCTGTTGCTTGGACCACTCGTAGGCACACAGGATCACCGCCTGAGCCAGGTTGAGCGAGCCAAACTCCGGATTGATCGGCACGGTCAGGATAGCCCGGGCGAGCGCGACATCTTCGGTCTCCAGTCCCGACCGCTCTGGTCCGAACACCAGCGCGCTGCGTCCCTGTGCCGCGTGAATTTCCTGCGCAGCCTCTTCGGGTGTAACGACCGGTTTTGTCACCCCCCGCTTGCGGACCGTCGTGGCGTAAACGTGGGCACAATCGGCCACTGCATCGGCCAGCGTTGCGAAGACCTGCGCTTGCTGCAGCACGATATCCGCGCCGGCAGCTGCAGGACCGGCGCTCGGGTTAGGCCAGCCATCGCGCGGTTCGACAAGGCGCATTTCTGTGAGCCCGAAGTTGAGCATCGCCCGCGCCGCCTTGCCGATGTTCTCACCCAGTTGTGGGCGCATGAGGACGATGATCGGTTTATTGCCCCCCGACATCCCGCACGCTCCCGGCGAAATCCTCAAAATCTTTGGCCTCGGTAAAGTCACGGTAGACCGAGGCGAAGCGGATATAGGCTACGGCGTCGAGCCCGCGCAGACCTTCCATGATCATCCCGCCGATGGTTTTGGCGGCGACTTCGCTTTCGCCCAGCGTTTCGATTTGGCGTTGCACGCCTGAGACCAGCTGATCGAGCCGTTCCTGTGCAATGCCCCGCTTGCGGCAAGCAAGCGCGACCGATTGATCTAGCTTGGCGCGGTCAAACGCCTCACGCGTACCATCGCTTTTCACCACGGTGACTTCGCGCAGTTGCACACGTTCAAAGGTGGTAAAGCGCGCGCCGCAGCTGTCGCACTGCCGACGGCGACGGATCGCCGTGTTGTCTTCCGTGGGGCGCGAATCCTTTACCTGACTGTCATCATGCGCGCAGAAGGGGCAGCGCATCGATCAGGGACGCAGCCGCTTGTAAAACATCCATCCGGCCCCGGCCGCCAGGCCAAGCGGCCAGGAGATCACCGGCAGCAGCGCGCCTGCGACCGCACCCACCGCTGCCCCGGTCAGGACCGGCTTGGTCGAGGGGTGGTGCATGCCATCTTTGGCCATGCCCTTGATTTCCACCTTGGCGTCTTCAATCAGATCATCGCTCATGGCTTATAGCTCCTGATAGATGGGGAAGCGGGCGCAAAGGTCTTCAACGCGGCCGCGCACGCGGGCTTCGATCTGGCCGTCGCCCTCATCGCCATTGCGCGACAGGCCATCGACCACTTCGGCAATCAGCGCGCCAATTGCGCGGAATTCTTCCTCGCGGAAGCCGCGCGTGGTCCCTGCGGGAGTGCCGAGCCGGACCCCGCTGGTCACGAAAGGTGAGCGTGTATCGAAGGGGATGCCGTTCTTGTTGCAAGTCAGCCAGGCCCGATCGAGGCCTTTTTCCGCCGCCTTGCCGGTGACGTTCTTGGCAGTGAGGTCGACCAGCATCAGGTGGTTATCCGTCCCGCCCGAGACGATCCTGAGGCCATTCTCGGTGAGCGAGGATGCCAGCGCGCGCGCATTGGCGACGATCTGCGCGGCGTAGGCCTTGAATTCGGGCCGAAGAGCTTCGCCGAAAGCCACCGCCTTGGCGGCGATAACGTGAACCAGTGGTCCGCCCTGCATGCCGGGGAAGACCGCCATGTTGAACTTCTTCGCCAGCTCTTCCTCATTGGTGAGGATAATGCCCGAGCGCGGCCCGCGCAGGCTCTTGTGCGTGGTGCTGGTGACAACGTGGGCGTGCGGGAAGGGTGAGGGGTGCGCGCCGCCGGCGACCAGGCCGGAGAAGTGGCTCATATCGACCATCAGCCAGGCGCCGATCTCGTCCGCGATTTCGCGGAAACGCTTGAAATCCCAGACTCGCGAATAGGCCGTGCCGCCAGCGATGATCAGCTTGGGCTTGTGCTCACGCGCCAGCCGCTCGACCTGCTCCATGTCGAGCAGCTCATCATCCTGCCGCACGCCATAGGGGATCGGCTGGAACCACTTGCCGCTCATGTTGACGGGCGAACCGTGGGTGAGGTGTCCGCCCGAGTTCAGGTCCAGCCCCATGAAGCTGTCGCCGGGTTGCAGCAGCGCGAGGAACACCGCCTGGTTCATCTGGCTGCCGCTGTTGGGCTGTACATTGGCGAACTGGCAGCCGAACAGCGCCTTGGCGCGCTCGATCGCGAGGTTTTCGACCACGTCGGCATATTCGCAGCCACCATAGTAGCGCTTGCCCGGATAGCCCTCGGCATATTTGTTGGTGAAGACCGAGCCGGTCGCCTCCAGCACTGCGCGGCTGGTGATGTTCTCGCTCGCGATCAATTCGATCTTGGTCTGCTGGCGGTGCAGTTCGCCTTTGATTGCGGCGAAAACTTCCGGATCGGCATCGCTGAGGTGCGCGTCAAAGAATCCGGCGGTGCGGATGGGGGCGGTGGCTTCAAGAGTGGCAGTCACGGCGGGGATGTCCTCAACAGGGCGGGCCAAAAGATGGGCATGTGAGCTTGGCGACACGCCCGGTGTGGCGGCCGCCTTGGAACTCGGCGGATAGGAAAGCTTCGAGGCAGGCCTTGGCCTGATCTTCGCCGATCAGGCGCGCGCCCATTGCAATGACATTGGCGTCATTGTGTTCCCGCGCAAGCTGGGCCGCGTAAGGGTCGGTGACCAAGGCGCAGCGCAGCGCCGGGTGGCGGTTGACCGCGATCGAAATGCCGATGCCAGAGCCGCAAAGTGCAACGCCAAACGCTGCCGTTCCGTCGGCGACTATTTCAGCGAGTTTGAAGCCGAAGTCCGGGTAATCCACCCGGTCGGCACTATCAGGGCCGAGATCGGCAACTTCATGGCCAAGCGCGATCAGATGCTCACGCAGCACGGCCTTGAGGTCGAAGGCGGCATGATCGGAGGCGATAGCGATGCGCATGGCGGCCCCATAGGCGCACGCGCGTGCGAAGGCGAGTCTCGGTTTGGCCACTTGCGCAGATTGCTGCTTGCGGCGAAGGTGCCTGCAACTGGGGGAGAGAACCGATGCACAAAGCCGCGCCGCTGCTGTTTGCCTTGCTGTTGGGTTTGCTGCTGGCCATTCGTGCGACTACGCCGCCTTCGCCGCTGCCTATCGATGCGCCGGAGTTTGCGTTCTCAGCCGCGCGCGCGATGGTTGATATCCGGGCGATCGCCGCCAAACCGCACCCCAATGCCACGCCCGAGAATGCCGAGGTCCGCGCTTACATCATGGCACGGATGCGGGCGTTGGGGATGGAGGTCTCAACCCAGCAGGGCACGATCGGCGCAAAAGCGACCGAAAGGCGCAACCGCTGGACCGGGCGGGCCGATCAGCCGCAGCCGCTGGTCAATGTGATTGGTGTGCTGCGTGGCAAGGATCCTAGCCTTCCGGCGATACTGCTGATGGCGCACCACGATACCGTCTGGGGTTCGCCGGGCGCAGCCGACGATACCGCCGGGGTGGCGGCCAGCCTCGAGGTGGTCCGCGCCCTAAAGCAGGGATATGGCGGCAATTTTCTGCGCGATGTTGTCGTGCTGGTGACCGATGCCGAGGAACTCGGGCTTGAGGGCGCCGAGCAGTTCTTCGCCTCGCATCCGCTGCGGGGGCACGTCGGCGTGGTGATCAACATGGAAGCGCGCGGCGGTGGCGGGCGGACCACGCTGTTCCAAACCTCGCGCGACAACGGCGCGGCGGTGGCGCGCTACGCCGAATTCGTGCAGCGCCCGGGGGCGAGCAGCCTGTCGGCCTATATCTATTCGAAACTGCCCAACGATACCGATCTGACCCCAGCGTTGAGGGGCCCTTACGTGGCCTACAACTTCGCCTTCATCGGCCGTCCTGGCTACTATCACTCCCCCAGAATCACGCCGGACATGCTCGATCAGGGCTCGCTGCAGGACATGGGAAGCCAAGTACTCGACCTGACGCTCGGCCTGATCCGTCCGCAGCCGCTCCCGCCCAAGTCGCCCGATTTGGTGTTCTTCGATCTGTTCGGGAAGATCACGATCACCTACTCGCCGGGTTATGGCTGGCTGATGCTCGCCATCAGCTTTCTCGGGCTGGGCTATGCCGCATGGGGCACGGCCCTGCGTGAGCGATTCGAAGGGGTGTGGCGCAGTCTCGCGATGATGTTCGGAACAGGCGCGCTGCTGTGGCTGTTAAACCAAGTCTCCTACGCGACGGGCGAACCCAATTATTACGACCGCCTCGCCGAAATTCCCCGGCTCGAATTGATGGCGATGCTGGCGGCCCTGGCCGGAACGATGCTCGCCTTCGCCGGTTGGCGTGCGCGCCCCGGCAACGCCATCGGCACGGCGGTACCGGTGTTGCTGCTCGGCGTGGTGGCTCAGGGTCTCGCGCCGACTGCGGCCTATATCCTCGTAATGCCAGCCATGCTGCTGGGATTGGGCCATGCGGCCGGCAAGCGCTGGCCAAATTGGGAATACGGCGGATTTGGCGGTATCGTTGCCGTGGTTGTCTTCGGCTACATGCTCGCGCTCGGCCATCAGCTCATGCAAGGCGTCGGCCCGACTACCCCGTGGATCGCTGCATTGCCGCTGGCGATTGCGATGGCGGCATTGGCACCACTGCTTCCGGCGCTGCCGATCAAACGCGCGCTGATCGGGGCTGGGCTCTTCGCATTGGCGGGACTTGTGACCGCCATAGCCATCCGCAGCGACCCGCTGGCCGATACTATCGCTGTCTACTCGACTAACAAAGCAATCTAAGGAATCCCGATTACGAAGCCGGAGTAGTCAATTTTTTGAAACGGGAACCGGTCGACACCGACAAATATGGCTCAAGGAACGTAGCTATAATCCCGCGCCATTCGACGCAACTGCTCTGGAGTGAAACCTCGAGTGCGACCAGCAACTTGTCCACCTCCGCTCAAGGTGGACAATCCGCCATACTGCAATGTTGAAAGTCCGCCATACTGCAACGTTGACCTTCCGCCGTATTGGAGCGTCGACAGGCCGCCATACTGCAACGTCGAGCGTCCACCGTACTGCAAGGTCGATAGACAGCCGTATTGAAGCGAGGAGCCGCGAACGCAGTCACGCCACGCCATCCATTTTGGAGGGCTTGCGCTCACGGAGCAAAGCAGGACTGCCCCGAGTGTAAAGCCCTTTAGCTTCGTCATTCGCGAATTCCTCGACAATTTGGCGTTCGGAAATTGGCGCAGCGAGCGCGGCATTCGCGATTTTTTATCAAGCCCATGCCAATTAGCAAGGAAGGCACCAACTCGGCTTCACTGATCCAGGAACGAACGCATCTTCCGCGATCGGCTGGGGTGCTTGAGCTTGCGCAGCGCCTTTGCTTCAATCTGCCGGATACGTTCGCGGGTGACCGAGAACTGCTGGCCGACTTCCTCCAGCGTGTGATCGGTGT
>CAZVMC010000065.1:10770-14001 GCA_964628635.1 uncultured Novosphingobium sp. | reverse complement strand
GGCACCAGCACCAGCGTCTCCCCCTCGACCCGCCAGCTGGCGAGCTGGCTGAGCAGGTTCATGCCGATCACGCTGGTCTTGTTGAACTGATCGTCCGGAACTGCCACTGCCAAATTGCGGACGGTGATGTTGCCGAAGCTCAGCTCGCGCGCGCGGCCGACCCAGGCCGTGATTGTGCCGTTGGCGGTATCGAGCTCGAGCGGCAATTCCTGCGGATCGCGGGTGACTCCGGCGGCGGCGGCATCGCTCGCTCCCATCCCGGTAAAGGTCGCGCCGGTATCGATCAGGAATTCCTGCGGCGTGCCGTTGACGTTGGCCTCGACCCAAAAGTGGCCATCGCTGGCCATGGGAATGCGGGTCTCGCCGCCGCTGACCGACAGTGCGGGGCGGCTGCCGAGCAGCAGCTTGGCATCGGAGCGTGACGCGGTGAAGGCCGCCAAGCCGACCTGCAGCAGCAGCGCGGCAATCAGGCCGAGGTAACCGAACTGGCGCAGCGACTTGGCGCGCGCGGGATTGTCGCGCTCGGTCATCCAGCCCGCGGCGGCGAGCAGGATCGCTATAACCGCGAGGAGCAGCAGCGGCTTTTCCGTAAAAAGTTCGATCATTTGGCGAGTTCTTCGGCAAGCAGATCATCGACGTTGTCGGGAAAACCGGCAGCAATCCAGCAGGCTTCGACCGCCCGCAGGATCCGCGCTACCTCGGGCCCGGCCTTGACCCCGCGCGCGACCACTTCGCCGCCCTTGAGCGGAAAGGTGGGGATGGTCCAGCCATCGAGCGGGGAGATGCTCTGGCCGGTGAGGAGCAGGCGATCGAGCGCGGGGCCCAAGCCTAGGCGATAGGCGAGGGCGCGGGGATCCTCCCCTTTAGGGGAGGGGGACCATCCGGAGGATGTTGGAGAGGCTTGCGGTGGTACTCCTGAGGGTTCGTGATTGAGAGGCGGTTGGTTGGCGTTTCGTACTTGGCCACTGTCAGGAGTACCCGCGCGAGCCCCTCCCCCACTTGCAGTGGGTCCCCTCCCCTGAAGGGGTAGGATGGGATTTCGCCCCGCCGCCAGCGCCAGCCGCTTCTTCTGCGCCCCGCTCAGTCGGAACCGCGCGGCCACCTGCTCGGCCAGCGGTACATCCGCCGGCAGCAGCGCTGCCAGCCGCCGCAGCGGATCGGGGTCTACGCCTTGCCTCGCCTCTTGCGCCACCAGCGCGGCCAGCGCTGCGACATCGGCTTCGGGCAAGATCACTTCTAGCACACCCAGTTCAGCCATGCGCGCCACAGTGGGCGCGGGATCGGGCAGGGCGAGCAGGTTCAGCGTCTCCATCCCGACCCGCTCGCGCGAGAGGCCTTTGAGGGTGGCTGCCAGTTCGGCACAGGCGGCTTCGGCTTCCGGATCGGCCGGGAGCGAGCCGAACCGCGCCTGAAACCGGAAATAGCGCAGGATCCGCAAGTGATCCTCGCGAATGCGCTGGCGGGCATCACCGATGAAGCGCACGCGCCGCGCGGCCAGGTCGTCCAGTCCGCCGAACCAGTCGAAAATCTCCCCGCTTGCCGGATCGGCGTAGAGCGCGTTGATGGTGAAATCGCGCCGCGCGGCATCGTCCTGCCACTCGTCGGCAAAGGCTACGGTGGCGCGGCGGCCGTCGGTGCTGACATCGTGGCGCAGCGTGGTGATCTCGACAGGGCCGTGTTCGAGAACGGCGGTGACCGTGCCGTGCTCGATCCCGGTGGGGATCGCCTTGATCCCGGCATCCTTGAGTTTGCCGATCACTTTCAGCGGGCGCAGCGGGGTGGCGATATCCACGTCCTTGACTTCAATTCCCAGCAAGGTGTCGCGCACCGCCCCGCCAACGTAGCGCGCATTTCCTGCGCCCAGCACCCTGACTAGCCCGCCGAGATCGGCGCGTTTGAGCCAAGGCGCATTTGGGGGAAGGGTGGTCATTTCTTGGTTCGCGCAGAGGCCGCAGAGGGCGCAGAGAGAGTGCGTTTGGCCCAGAGCCATTGAAGTCGATCGGCAGATCGGCGTAAGGTAGCCATTCGAAAGGCAAAGCGGCTGCGCCGCAGGCGCGACATCTCCGCGTCCTCTGCGCTCTCTGCGCGAACCCGGCCCACTACCACACCATCCGCTTCGCCAGATTGGCGATGATCCCCGCGGTCACGCCCCAGATGCGGTGTTGCTGCCATAGGATTTCGATGTAGCGCCTTTCGCGGCCCTGCCAAAATGCCGAATGATGGACATGGTTAGCTTCATCGAACACGAAATCGACCGGCGCTTCGAACCACTGTGCCACTTCGGTCGGGTTGGGCTTCAAGTCCAGATCGGGCGGAACCACCGCCAGCACCGGAACGATCGCATAGCCGCTGCCGGTGCGGTAAGTATCACTCGCGCCGATTATGCGAACGTCGTCGGCGCGAATGCCCAGTTCCTCGTTGGCTTCACGCAAGGCGGCTTCGACCGGATCCTCACCGGCATCGATCTTGCCGCCCGGGAAGGCGACTTGCCCGGGGTGCGAGCGCATGTTGGAGGGGCGGTGGATCATCAGGAAGCCGGGCCGCTCGCGCTCGGTTGCGGCGACCAGCACGGCAGCGGGGGTCAGGTCTTCGCGGTGAACGCCCACCTCATCGCGCAGCTCAACCGCGCGGGCGTGGCCCTCGGCATAGCGGCGCGATAGGTTGTTGAAAGTGACGCTCACGCGGGAACCAATGGAAAGTGGCCGCCGCGACTTGATGCGACAAGATTATCACTCAAATCAATCAGTTGCAGCCATGTGCTGCGATTGATTCGCGCTTCGCAACCGTGGCGCACGCCAAGGTAGACAGCCGGCAGATCAGGATCGCCGCGGGCCACCAGCGGATGGTCCGGCCCGGCTATGACCGTCTCGTCGGTGTTCAGACGGAAGGCCAAGGCGCCTTCTGTCTGAACCACATCGATCGCGACGAAGGCCGCGTCCTCAACCGCGATCGATTGCTTCTCATAGGGAGTGACCAGCCAGTGCTGCCCAGTCGCATCGCGCCACAGCAGGCTGGCGAAGGCGCGGACCATGGCTGGTCGCTTGATCTCGCCGCCATCGTGAAACCAGCGGCCATCGGCCTTGATCACCATCCGGCTGTCGGAGGTGGTGGCTGGGTTCCACTGGTCGACCGGCGGCAACTTCCGCTCCGCCACCAGCGCGGCGATCTGCTCTAGCGAAAGCGCGGCAAGGTCTGGCGGCGGGGCGTAAGGCATTCAGGCGGCGATGCCAG
>CAZVMC010000065.1:0-10670 GCA_964628635.1 uncultured Novosphingobium sp. | reverse complement strand
CGCTCGGGCAGAACCGCCGGATTGTCGCAGCGCGCTAGCAGCCGGTGCCGATCGAACGGGCCGGGCAGGTCCCAGCCGCCGGTATGGGTGTTAGCGAAGCCCCAGAAGCGGCCGTAATATTCTGGATCGCCGATCATTACCTGCGGCAAGGGCGCCTCGGGCGACAGCGCGCCGATTGCAGCCGCCATCAGTGCCTTGCCATAGCCCATCCCTTGTGACGCGGGATCGACCGCGACCGGGCCGACCATGATCAGCGGATGGCGTTTTCCTTCAGGATCGGTCAGCGCCACTGGCCAGCACTGGATCGTGCCGACAAGATGATCGGCCGCATCGATCGCGGCGAAGGAAAGACCGGGCAGCCAATCGACACCCTCGCGCACCTTGTAGGCGGTCCGTTGGTGCCGCTCCGGCTCGAAAGCCCGGTCAAGCAAGGCTTCAACCAGCACGGGATCGACATTGTCGAGCGGGATCAGGGTGGCACTGTCAGACATCAGCGCGCGCCCCTAAGGCGGCAGGGCAGCGCTGTCTACGCTTCGATCTACTTCTTCGTCAGGTGCAGCAGCCGTCCTTCGCTGCCGTCCTCCAGCACGTAGAGCGAGCCGTCGTCCGCCTCGACAACTTCACGGATCCGGTTGCCGAGCGGATAGCGCGCCACTTCAACCGCCTTCTCACCGTCGATCCGCACCCTCACCAGCCCTTGCGAAACCAGTCCGGCGATCAGTGCCTGGCCCTTCCATTCGGGCCAGAGCTTGCCTGAATAGAACAGGAAATCGCCGGGTGCGATCACCGGGGTCCAGCTGATCGCGGGTGCGGCCAGATCGGGGCGTGAGGAATGCGGCGGGATATCGCGGCCATCATAGTGATCGCCTTCGGACACCAGCGGCCAGCCATAATTGGCTCCGGGCCGCACCAGATTGAGCTCGTCCCCGCCGGCCGGACCATGCTCCAGGTCCCACAACCGGCCTTGCGGATCGAAGGCCAGTCCCAGGATGTTGCGGTGGCCGTAGGACCAGATTTCGGTCGACACGCCGCCGCGGCTCGCGAAGGGATTGCTGGGTGCGGGCGTGCCATCGAGATTGAGCCGCACTACCTTGCCCAGATTGCCAGCCAGATCCTGCGCGGGTTGCATCTTTTGCCGTTCCCCGCTGGCGATGAACAGGTATTTGCCGTCCGGAGAGAAAGCGATCCGGTGCGAATAGTGGCCTTGGCCGCTGACCTTGGGGCTTTGCCGCCAGACCACGCTGAGCCCTTCGATCCGGGGAATGCCCTCCAGCACCAGCTTACCGCGCCCAACCACCGCGCCGCGCGTGCCGCTTTCGCCGTTCTCGGCCCAGCTCAGGTAGATCGTGCCGCTGGTTGCATAGTCGGGAGCGAGCACCACGTCGCCCATCCCGCCCTGGCCGCCATAGGCGACCTGCGGCAGACCTGCGACATCGCGTACTTCGCCATCGCTCTGCCACAGCTTCAGCTTGCCGCCTTTCTCGGTGATCAGCGCGTAAGGCGTGCCGGGGATGATCGCCATGGCCCAGGGTTGGTTGAACCGGGCAATCTCGGTCACGGTGAAGGGCTCACTCTGTGCGGCAGCGGCTGAGGCGCTATCCCCAGCGGGCTTGGCGGCGCAGCTTGCAGTGATCAGGGCGAGGGCGGATAGCGCGGGGAGGAGCTTGCTGTTCATGCCAGACATCATCGCCCAGCCGTTGTTCTTTGCCAAGACGGCAACCGACCAGATCGTGGTTGGGGTCGACGAAGCGGGGCGCGGGCCACTGGCCGGACCGGTGGTGGCGGCGGCTTGTGTGCTGGGGCCAGATGCACCGCCCGGACTGGACGATTCCAAGAAGCTCTCCGCCAAACGTCGCGCATTGCTAGAACCGCAGATCAAGTCGAGCTGTCACTGGGCGCTCGGCGTAGTCGAAGCCGATGAGATCGACCGGATCAACATCTTCGCTGCAACCATGCTGGCGATGACCCGGGCAGTTGCTGGATTGAATCTGGACCCGATCAAGGTCTTGATTGACGGCAATATGACCCCGCTGGGCCGCGTGCCCGAATGGCGCTGGCCGGCCCGCGCGATCATCGGCGGCGATGCGCTGGAGCCTTGCATCTCCGCTGCCTCGATCCTCGCCAAGGAACACCGCGACCGCCTGATGCGCGAAGCTGCGCTGGATCATCCACACTACGGGTGGGACCGCAACATGGGCTACGGCACGGCAGAGCATCTGGCGGCGCTGCGCGAATTTGGTCCGAGCCCGCTGCATCGCCGGAGCTTCGCGCCGGTTAGGCAGTACTTCCTACCCCTTTAGGGGGTGGAGGGAGACAAGTGGCTCCCGACACGACCCAGCGTAGCTGGCGGAGGGGCTCGCGCAGGTTCTACTGACATCGCGCTGGAGCGCGGCGTTGCCCGAGCCCGGTATATTATTTCCAATTCGGGATTACTCGCCCGAGCCACTCCACCACTTCGTGGTCCCCCTCTCCTGAAGGAGAGGATTTATTTTGCGCCCGAGTCCTCTGCGCCACACCACTACATCTTGAGTCTTGGCCGAATCCCCAGACTCCACATGCTGTGCCGGACTCGTTCCGTTCTCATACTCCTTAACCCATCGCTAACCATGAATCGCTAGGATTCCCGGCGAGTCGCGGCTTGACGGCGGGCTGTGGATAACTCACCCTGTGCTTTCGTGACGTGGGTTTGGGGATGACAATGGGCCAGATGCTGACAGGTGAGCGGGCGCGATTGAAGGCTGTTCGTGAGGTGGCACGCCCCGATTTGCCGCTGGGGCAGATTCTCGATGGCGATTGTATCGAAGCGATGCGCAGCCTGCCGGATGCCTCGATCGACTGCATCTTTGCGGACCCGCCCTACAATCTCCAACTCGGCGGCGATCTCAGCCGTCCCGACGGCTCGCACGTCGATGCCGTGACCGATCACTGGGACCAGTTCGACAGCTTTGCTGCTTATGACAAGTTCAGCCGTGAATGGCTGACCGAAGCGCGCCGGGTGCTCAAGCCCAATGGCTCGCTGTGGGTGATCGGGTCTTACCACAACATCTTCCGGCTGGGCGCGATGTTGCAGGATATGGGGTTCTGGATCCTCAACGATATCGTCTGGCGCAAGGCCAACCCGATGCCCAATTTCAAGGGCACCCGCTTCACCAATGCCCATGAGACTCTGATCTGGTGTTCGATGGGAGAGAAGGCGAAGTACACCTTCAACTACCGCACGATGAAGACGCTCAACGATGAGCTCCAGATGCGCAGCGATTGGGTGCTGCCGATCTGCGGCGGGCAGGAGCGGCTGAAATCGGGCGGCACCAAGGTCCACCCCACGCAAAAGCCCGAGGCGCTGCTCTACCGGGTGATGTTGGCGACCACCAACAAGGGCGACGTGGTGCTTGATCCGTTCTTCGGCACTGGCACGACCGGCGCGGTGGCCAAGCGGCTGGGTCGCGAATGGATCGGCTGCGAGCGGGAAGATGTTTACCGCAAAGCCGCGCTTGAGCGGATCGAACTGGCGCTGCCGCTCGATGAAAGCGCGATCACCACCATGCAAAGCCCCAAGGCCGCCCCGAAGGTCGCCTTCGGGGCCTTGGTTGAGACCGGCTGGATCGCGCCGGGAACCACAGTTTCCGACAAGAAGCGCCGGGTGGCCGCAACAGTCCGCGCCGACGGCTCGCTGGTATCGGGCGCAGACAGCGGCTCGATCCACGGCCTCGGCGCCAAGCTGCAAGGCGCGCCAAGCTGCAACGGCTGGTCGTTCTGGCACATCGAGCATGAAGGTGAGTTCAAACCCGTCGATGCGATCCGGCAGCTCTATCTGCTAGCGACCGAGGATTGAACTGCACTGCAACCGTAGGAGATTATTATGCGTCGAGCTCTGCAAGCGATGACCGCACTTGTAGCATTCGCAGCCGTTCCGGCAGGTTCGGCAATTCCTCATGCGCAGACCTACGTGATGGCGATGTCGCTATATGATGGCGGCAAACTCGTTTCGACACCTCGATTGATCATTGCGCCTGGCGAAGCCTCTCGGCTCGTCATCGAACCCGGCGACGGTTCTTCCTATAAGGCCACTATTACAATTGACCCTCTTCAAGATGGGCGCCTGCAAATGGCCGGGGCGTTTTCCGTGACTTCGAAGAGCGCGGGATCGGTTTCGGCAAACCCAAAGCTGCTTCTCGAGCCTGGCGAAATGGGAGCAATTGAATTCGGCAATAAAGGAGCCGGATTTGAGCCATTTCGTGCGGAAATCAAGATCACACCCAACGCTGATTGAGCACAAACCTGGTGAGTACATACTACCTCCGGCCGATCGCGCTCTCTGAGTCGCCACAATGCGAGGAGGGTGAGGCCGTCCGCTTGGCGGGCGGGCTGGTCTATGCGAGCCGGTTTGCCTTGGTTGAGCGCGATGGCGGAAAGGTTGTTGCGCGAACCCGCTACTCGGTCCCTGAACTCAAGGCCGCACTTCCGGACCTGCCCGAATCTGCGCGGGAACAGTGGGATAATTTCCAGCGTTCGCACCCACCGCTCCAGCTCGGTGCGCGGACGATCCGGCTCGATCAGCCGCAGGTGATGGGCGTGCTCAATGTCACGCCCGACAGCATGTCCGATGGCGGCCAATTCATGGACGATCCAGCGCTGGCCCAGGCCCATTCGGCGGCGATGCTGGAAGCCGGGGCGGCGCTGATCGACGTTGGCGGCGAAAGCACCCGGCCGGGTTCGGCGGCGGTGTGGGAAGGCGACGAGATCAAGCGCGTGATCCCGGCGATTGAGCGGCTGGCGGCCAGCGGTGCGGCGATCAGCATCGATACCCGACGGCCGGCCGTGATGGAAGCCGCGCTGGCGGCCGGGGCGCATCTGATCAACGATGTTTCCGCCCTGGGCCATGATCCGCGCAGCATGGAATTCGCCGCGCGTTCCGGCGCTCCGGTGGTGCTGATGCACGCGCCCGGCGAAGGCGAGGATCTGCATGGCGGGGCCAGCTATGGCGACGTTGTTTTCGATGTATTCGATTGGCTCTCCGCGCGGCGCGATGCGGCGCTGGCAGCAGGGATCGCGCGGGATCGGATCATTCTCGATCCCGGCATTGGCTTCGGCAAGACGCTGGCGGACAACCTGGCGCTGCTCAATTCGCTGCCGTTGTTCCATGCGCTAGGTCAGCCACTGTTGCTGGGGGCCAGCCGCAAACGGATGATCGGCGCGCTCGATAACGAAGCGCTGCCGCACAAACGGCTGGGCGGGTCGCTTGCGGTTGCGATCAAGGGCATGGACGCGGGGGTTCAACTGCTTCGCGTTCACGATGTGCCCGAGACGGTCCAGGCCGTGCGGGTCTGGCGCGGACTGCGCGATGCGGCGTTGACCGATTTCAGTCAGCTGGCCGAATAGGGGCTGAATCTCAAGCGCAGCCCTCAATATAGCGGATCGTCTCGTCCCCCGCCGTGATGCTGGTGACTTTGCCTTCATCGACATGGAACTTGATGCCGCGGTCCTTGCTGGCCCAGTAGAAGTAGTCGAACCCGCCGTAGTCGTTGACTTCGCGCTTCAACTTGCTGCCGGGGTAAGCCCGCAGCAGCTCCTTCTCGCTTGAACCGACATGGATCCCGCTGGCGGTTTCCAATCGTTCGCTATCGGTCTCAATCCGGGTGACCTTGCCGCCGCTGAACATCAGGTAAGATAGCCCGTCATCCGAAGCGAAAATTTCGCAGCCGTCTTGGTCCATTGCACTGCCGGTGCCGTATTCGTCGTCAATGCGAAGCTTGCTGCTGACCGAGTTATACCGGCTGCCTGCCACAAATCCGTTCATTCCCAGCGAACTGATCTGCAGCGGATCGCCCAGATTGCCCTCCCAGACATAGCCGCCATCAGCGGTTTTCAGCCAGCGCGTTTTGGGATCGCCGCCTTCAACCCAGCGGCCTTTGAGCAGTTCCCCGCGCGTCACCGGGCCTAGAACGGAACCGCCCTTCGCAGTCGGGAACGATCGCTTTTGCGCAGAGCCGGTCACCAGCCGTTCCAATTCGGCGCTGAGGAACTTGTCCTGATAGTTGTCGAACCAGGCCTGCGGGCGCGGGGCGTTGGGGTCTTCGGTTGCAGCTGCAGTAGCGGCGACTGGTTGGCTTAGCGCGGGATCACTGTCATCGCGCGAGAAAAACATGCCCAGGCTGACGACCGCGCCGATTGCGGCGGCAACTCCGGCTCCCAGCAGCAGCGAACGGGTTTGTGGGCTCATCTTGCCGCTTGGACCGGTGGGGGCAGGATTGGCTTCGATCGGTGGCGTGGCTGCCAGCAGCACCGGACTGCCGCAGCCCGGGCAGAACCGTTGGTCAGCCTTCAGGGCACCACCACAAGTCGCACAGAAACCGGACATGCATTCCCCCAATCGCTCTTGGCGATCAGAAGATTAGCGCTGGATTTTGCGGAGTCGAGAGGGCGCTAGGCCGCGTCGCCGATACCAAGGTCGCTCAGCTTGCGGTACAGCGTTGAGCGGCCAATGCCGAGCCGCCGCGCGACTTCGGTCATGCGGCCCCGATAGTGGCCGATCGCCAGACGGATCACATCGGCTTCGATATCTTCCAGCGGGCGCAGATTGCCATCGGGCGTGTAGAGCGTCACGCCGACCGCTTCCTGCATCGATCCGGAGGGCAACGGCTGATCGCCACCGAGCATGTTGGAAAGCTGCGGGAAGTCTTCGGCTGTTAGGGCATCGCCGTCGCAGAACACCGCCGCGCGGAACAGCACGGCTTGCAATTGGCGCACATTGCCTGGCCATTCGTAGGCTGCAAGCAGTGCCAGCGCGCTATCGGTAATGCCCAGCGCGCGAAGGCCCGGCTGCTCGCCGATCCGGGCGAGAAAATGGCGGGCCAGCGCCGGAATGTCACCCGAACGATCGCGCAAGGCCGGCAAGCTGACCTGTGTAACGCTGATCGCGCCCAGCAGTTCGGGCATGAAAGTGCCGCTCAGAACCAGTTCCTTGAGCGGCAGGTTGCTCGCGGCGATCAGCCGGACATCGACCTTGAAGCTGTGGCGTGCACCGATCGGACGAACGTCGCCGCGCTGGAGCGATTCGACCAGGCGTTCCTGGACGGGCATCGGCAAGCGATCGACTTCGTCGAGCGCCAGCGTGCCACCATCGGCATGCTGCAATGCGCCGATATGGCGATCAAAAGCTCCTGCGAAAGCGCCCTTCTCATGGCCGAACAGCACAGATTCGACCGAATTGGCGGGAATTCCGCCGATGTTGATCAGCCGGAATGGCGCTTTGGTTCGGGTGCTGGCGGCGTGCATCGCGCGGATCAGCATTTCCTTGCCGGTGCCGCTTTCGCCCTCGATCAGTACCGGCGTGTGGCCGCGCGCGGCTTTGGCGGCTACCGCCAGCGCCGAACGAAACGCCGGGGCCGCACCAATCATCGCATCGAAATCGAGCGTGACCGGCATCTTCTCGGTCAGCGGTTGCAGTTCGTCGCGGGGGGCTTCGCGGGTGGTCGCGGCGCGCAGCGCCTGCATCAACCGGTCGGGCGCGACGGGCTTGACGAGATAGTCGGTCGCCCCGGCGCGCATTGCCTCAACTGCGAGCAAGGGCGACGCCGATGTCGTCAGCATCAGGATCGGCAAGGCCGGGCGGCGTGATTTGAGTTCGGCGATCAAGGTGCAGGCATCGTCACCCGGAACCCATTGATCGAGGATGATCGCGGCCAGCTGCATCCCCTGCCTGGTACCGAGGGTAGCAATGGCGGTTTCGGCATCGCGCGCCACCACGGTGCGCCAGCCTTCGCGCGCAGCAAGCGCCGTGATGAGACGGCACTGGGCCGGCTCATCATCGATCAGCATCAACAGTCGCTGCTCGATCTCGGCCATAGGCTTGCGTCATTCCCCCGAAGCAATTGCAGCGGCCGCCCTAACGCAAGGGGGTAAAGACCCGATTAAGCCTGCCGATAAATCCTGATATTTGCCCGAATGTGGCGGCTTTGGCCCTTGAGCGCGCCGGAAGAGGGCGGTAGAGCCTCGGCCCAACGCAAATTCGCATTTGATGGGGACAGGATTATGGCTTCGGGCAACGATATGAAGGCAGCGGAATCGACCTATGGCGGGTTCCTGACCCTGCTGAAGTGGGGTTCGATTGTAACCGCGCTCGTTACCGCACTCGTTATCGCTCTGATCGCCTGATCGCCACTGTGAGTGGCGCTTTCAGGATCGCGGTTCTCAAGGAACGCGCGAGCGGCGAAAGCCGGGTGGCGGCTTCGCCCGAAACGGTGAAAAAGTTCATCGCGCTGGGCGCGGCGGTCGCGGTCGAAAAAGGCGCAGGGCTGGGCGCCGCAGTTTCGGATGCCGACTTTGCCGCAGCAGGTGCCGAGATCGTCCACGCCGATGCCGCGGTGAAAGATGCCGATATCGTGCTGGGCGTGCAGGGACCGGACCCGAAGGCACTCAAGGGCGCCAAATCGGGCGCATGGATCGTGGCCGGGCTCGATCCGTTTGGTCAGCGCGCGCGGGTCGATGATTATGCCAAGGCGGGTTTCGAGGCGTTGGCGATGGAATTCATGCCGCGCATCACCCGCGCGCAGTCGATGGATATCCTCTCCAGCCAGTCGAACCTGGCGGGCTACAAGGCGGTGATTGAGGCGGCGAACCTCTATGGCCGCGCCTTCCCGATGATGATGACGGCGGCGGGCACGGTTTCCGCTGCCAAATGCTTTGTGATGGGCGTGGGCGTGGCCGGCCTGCAAGCCATCGCCACCGCGCGGCGGCTAGGCGCGCAGGTCTCGGCGACTGATGTGCGTTCGGCTACCAAGGAACAGATCCAGTCGCTGGGGGCCAAGCCAATCTTTGTGGAGAGCGTGGCCGGGATCGAGGGTGAGGGCGCGGGCGGCTATGCCACCGAAATGTCGCCCGAATACCAAAAGGCCCAGGCTGAGCTAGTGAGCGGCCACATCGCCAAGCAGGATATCGTCATTACCACCGCGCTGATCCCGGGCCGAGCGGCGCCACGCCTGATTTCGGACGCGCAGATCGCGACGATGAAGCCGGGCTCGGTGATCTTCGATCTTGCTGTGGCGCAAGGCGGAAATGTCGAGGGATCGGTCGCCGATCAGGTGGTCGAGAAGCACGGCGTGAAAATTATGGGCTGGTCCAACACCGCGACCCACCTTGCGGCCGATGCCTCAGCTCTGTTTGCACGGAATCTGTTCAACTTCCTCTCGGCCTTCTGGGACAAGGAAGCCGGGCGGCCGGTGCTCGACGAGGAGATCGGCAATGCCGTGCGGCTGACGCTGGGGGGGAAGGTTGTGAACGAGAGGTTGTTGGGGGCTTAAGACATGGACTTCATCTCAATCCTCTCGATCTTCGTCATGGCCTGTTTTGTCGGCTATTACGTCGTCTGGTCGGTCACCCCAGCCTTGCACACGCCGCTGATGGCGGTGACCAATGCGATCTCCTCGGTGATAATCGTCGGTGCGCTGGTTGCGGCGGCGGCGAGTGACGGGGCGTCGAGCTGGCTTGGTCTGCTCGCGGTGGTCTTTGCCTCGATCAATATCTTCGGCGGCTTTGCTGTTACCGCGCGAATGCTGGCGATGTACAAGAAGAAGGACCGCTGATCGTGGCAGAACACGTTGCTCTGCCCGCTTGGGCGCTGATCGCCTATCTCGTCTCGGGCGTATTGTTCATCCTCGCGCTGCGCGGGCTGTCCTCTCCGGCCACCTCGCAGCGCGGCAACCGACAGGGCATGGCCGGGATGGCGATTGCAGTGATCGCGACTCTGGCCATTGCCGCGCCGGTTCCTGCGGGTGAGATTATGCCGAAGCCGGCTCCGGAGGATCTGGTGACGCTCGGCAAGATCCTTGCCGCCATCGCCATCGGCGGCGGGATCGGCTGGGTGATCGCGCGGCGGATCGCGATGACTGACATGCCGCAGCTCGTCGCGGCATTCCATTCGCTGGTGGGGCTGGCGGCGGTACTGGTGGGCTGGGCGGCCTATCTCAATCCGGAAGCGTTTGGCATCGTCGGAACGGTAGTCCAGAATTCAACTTCGTATGTGTTAAGCGCAGGCGAGGCGGCCAGGTTGGGCTGGGCGGGTCCGTTGTCAGACACTGCCACGTCTCAAACAGCAATCATCAATCCAGTCTCACGTCTCGAGATGGGCCTCGGCATCGCAATCGGTGCGATTACATTCAGTGGTTCGATCATCGCCTTCCTCAAGCTCGCCGGCAAGATGAGCGGAGCACCGATCCTGCTGTCCGCACGGCATGTGATCAATCTCGGCACTCTCGGCGCGATACTGGGTCTGACGGGCTACTTCATGACGGATCAAAGCCTGTGGGTGATCGCCACGCTTACGATCCTCGCCTTCATCATCGGCTTCCTGCTGATCATCCCGATCGGCGGGGCGGACATGCCGGTGGTCGTCTCGATGCTCAACTCGTACTCGGGCTGGGCGGCGGCGGCGATGGGCTTCACGCTCGGCAACACCGCGATGATCATCACCGGCGCGCTGGTCGGCTCTTCGGGGGCGATCCTCAGCTACATCATGTGCCGCGCGATGAACCGCAGCTTCATCAGCGTGATCGCGGGCGGCTTCGGTGCCGACGCAGGCGCGGGCGGCGGCGGCGGGGCGCGCGAGCAGCGGCCCTACAAGCAGGGCAGCGCGGAAGACGCCGCCTACATGCTCGAACAGGCCGAGAAGGTCA
>CAZVMC010000064.1:0-14310 GCA_964628635.1 uncultured Novosphingobium sp. | reverse complement strand
CGATGGATCGAGCGGGTCTTCCAAGCCCACGGCAGCAGTTCATCGACGCGATTGACAGCATAACGAAGCGCCTGGGCAAGCGGCGAGCGCGCCGATGGCTGGCCGAGAACATAGTTGCCCATGCGAAGAAATCGAGCGCGATGAACTTTGATGCCGATCGCTGGCGCAGATGCTCTCTGGGAGGTTCGCCTTCAATCGACCGTTCGATCTCGCAGAGTTGCGCGATCATGGTGAGCCCCTTGCGCGCGGCAGATCGGTGATCGGCAGCAAGCACATCGTGCAGCTTGCGCCTCGCAGGCGCCCAGCAGGCGGTCCGGGCAGCACGGCCATGGGTCTATCTTGAGAAACGAGCGTGACCTTCATTACTATCAGCGAAGTCGGCCCGCGCGACGGGCTGCAATCGATCGACCGGGTCATGCCGCTCGAAGCGAAAAGGCGTGGATCAAGGCCGAGGCCGAGGCCGGCGTGCCCGAGATCGAGGTGGGCAGCTTTGTCCCGCCGTCGCTGCTGACGCAAATGGCCGACACTGCCGAACTGGTCTCCTTCGCGGGCACCTTGCCTGGGCTCAATGTCGTCGCGCTGGTGCCCAATGCCAAAGGTGCGGCGCGGGCGGTCGAGGCCGGGCTGCATGGTCTTTCGATCCCCTTTTCCATGTCAGAGACCCACAGCGTCAAGAATGTCCGCAAGACACATGCCGGGATGCTGGTTGAGATCGCTGAGGTCGCGCGGATTGCCGAAGCTGGGGGCGTGCATTGTGCCGTCGGCTTGTCGACGGCCTTTGGCTGCACAATGGAGGGCGCGGTGGCGGAGGACAGCGTGGTCCGCCTCGCCGTCGCGGCTGTCGAGGCAGGGACGAAGGAACTGAGCCTGTCCGACACCACCGGCTATGCTGATCCGGCCAAGGTCAGGCGACTGGCGCGCAGCGTCACGGCGGCGGTCGGGCCGGGTTTGCTGGCCACATTGCACCTCCACAACACCCGCGGTCTCGGCCCCGCCAATGCGCTGGCCGGGCTGGATGAGGGCATCACCACGCTTGATGCCTCGCTCGGCGGGCTCGGCGGCTGCCCATTCGCCCCCGGTGCCTCAGGCAATATCGTGACCGAGGATCTTGCCTTCATGCTTGCCGCGATGAGCTATGAGACAGGGATCGACCTCGACCGGCTGATGGCGGTTCGCACGATCATTGCCGAAGCGCTGCCCGGTGAGCCGCTCTACGGCTTCACGCCCGATGCCGGGCTTCCCCTTGATTATCGCTCAGGATCTGAATCATGACCTCTCCCACTCCGCTCGCCGGCCTCAGGGCCGTCGAATTCACCCACATGGTGATGGGCCCCACGGTCGGGCACATCCTCGCCAGCCTTGGAGCCGAAGTGGTCCGGGTTGAACCGATCGGCGGCGATCAGACGCGGCGACTGCTCGGGTCGGGCGCTGGCTATTTCGCCATGTACAACCGTCGCAAGCAGTCGATCTGCCTCGACCTCAAATCGGCAGACGGCATGGCCGTGGCGCGGGCGCTGTGTGACCGGGCCGACATCCTGGTTGAGAACTTTCGCCCCGGCGCACTCGATCGCCTCGGTCTCGGCTATGAGGCGCTCAGTCCTGCGAATCCACGATTGATCTATTGTTCGGAAAAGGGCTTCCTGCTTGGCCCTTACGAGGATCGCACCGCGCTTGACGAGGTCGCGCAGATGATGGGCGGCCTTGCCTATATGACTGGCCCGCCTGGTAAGCCGTTGCGCGCCGGGGCGAGTGTTATCGATGTGACTGGCGGCATGTTCGGCGTCATCGGCATTCTCGCCGCGCTTGAGGAACGCCACCGTACAGGTCGGGGGCAAAAGGTCATCGCTTTGCTGTTCGAAACGACGGTCAATCTCGTGGGCCAGCATATGGCGCAGTTCGCCGTCACCGGCAGCGCTGCCGCCCTCATGCCGGCGCGCATCTCGGCTTGGGCCATCTATGACGTGTTCGAAACGCTGGATGAGCCCTGTTTATCGGCGTTGTATCCGATCCGCTGTGGGAGAAATTCTGCACGCTGTTTGGCCTTGATGATCTGTTGGCCGACGAAAGTCTGAGGCGCAATAACGAACGGGTCCAGGCCCGCGACCGGCTCATGCCGCGCATCCGCGAATTGATCGGTGGCTTTACCCGTGGCGAGGTGATCGCCCGGCTCGATAGCAGCGGATTTCCATTTGCGCCGATTGGCAAGCCAGAGGACATGTTTGAGGATCCGCACCTGACGGCATCAGACGGGCTTGAGCCTGTTACGCTGGCCGATGGTCGGGAAACTCGCCTGCCGACCCTGCCGCTGATGATGGGTGGTGCCCGCCCTGCCACCGCCGCCAAACTGCCGCAAGCCAGGGCTGACAGCCGCGCGATCCTGGCCACGCTGGGTTATGATACAGCTGAAATCGCAGCCTTATCGGGACAGGTGTGGTTTAGAGCGCTGCGCCATGATAGCGTTGCACTCCGTCCACCAGGCCACCTGTCCGCTATGCGGGCAGTTTCCAGCCTGGTGGCGGCTAGTGTGATCCAAAGTTTAGCCTTCCTTTCCGCAGCAGTCCGGAAGTGCCAATGATGAACCACTTTGCCCGTCGCCAGTTCTTAGCCGCCGCTGGAGCCACCTCAGCAGCCTTGGCAGCGCCGGGCTTTGCAAGCAGCGCCAGCGCCCGACAGGCGCGTGGCGGCACGCCTGAGGTACACGATGTACTTGTAGTGGGTGCCGGCCTTGCTGGCCTGCATGCAGCAGAGCTTCTTGAGCAACAGGGATTCCGCGTTGCAGTGGTAGAGGCGTCCGACCGCGTCGGCGGACGGCTTCGCACCGGGAGAGCTGAAGGCTACGAGGCCGAACTCGGCGGGAGCGAAGTCGGACCGCTTTATGGCCGGGTCCGTGATGCCTGCGGTCGGCTTAAGGTTGGCTTGCATACCGATGCGGCGAAATCAGGCCCCTTCATCCTGGATGTGGGCGGTGAACTGATCCTGCCGGCCAATTGGGCAAAGTCGGACAAGAACCTTACTGCCGGTCCGGAGCGCGATATTCTGCCCTTCCTGCTCCAGAATCGCTTGTTCTTTGACTGGTTGCCCTTCGAAGATCCGGCGGACTGGCTGAACGAAACCCACTTTCCGCTGGATGTCTCTGCGGCAGAATACATGCGCGGTCGCGGTGTTTCCGAGGCGGCGATCCGGCTGGCCGATGTCGACCTCAACGGGCCGAGCCTCGCTGCGATTTCGGCGATGAGCATTTTCCGCGACATGGCCCGGATCAAGGTGGAAGGCTTTCGGGACCCGACTAGGCCGCAGTACGGTAATAACAGCAATAACGCCAATTTGAGCGCATACATCTTTGGCGGGTCCGACATGCTACCCCGCGCCATGGCAGCATCGCTGCGGGGCAAGGTCCAACTGCGCGCGCCCGTGGTCCAGATCGACCAGACCGATGCAGAGGTGGAAGCGCGCCTGTTCGACGGCACCCGTATCCGCAGCCGGTTCATGGTCCTGGCAGCGCCATTTTCCGCCGTCCGCCACATTCGCTTCAACCCCGGCTTGCCGCGGGTCCAGGCCGACGCAGTGCAAGGTGCTGCCTATTCGGCCACCACCCAGTTCCACTTCCGCGTCCTGCGCAAATTCTGGGAGGAGGACGGTCTGCCGCCTTCGCTGTGGAGCGACAGACACTATGAGCGCGGCTTTCACATTGCCAATCGCGGCGGTGACAATGGGAGCTACATTGTCTGGCTCAATGGTGACGGGGCATCGCGCATCCAGGCCATGCCGCGCGAAGCACAATTGGCATTTGTTCTCGCCGAAATGGAGGCGGCGCGCCCGTCCATTCGCGGGGCATTGCAGCCACTGTTCGATTACAGTTGGGAAGCCAATCCCTTCATCGGCGGTAACAAGCATGTCTTCTGCGCGGGCCAGGTCAAGCACTTCGCCAAGGACATGGGGCAGCCGCATGGCAGGATTCACTTCGCCGGCGAGCATCTTCGCCGGATGGAGCCAGGGATGGAGTCGGCCATGGAAACAGGTGAGATCGCTGCACTGGAAGTCCTGGAGCGGCTCTGATGCGGCGGGCAGCTTTGGCGTTTATGCCCTTGGTGGCGGCCCTGGCCGTACCGAGCGGGACGGTGAAGGCGCAGCAAGACGACGAGGCGATCTATCGCGAACGCTTCGAACGCTTTTCGCGGAACCCGACCAATTTCGCCTACTCACCAATGGAAGCCGTGCGCGGCACGTCGCGGTATCGCCCGGCACCGCTGGTCGAACTCGGCAAGGGACAGATCGATCCCACGGCGTTGGAGCAGGCAGCCCGCTATGCCGAGGATAACCGTTCGACCGCTTTCATCGTCTGGCACAAGGGACGGCTTGAAGTAGAACGCTATTTCGGAGGAACGCGCGCCGAAACTATGCTCCCTTCCAAATCGCTATCGAAGCCGCTCACAGCCATCGCGATCGGCCGCGCCATTGCGCTGGGGAAGATCCGTTCGCTAGACCAGCCGGTATCGGATTTCATCACCGAATGGCGCGAAACCGATCGGGCGGGAATGCGTGTTCGTCACCTGCTCGACATGCGTTCGGGACTGCTCGACCAGGGGTTCAGTGCCGATCCCGATCACCCATGGAACAGGGCCTATCTTGGCCTCGATCATGGACGCTATATTGTTGATCATTACCCACTGGCGCATCCCCCGGGTACCCGATTCGGCTATGCCAATGCCCCAAGCGAGCTGATCGCGCTGGTGATAGAACGGGCGACGGGGCGTCGCTACGCCGATTTCATCGGGCGGGAGATCCTGGCTCCGATCGGCGCGCGCGGTGGTGAAATCTGGATCAACCGACCCGGTGGGCTGGCACATTCCGGTTGCTGCCTGATGCTGCCGGCGCAAGATTGGGTCCGCATGGCAGTGCTGTTGCTTGATGATGGCAAAGCGGGCGCTCGCCGCCTGTTGCCGCGCGGCTTCGTTGAAGAAATGCGGCGCGGCACAGCCGAGAATCCCAGTTTTGGACTGGGCGTGTGGTTAGGCAGTCCTTGGCGGAAGCGACGGGGTTTCGGAGCACCGGGCGCGCCAGGGCCACAAGTGTTGCACAGCGCGCCCTACCGAGACCCGAAGCTGTTTCTGTTCGACGGCAATAGCAACCAGACGGTCTATATCTCGCCCGCCAACAGGCTGGTCATCCTGCGCATGGGCGCTAACCCGCCGCAATCGCCCGAATGGGACAATGCCTACCTGCCCAACCTGCTGATTGATGGCCTGCGTCGTTCCAATTGATTGCTACTGGCCCGCTTGGGTCAACTCGACAACCACTTTACCGAACGCGCCTTCGCCCGCGCGGGCATAGGCATCCTCAGCAGCCTCGAAGGCGAAGCGGCTGTCGATCACCGGCTTCAGGTCATGCTCCGTCATGAAGGCGGCGAGTTCTGCCTGATCGCTGCGCGATCCCACCATCACCGCACTGACCCGAAGCGCCGAGAAGATCAGGGGCAGGGCGCTCATCTCTCCGCCGAAGCCATCGAGCGCCCCGATCAGTGCAAGGTGGCCTCCGAGACCGAGAGCCGCGATCGACTTTTGCAGCGTTCCGACTCCGCCAAGTTCGATCACATGCTGCACGCCTGCGCCATGCGTCCGCTTGCGGATTTCATCGTGCCAGTCCGGGCATTCGCGATAATTGATTGCATCGACCGCGCCCAATGCACAAGCCCGCTCGATCTTGTCAGCACTCGAGGACAGAATGATCGGCCGAGCCCCTGATGCAGCGGCAATCTGGACCGCAAACAGAGCGACCCCACCGGTGCCAATGATCAGAACGTCATCGCCGACCTGCAACTGGCCCAGTGTCTTGAGCGCGTTCCACGCCGTGACCCCGGCGCATGGCAGGCAGGCGGCTTCGGCATAGGTCCAGCCATCGGGGACCGGCAGCAAGCCCGTTTCGGTCAGAATCACATGATCGGCGAATACGCCCGGTCCGCCAGCCCCGAGCGAAGAAACCACAGCCGGCAGGGTCAATCGTCCACCGGAATGGTTCTGGAAAAATGTCGACATCACCCTGTCACCGATCCCCCATCTAGTGACACCAGGACCAATCGCGACCACTTCACCCGCTCCATCAGACAGGGCTGTGAAATGGTTGGCACCATTCACGGGATAGGACAGATCACGCACCCCAAGGTCGCGCCGATTGAGCGAGACAGCGTGGATGCGAACCAGCACTTCACCTTCGCCCGGAACCGGGATGGGTCCGTCCGCTCGGATGAGGTCATAGCCAGCGGTCTGCCGGGCTAGTTCGTAGCGGCGATTGGTCATGTCGTGTGTTTCCTTGATGAAAGACAGTATTGCCCGGGCGAAGCTGCCGCTCTGCCGCTCGGGCAAGGCAAGGAAGGCAGGGCCTGTGAGGGTGACAGGGATCGCTGGAAAGCGTTCGCGAAGTGCGGCCAGCATACCATTAAGGCTCAACGGGTCATCGGGCGCCTGTACAACCTGGACCGGGACCGCACCCTCGGCCACAATTCTGTCGAGGACTGCACCGAAATCCTGTGCGAAGATTGCATCGAATGCCTGGTCGCGCCCCTTGCCAGAAACCAGCGCACCGATTGTTTCGGCATGGACCAGTTCTGGCGATGGGTCGAGGAATAGGCTCTTCATCAGCTTGAATGTGTCGCTGATATGGGCGCCATCGCCATCGATCGCCGGCGCATTGCCGATGTCGGATCGGGATCTAACCCTTTCCTCCAAAGAGGCCAGCATCACGCCGGACAGAGTAAGCGACAGGACGCGATCCGGCGCGGCTGCGGCCATTTCTGCGGCGAAATGAGTGCCGGTGTGATGGGCTGCGAGGTGAAAGCGTTCGATCCGCAGTTCTTCCAGGGCTTCAAGCAGCCATGCGCCGTATTCGTCGGCCCGAGGCGAGCCAATGGGCTGGAAGCTCTGGCCGAAGCCTGGCGTATCCAGGGCCAGGGCCGCTCGCCCCTGTGCCGCGAGGAAGCGCAGCACGCGTTCGAAGCCAGACGAACAGACCGGGGTCCGGTGCAGCAATACAACCGGCGGACCTTCCCCCGCGATCCGGCGGCCGTGGATCTGCCCGGCCGATGTCTGTGCGTAAAATCTCGAGATGGGGTGTTGCTGCATTGAGAACCTTTTGATCTACAGATGATGCCGATTGGATTGAATGTGCTGGCGCTATTCAGCTGTTCCAATCGCGAAAATCCGCAGCGCCTGATGCCAGCGCGCCAACCAGGCCGCCATCGACGCGGATGTCGGCACCGTTGATCCAGCGCGCGTTCGGGCTGCAAAGAAAGGCGACCACTTCAGCGACTTCGCTCGCCGATGCGTGGCGTCCGACCAAGGCGGACGCAAAGTCCATCGCTTCCTGTCCCATTGATGCCGTGAAGTCCGGAATGAGGGGCGTTTCCACCCCTCCGGGGCTTACACTGTTGAGGCGGACACCGCGGTGCCACTGCTCAAGGCAACGCCGCGCGGCCATCGCACAGAGCAATTCCTTCGACCTTACATAGGCTTCAGCTGGCGTCGCACAGCCCGTGGCAGCCAGGGCGATTGCCTCGTCTTCCTCCGGCGTACTGATACACCGGACCAGGATCGGCGAATGTTCGCTCCAGCGCCATCCTGCCCCCGAAGACATCAGCGAGATGGAGCCACCATCCCGAATGCCCGGCCCCAGCCCGTCTAGCAGTTGTCGGTTGGCGAGAAAGTTGACCCGCAGCACCTGCTCCACCGATCCGACGCCAGCCACACCGGCGCACAGGATCAGCGCATCAGCCCTTTGACTCGCCAGACTGGCGACGGTCTCGGCCACAGACTGACTGTCGGCAAGATCACATTGCAGCCATCTCGCTGACGAGAGTGTGTCCGGTCGCGCCTGCTTGTCGATGCCGGTAACGGTCCAGCCATCGGCAGCCAGTCGCTGCGCGGTAGCGAGGCCGATTCCGCTGGCCGCCCCAGTAATGATTGCATGCGTGATCACGCCCAAAAAGCCCGCGACAGATGACTCACCATCACCACGGCACGTCTTCACCCAGCAGGTTGACGAAACGTCCGGTGTCGGTCGGCGTCAACCCTGCAATCACCCTGCGCTGATTAGCCACACTGTCTTCAACCGACCAATGCGCATTGACGCCGCCCAGATCAGTCTGCGTCCAGCCAGGAGCCATCGAGACGACCGAGATGCCATCGCTGGCCAGTTCGACCGACAGGCCTTTGGTCACCATGTTGAGCGCTGCCTTGCTCGAGCGGTAGGCATAAGATTGCCCTTGGGCATTGTTGGTGATCGAACCGAGATCGGATGACATGTTGACCACCAGCTTGCCCTGCCCGAGCATGAGACTTGGGCGCAGGCGTTGCACCATCTGATATGGGGCCATGACATTTACTCTCATGATCTGTTCCCACAGATCATAGTCCATGGACAGGGCGCTTTGCCGATGAGCCGCATTGTCCCAGCTGCCTCCATAGATTCCGGCATTATTCAGCAGAATATCGATCGGCACATCGGCCAACCTTGTTGCCAAGGCATCGATCGAGGCGCGATCGTCCATATCCGCAACCTCAATGGCGAGCGACCGGTAGCTAGCCGCAAGCGCGGTCAGTTCGGTGGCTGAGCCAGGGTCGCGCACCACTGCGTGGACCCGCTCGCCTTCGGCGCTCAATTGCTTGACATATTCCAAGCCAATGCCGCGATTGGCACCTGTTATCAGCCAGGTCATTTGGGTCTCCATAGTTTCTGCCTTGTTTGCCGAACCCTTAGATGACGGCGCAGACCGTCTTCCATTCCAGGTAGTTGTCCATTGCCAGACGGCCTGAATCGCGGCCCCAGCCTGATTGCTTCACCCCGCCGATCGGGAGGCTGGCATCGTACATCGAATGGCAATTTATCCAGACGGTGCCCGCCTTCATCGCGTTGGCCAGACGGTGAGCATTGGAGAGGCCCTCGGTCCAGATGCTGGCGGCAAGACCGTATTCGCTGTCATTGGCGGCGGCGATGACCTCGCCAGTCTCGTCAAAAGACTGCGCGACCAGCACCGGGCCAAAAATCTCCTCGCGAACAATCGCCATGTCGGGCGTGACGCCGGTGACGACTGTTGGCGAGACGAAGGTTTCCGCAGGACCCGAAAGCTCGCCGCCGGTGATAACCTGGGCCCCGGCGCTGGCTGCATCGCTGACATAGCGCGCGACCTTGGCGGCCTGGCGGGCATTGACCAGCGGCCCCATCTGCGTGGCCTGGTCAAGGCCGTGTCCCAGTTTCATCCCCTTGGCATAGGCCGCCACACCCTCAACCAGCCGGTCATGGATCGAGCGATGGGCGTAGAGCCGCGAGCCCGCGACGCACACTTGTCCGCCGTTGAAGAAGATGGCGTTGGCCACGCCGGGGATGGCAAGATCGAGATCGGCATCGGGCATGACGATGACCGGGGATTTGCCACCCAGCTCAAGCGTCACCCGCTTGAGATTGCCCTTCGCTGCATCGAGGATGGCGCGGCCTGTTGCGGTCGATCCGGTGAAGGCAACTTTGTCCACACCGGGGTGAGCAGCAAGCGCAGCGCCGGTCTCGCCGCCGAGACCGGTGACCAGGTTAAGGACGCCAGCAGGCAGCCCCGCTTCCTGCATCAGTTCGGCCAGTCGGATCGCGGTGAGAGAGGTGTCCTCGGCGGGCTTGAGTACCACAGTACACCCCGCAGCGATCGCCGGAGCCAGCTTCATCGCGGTCAGCACCAGTGGTGAATTCCAGGGGACGATGGCGGCAACGACGCCCACGGGCTCACGCCGCGTCCAGCTCGCCAGCTGCTTGCCGGCGGGTTGGTAGTTGATCGAGGATTCGATCGTGCTTCCTTCGATGGCCATCGCCTGGCCGGCAAAGAAGCGGAACTGGTTCACCGCCCCAGGGATTTCCGCCCAGCGCCCGACGAACAACGGCTTGCCCTGATCCAGCGTTTCAAGCTCGGCGAGTTCGTCGATATGCTTCTCGAGGAGATCGGCGATGGCCCACAGGAGGCGGGCGCGTTCAACCGGCACGGTTGCCGACCATCCGGGTAGCGCGGCTCGGGCTGCGGCAACGGCGCTGTCGACATCGCTCGGGCCGGCCCGCCCGATCGGCGCGAGCGTATCGCCCGTTGCAGGATCCCGGGTGGCGATCGGTTCGCCTCCGCTGGCGGGAACCCAGTCTCCGCCGATTAGCAGATGGCTTCCACCTTGCTGTCGATCGAGGAACTGACGGGCGGCTTCCGAGAGCGGTGGGCGAGCAAGAGTCATGGTCCGGACTTCCTTCAGCATTGCGGCGACTATGCTTCGATATTGCCTTCCGTCAGCCAATACTGCCAGTGTCAGCCGCAGGGTGGATAGTTGCTGCCAGTCCCGTCCCGTTTGTCGGGCGGCTGTGGTGAGCAATGACCGGGATTGATCGGGTCGACAAGGAGGCCACTACGTGACTGCGACGGCGAAGAAGGCGTCTGCCAATATGCAATTGCGCAAGGCGCTTGTCGGTGCTGTCGGCTCGGCAGCGGTGCTCGACAGCGATGCTGAGCGCCTGCTCGCCAGTCATGATGTCTATGCGCAAGGCGGCAAGCCGCTGCTGCTTGTGCGTCCGGCAGACATTTGCGCGCTGCAGGCTGCAGCTCGCATCTGTGCCGAGGCCGGGGTGGCGATGGTGCCGCGCGGTGGCGGTGCATCATACACCGATGGCTATATCCTACCGGCAGGCGGACATGTCCTGTTCGATCTGGGCGGACTCGATTTCATTGAACCCGATCCGGCCAATGCGACGGTGCGGGTCGGCGGGGGCGTAACCTGGGCCGCTCTCAAGGCCACACTGGATCCGCTGGGTCTGCGTACGCCCTTCTGGGGCCCGTTCTCCGGAATAGCCGCGACCGTGGGCGGCAGTGTTAGCCAGAATACCATCAGCCATGGCAGCGGGCGTCACGGCATTTCCGCAGGTTCCGTGGTCGATATCGAAGTCGTTCTGGCCGACGGTTCGCTGATGCATAGCGCGCCCTCGCGTGCGACCCGCAATTACGGACCAGACCTGACCGGTTTGTTTACCGGCGATTGTGGCGCGCTAGGCCTCAAGGCGGCGCTCACTTTGCCATTGCTGAAATCGCAGCCTGCCTTTGAAGCGATCTCCTTCGCATTCGAAACGATGGCCGATTATCACCGGATGGTCAGCGCTGCATCATTGGAACAGCTCGATGACGAACATTTCGGTGTCGATCTTGTCCTGTCACAGGGGCAGATCGGCAAGCAGCAGGGCATCGGTGCCAAGGTAGGTATCGCCCGCGACATCATGCGTGCGGCACCAAGCCTGTTCGCCGGAGTGAGCCAGCTTGTCCGCATGGCCAAGGCAGGAGAATCTGCGCTCAGTGCGGCCAACTTCATGGCTCATTTCATCGTTGAGGGAGTGGACGACCACGAGGTCGGGGCAAAGGCGCGCCGGTTGCGAGAAATTGCCCGGCCGATCGGGATTGAGATTGCCAATACTGTACCGGCCTTCGTCAGGGCCATGCCTTTCGCGCCGCTCACGAACATCCTGGGGCCAAAGGGTGAGCGTTGGGTGCCCTTGCATGGCATCCTTTCTCATTCTGATGTCGTGCCGTTCCACGAGGCTTTCACCCGATTCCTAGGAGAACGGCGAGCCGAAATGGAGGCGCACGGTCTGCTGGTCGGCACGATGTTCAGCAGTGTCGGCTCCACCGGCTTTCTCTATGAAATCGCGCTCTACTGGCCAGACGCCCGCACGCCATATCATCGTTCGGTGCTGGGGGAGGAGATACTTGCGAACTTGCCGGAATATCCTGCGTCGGATGCCAATCGCGCTTATGTCGAGCGGTTCAAGGCCGCATTGATCGAGCTGTTCGGCGAATATGGTGTCGGCCATTTCCAGATCGGACGCGTCTATCCTTATGCCGACCGGCTTGATCGGGCGCAGGCCGCGTTACTGCGCTCGATCAAATCCACGCTTGATCCGCGCGGCTTGATGAACCCCGGCGTTCTTGGTCTGTGACCGGCCGGAGATGCGACCCATTTGCCGATACCAATGAGGCCTGACGATGGAATATGACTATGTCCCGCTTCCGCAGCGCAAGCCGCTGCAATGGCCGAACGGCGCGCGGGTTGCGCTGCTGATCACCTTCAATCTTGAAACCTGGGATCTGACCAAGGACACCGACAAGCCATATTATGCCGGCGGACCTGCGATCCTGCCCGATGTGCTGCCCGGCAATGTCGCTGACTTTCCAAACTTTACCTGGCGCGAATATGGCCAGCGGGTCGGCATCTGGCGGCTATTCGAGCTGTTCGACAGGCTTGGCGCCAAGGCTAGCTGCACCACCAATGCCGTGACCTTTCAGCGCCGCAAGGCCATGACGGATGCGGTGCTTGAACGCGGCTGGGAACTGCTCACCCACAACTGGGAGCAGGGCGAACTGCTCTCCAATTTCGCCCATGATCCCGCGCGGGAGCGGGAGATCATCCTGGCCTCGCTTGCCGAGTTCGAGAAGCACACAGGTCGCAAATCGAAGGGCTGGCTGTCCTCATCGCTGCGCGGGACGATGCAAACGGCCGACATCCTCGCCGAGCAGGGTTGCACTTTCTACTGCGACATTATGAACGATGATCAGCCCTATCTGATGAAAACTCCTAACGGGCCGATCGTTTCGGTGCCTTATTCCAACGAGATCAATGACTTCACCTTCATAACGCGCAAGAACTTCACAACCGACCAGTTTTCTCAGGCGCTGATCGAAGAGCTCGATGTGCTTTATGAAGAAGGCGCGACGACCGGCCGCATCATGAATGTGGGGCTGCATCCCCACGTCTCTGGCCGAGCGCACCGCATCCGTGCGATCCGCGAGTTCATCGAGCATGCCCAGTCGCTGCCCGGCGTATGGTGGGCCACGCGCGAGGAGATCGCGGACTGGTACCTCGCCAATCATGAAAACCACATTCCGGGCCAGCTGGCATGAGCGGCAAACGGATCACGATTGTCGGTGGAGGCATCGGCGGTACCACTGCGGCGACCGCATTGGCGCAGGCTGGGTTCACCGTTACTCTGCTTGAAGCCGCGCCCGAGTTTGGCGAAATCGGAGCTGGCGTGACGCTCGCGCCCAATGCCATGCGCGGCATGGACTTTATCGGTGTGATGGAACGGGTCGCGGCGGCCGGGGTCGAGCCGCGCCGCCAGCGCATCCAGCACTGGGAGGATGATCGCGCCCTCGTCACCATGGAGCGGGCCAATGCGCGCGATCAATATGGTGCGCCCTATGTCTACATCCACCGCGCCGACCTGCATGCGATTTTGGTCGAGGCGGCGCGCGATGCCGGGGTGACACTGCGCTCCGGCGCGATGGTGGCGGACAGCTCGGGCGCAACTGCCATTCTCGCCAATGGGGATCGTGTCGAAGCCGATCTCCTGATCGGCTCTGATGGGGTCAAGTCCGTCATTCGGCAGCGGTTCGAGGCCAGTCCTGCGCACTTTACCGGCCACGTGGCGTGGCGCGCCACAGTCCAGGCAAGCAATGCTTTGCGAGACCTTATCGACTTTCCGGGCATCCACATTGGCCCGGGGCGAATGATAACTCGCTACCCGTTGCGCGGCGGGAATGTTCTCAATCTGGTGTTCTTTGCCCGGCAGACAGGGTGGGAGCAGGAAGGGTGGACGATCCCTGCCGCACCGGGTGATCTGGCTGAGACCTATGCCGGCTGGTCACCCGATTGCATGGCGATGATTGCCGCCGCCAATGCGGTGCCGCATTTCAAATGGGCAATCAATGCCCGTACACCGCTCAAGAACTGGGTGATCGACGACTGCGTAACGCTGCTGGGCGATGCAGCGCACGGCATGACCCCATTCCTTGGTCAGGGAGCCGGATGTGCAATCGAGGATGCAGTAATACTGGCCCGCGCCTTGGCCGACAGCGACAGCATTGCTCGCGGCCTGGCCCGCTATGTGGCGGCGCGGCATGAACGCACCAGTTTCATCCAGCTGGAATCCAATGCCAATGCCGATCGCATGCAGGGCGCAGACACCGATCTCTTCGGCCTGACCAAGCTGCGCAACGAGGAGACCCTGGGCTTGTTCGACTATGATTGCCGCACGGTTTCGGTTTGAAAGGGGATGATGTGATGCATCGCGATGCCGTTCCGTTCGATGGCCATGCCATTCTTGACGCCACACAGGCCTTCCTGGGCAAACGGCATCAGTTGCTGATTGGCGGACGCTGGTGCGACGCGAGCGATGGCGAAACGCTGGACACCCGCGATCCGGCCACTGGCCTGACCACGGCCAGCTTCGCCATCGGCAACGCTGCCGACGCTGACA
>CAZVMC010000063.1:0-14337 GCA_964628635.1 uncultured Novosphingobium sp. | reverse complement strand
GCGGCGCGCTCGATCGCCTTCATGAACGGCGCGACCTTGATATCGAGCAGCGCTCCGGCAAGCCCTTCAAGCGCATCGGCGAGCTGATCCTGCCGGGCGGGATCGTTCAACTGATCGATAACGGGAGCCAGCGGGCGATCCTTCGCCAGCGCCGGAACTGGGGCGAGTGCCAGCGCGGCAAGCGTGGCAGGAACGAGCAAACGTGACAGCGACATGACTGCAACCCTCCAACCCGAAATGCCGGGCGGCGCGCTCTAGGGACACAACGCTTGCGCAGGGCTGAACAGAGCGGCCAGCCGGTTGAAAGCTGCGCTCAGAAGTTGCCTTTGACGTTGAAGCTGAAGATCGGCCCGATAAGGCGGTCGCGGTGTTCGGTGAACAGTACCGGCGCGACATTGCGGCGGCCGGCATAGACCGTCCGGTCAAACATGTTGCGACCATCGAGCAGGTTGTTGAATGAGGCGCGCACGGTCAGCCCGAACACATCCTTGTGCTCGATAAAGGCCCCGGCAAAGGTCGGTCCTTCCCAACCCAGTCCGACTTCGCTCAAGCGATAATACTGCTGGAAATGGTAATTCTCGGCATAGAGGCCCAGCGCCCAATTGCTCTTGGGAATATCCCAGCGCAGGTTGGCCTCGATGTAGCGGTCCAAAGTGTTGCTGATCGGGCGGCGCGTGAGAGTAAGCGGATCGATGATGCTTGAATTTTCCATCGCCAGCTTCAAGTCCAGCTTGGCCCCTGCCCAGCCCAGCGGCGCAAGCTGAAACGTGCTGGTCCATTCCAGCCCGCGGCGGCGCGCACCATCGAGGTTGCCTGGGCTTTCGCCGGTGGGGCCGATCGGGATGATATCGACGAAATCGTCGATCCGGTATTCATAAAGCCGCAGCGTCGTGGTGCCCCAGGGGCCGAGGGTTTTCTTCAGTTCAAGATCGAGTTCCCAGCTCTGCGGCGGGACCAGTTCGGCATTGCCGCTGTTCTCCATATCGTCTTCCAGGAACACCCGGCCGAGGAAATCGTAGAAATCAAGCTGGCCGACCCGGCGACGCAGCTTGAACGAAATGTCCAAGCCTTTGGCCGGCACCCACGCCAGCGAGAGCGAGCCTTTGGGCCGCCAGAATTCGCGCGAGGACGTGGCCGCCCCGGTCTGCGACAGGCGGGAAAACTCCGCTCCGCCGGTCAGTTGCAGGCTGAGTTTGGGAGAAAGCTGGCGCTTGAAGCTGAGCAGGCTTTCATAGCGCGATTCCTGCACGCCCCCGGTGCCTTGCGGGAAGGGAATTGACACGAACTCGCCCGCCGGGTTCAGTTCAAACAGTTCGGCCGACAAGTCGAGCCGGTTGAAGGCATATTCGGCCGACAGCTGCCAATCGCCGCCAAACAGCTTCCAATCGTATTCGCCGCGCGCGATCCGCTCGGCCGAGTCCGATTGCGACGCGTAGCGATCGCCTGCGCGCGGCGAGCCATCGGTGAAAGTGACGATGGTCTGTTCCGAATAGGGCGAGGTCCGGCCGCGCAGCAGGCCGATCAGCTTGAGCCGACCGGGGCCGAGCGCAAAGGCATAGTCCCCGCCGACCTCGTACCGCCGCGCCCGCTCATCCTGGCGATAGGCGCGCGCGGTCGGCAGGCTGCCGACGCGCAGCCGGGTATCGTCCGATGTGTAGCGGAAATGCGCCCAGCGATAGGACAGGTTCAGGTTGCCTTCGCTGGTACCCGGCCCATCGAACTTGAAATTGCCGGTCAGGCGGGGCGAATCGTAGAAGGATAGGATTACATCGTCGCGGGTTTCGGTGAGCGTGCCGGTTGGCTCGCGGATCTCGGTAATGCCGCCTGCCCCGCCGCGGTGCCCTTCGTGGTTGAACCCCAGCGTAAACTCCACCGGGCCCTGCTTGCCACGCAACGAAATCTCGCCGCGCTTCCAGATCGGAACGGTGTAATTGGTGCGGAACTCGGGGCTCCACGAGAATGAGCCTGAGAGCGCGTCAGTCTTGACGATCAGATTGGCGACCTGCCCGGTCAGCCCCGGCACATCGAGCGTCGCGGCATCGACCAGTTCGATCCGCACCACGTTACCGGCTGGAATGCGGCTCAATTGCGTGATCGCGTCTTCCGACTTGCCGGTTATCCGCGCGCCGTTGATCAGGACGTTGGCCGAGGCCTGCCCCAGTCCGCGTGCGTCATCGCTTTGTCGAATCGAGAAGCCAGGGACCTGGCGGAGCATGTCGGCGGCAGTGCGCGGCGAGAACTGCGCAAAGAACTGCGCTTCGTAAGTCTGTTTACCGCTGGCCTGCGCAGCCACCGTATCCGGCTCGGGCATCGTGGCCGCGCTGCTCGCAGCGCTGGCAGCAGGCGCGGCCGGAGCAGGGGCCGTGCCCGGCGCGTCCTGCGCCAGCGCGGGAGTTGCAAGGATCAGGGCGATGGCGCTGCCGGTGGCCAGCATGGGTCTTGCTGTCCGCGATCGCATGCCACTTCCCTTCCCCGGTATCCAACTCCGGGGACTGACTTACTGTTCTAATACGCCTCGGCCAGCGCGGTTCGACCAAACGACGCTGGTCACCGACCAAACGTGCTCGCCTTCGACCAGCGACTTACCACCGCCGATCAACGGCTTGGCGGGACAGTTGCATCGAGCAAGGTCAGGCACGGTGCCATGACTCCGCGCACGAACTCGGCGGGGTCGGGGGAAGCGATCGCTGCGTCTTGCAACTTCGCAATCTCGGCCCTGAAGCGCTGCTGGACCTGCTCGCGGGTCAGTTTCTGTTCGTCCATCAGCCGCGCGCCGGTCTGGACAAAAAACTCGCGCCCGCGTTGACTCAGGGTCGGATAATCGGCCTTGGCCGAGGCCACGCCGCGCTGCTGCTCGGCCGCGATGATCCCAAAAGCCGCCGAGCAGCGCAGCGCAGTTGCCAGATCAACCAGGCCTTCCTGCGCGGCAAGCGGGACGGTTGTGGCTGCCAAAAATGCGGGAGCGAGTGCAAGACGAAGCATTTTCATGTCCTACGCCTAGCAAGCCAAAGCTGAACCGCATACGACGATTGACGCTCTGCCGCCCCGAGCGCATAGGTAGCACTTCGCAACGGATATGGAGAGCGTCAGCGTGTACAGTCACAACATGGTCGGCACAAATGATACGGCCAAGGCCAAGCAATTCTACGATGCCACCTTCACCGCGATCGGCGGCAAGCCAGGCAAGCTCGATGACAAGGGCCGCTTGATCTACATGCACAATGGCGGGCTGTTTATGGTCACCCCGCCGCTCGACGGCCAGGCGGCGACCGCCGGTAACGGTTGCACTATCGGTTTCGCCATGGAAAGTCCGGAACAGGCCGATGCCTGGCACGCAGCCGGTGTGGCCAACGGCGGCACTGCGATCGAAGACCCGCCGGGCATCCGCGCCGGCTCGTTCGGCGATCTCTACCTCGCCTACCTGCGCGATCCCGATGGCAACAAGCTTTGCGCGCTGAAGCGGATGTAATCCAAGTTTCTTCCCAAATTCGCGAAGCGCATTTGGGGAGGTGGCAGACGCCGCAGGCGGCTGACGGAGGGGCAATGATGAAAGGCACTGGCCCCTCCGGCTGTCCCTGACGGGCCATCCACCTCCCCATTTGGCTTCGCAAAATGGGAAGAACCTTGCCTACTTAGACAACAGAAACACCGCGTGCTCGGCCCGCCAAGTCGCCGCTGCATCGCCGATCAGCTTGTCGCCCGTTAGGAACCAGGCCCCCTCCACCGTCAGGCCCTTGTCCGCCACCAGCGCGCGGAAATCGCGCACCGTCACGTGGTGGATATTGGGCGTCTCATACCAGGCCACCGGCAGCAGCCGCGTGACCGGCATCCGCCCGTTCCACAGCAGGCTCGCCCGCACCCGCCAGTGGGCGAAGTTGGGGAACGAGACGAAGGCCTTGCGCCCTACGCGCAGCAGTTCTTCCAGCACCAGATCGGGGCGCTTGGTGGTCTGCAAAGTCTGGCTGAGCACCGCGTAATCGAAGCTGGCGTCAGGATAGTCGGCCAGATCGGTATCGGCATCGCCCTGGATCACCGACAGCCCGCGCGCCACGCATTCGGCGACATTGTGTGCGTCTAGCTCCAGCCCGCGCGCATCGACTTGGGCGGAGTCGCGCAGCGCTGCCATCAGCGCCCCGTCGCCGCAGCCCACATCGAGCGCGCGGCTGCCCGGCGCGATATTGGCGGCGATGATCGCAAGATCGGGGCGGAGCGATGTCATCCGCCGGGCACCAAAGTCGCGCCGTAACTTGGGTCGAGCCGCTCCATATAGCCGCGGGGATCGGCAACCGCCGCAAAACCGAGCGGCTCATAAACCCCATGCGCGTCCCGTGTATTGAGATTCCAGCGACGCAATCCGGTCAGTCGAGGATGCGCCATCATGTGTGCAACTATCGCGCGCCCGATGCCGCGACCGCGGGCCTCCTGCGCTACCACGACATCCGATACCCAAGCGAAGGTGGCAAAATCGGTAATCGCTCGCCCAAATCCCAGTTGGGCCCCATCAATTAAGGCGGCGACGCAGAACGAATTCGCCGCCGCACGATCAAAGGTTGGACGGTCGGTCGAGCCGCCCCAATAGGTCGCTGCCAGCCATCGATATGCAAGATCGAAGTCGATGCCTGATGGATCGTCGCGAAGTTCAATCATTGGTCAATGAAGCCCTTGATCACCCGGTCCAAGGCTGGAACATCGAGCAGGAAACTGTCATGCCCATAGGGCGCGGAGAGTTCGACAAAGCTCACCGGCGCGCCGGCGGCGTTGAGTGCGTGGGCGATGGTGCGGCTCTCAGCGGTCGGGTAGAGCCAGTCGCTGTCAAAGCTGATGAGGCAGAAGCGCGCGGTGCTGCCCTTGAAGGCTTCGGCCAGCTTACCCCCACACTCTTCCGCAAGATCAAAATAGTCCATCGCCCGGGTGATGTAGAGGTAGGAGTTCGCATCGAACCGGTCGGTGAAGCTGAGGCCCTGGTGGCGCAGGTAAGACTCAACTTGAAAATCGGCATCGAAGCCAAAAGTCTTGGCATCGCGGTCCTGCAGCTTCCGCCCGAACTTCTCGTGCATCGATTCTTCGGAAAGGTAGGTAATGTGCGCCGCCATCCGCGCCACCGCGAGGCCGTTCTCGGGGCCCTTGCCGCCCACATAGTCCCCGCCCTTCCATTTCGGATCGGCCATGATCGCCTGCCGTCCAACCTCATGAAAGGCGATGTTCTGCGCCGAATGCCGCGCAGTGCTGGCAATCACCAGTGCGGCCCTGGTCCGCTGCGGCCAATTCGCGGCGAGGCTGAGCGCCTGCATCCCGCCCATCGAACCGCCGACCACTGCATGCAGCCGTTCGATCCCCAGCGCATCGAGCAGCGCGACATGGGCGCGGACCATGTCGCGGATCGTGATCACCGGAAAGCGCATCGCCCATGGCTCTCCGTCGGGGGCCAGGCTCGCGGGGCCAGTCGTCCCCATGCAGCCGCCTAGTACATTGGCGCAGATCAGAAAATACTTGTCGGTATCGACCGTCCGCCCCGGGCCAATCGCCTTGTGCCACCAGCCTGGCTTGCCGGTCTTGGGATGCCGGCTGGCGAAGTGCTGGTCCATCGTCAGCGCATGGCAGATCAGGATCGCGTTGGACTTGTCCGCATTGAGCTCGCCGACCGTTTCGTAGGCAATCCGCACACCTTCCAGAGCTTGCCCGCCGTCGAGCGACAGTGGCTGCGCCAGTTCGATAACATGGCTTTCAGGAAAGATTGCGGCGAGCCCCATGGTGGCGGCGGATTGGGGGAGGCACGGCTGCAAGTCAACAATCCTCCCCGTGCCGGGGAGGATCAATGGTGGCATTTGCGCAAGTGCCTGCTATGCGCACCCCCGCCATGCCAAGAGCCCCAACCCCCAAGCCGTGGATCGCCGCCATCCACGCCTATGTCCCCGGCAAAAGCGCGGGCGACGATGGGCGGCCGCTGGTCAAGCTTTCGGCCAATGAAAACCCGCTGGGGTGCAGCCCGCTGGCGCTGGCGGCGCGGGAGCAGGCGGTGCATCCCGCGCTCTATCCCGATGGAGACAGCACCGCGCTGCGAACCGCGCTCGGCAAGCTGCATGGGATCGATCCGGCGCGGATCATCATGGGTTCGGGCTCGGGCGAGCTGCTGCACGTGGCCGCCGGTGCCTATGCCGGTCCGGGCGACGAAGTGCTGTTCGCGCAGCATTCGTTCTCGCTCTACGATATCGTCGCGCGGCGCTGCGGGGCGGAGCCGGTGGTGGCCCCGGCCAAAGATTATGGCACCGATGTCGATGCGCTGCTCGCTGCCGTCACGCCGCGAACGCGGGTGGTGATTGTCGCCAATCCCAACAATCCCACCGGCACTTACCTGCCGCGCGCCGAAGTTGCCCGGCTCCACGCTGCGCTGCCTGCCGAGGTGCTGCTGGTGCTCGATCTCGCCTACGCCGAATATGTCGCGCCAGCCGAAGATGACGGCGCGATGGCGCTCTCTGCCAGCGCCGTCAATGTGCTGGTCACCCGCACCTTCTCCAAGGCCTATGGCCTCGCGGGAGACCGGGTTGGCTGGGCGACCGGCGCGGCGAGCCTGATCGAAGTGCTCAACCGCCTGCGCGGTGCGTTCAATGTTTCCAACACCGCGCAAGCCGGGGCGCTGGCGGCGCTGGGCGATCAGGGCTTTGTTGAGCGCTCGCGCCAGCACAACGCCGAAGTCCGCGCCCGCTTTGCTGGTCAAATCGGTGCGCTCGGCAATCATGGCCTGCGGATGGTGCCGAGCGAAGCCAATTTCGTGCTGGTGCTGTTCGAAGGCGCACTGAGCGCCGAGGCGGCCTATCACGCGCTGGCTGAGGCCGGCACTATTGTTCGCTGGTTCCGCGGGCCGGAACTGGGCCACGCGCTGCGGATCACGATCGGCACGGCCGCACAGATGGATGCTATCGCGGAGACGCTCCGCGATCTGGCGGAGGGCGCACGATGAGTTTTGAGCGCGTCGCGATCATCGGCCTTGGCCTGCTCGGCGGATCGATCGGGCTGGCGGTGCGCGCGCATTTGCCCGGCGTAGTCACTGCCGGCTATGATGCCGATCCCGCCACCTGTAGCCGCGCGGCGGAGCGTGGACTGGTCGATACCGTCTGCGCTACCGGAGGCGATGCGGTGGCAGATGCGGATCTGGTGATTTTCTGCGTGCCGGTCGGCGCGATTGGCGCAGTTGCAACCGAACTGGCGGATGCGATCCCCGCAAGTGCGGTGATCAGCGACGTCGGCTCGTCCAAACAATCGGTCGCCAAGGCGCTGGCCGAAGCGCTACCCGATCACACCGTTATCCCAGCGCACCCCGTCGCTGGGACCGAGCGGTCCGGACCGGACGCGGGCTTTGCCAGCCTGTTCCAGCAGCGCTGGTGCATTCTGACCCCGCCCGAAGCCGCTGACCCCGCCAAGGTTGCCGCGCTTTCCGCCTTCTGGGAAGCGTTGGGCGCCCGGGTTGAGGTGATGGACGCCGCGCACCACGATCTGGTGCTGGCAGTGACCAGCCACCTGCCGCACCTGATCGCCTATACCATCGTTGGCACCGCGGACGATCTGGAGGGCGTGACCCAGTCCGAGGTGATCAAGTATTCGGCCGGCGGTTTCCGCGATTTCACCCGCATCGCTGCGTCCGATCCGACGATGTGGCGCGACGTATTCCTGACCAACCGCGATGCCGTACTCGAGATGCTCCAGCGCTTCAGCGAGGACCTGACCGCGCTGCAACGGGCAATCCGGGTGGGGGATGGGCAACAGCTGTTCGACCAGTTCGAACGCACGCGCGCGATCCGCCGCTCGATCATCGAAGAGGGTCAGGACGATGCCCGCCCCGACTTCGGAAGAAGCGATCACGGCACATGAAGCTGCTGGTCCAGGCCGCGCTTGACTACACGTTGGCCCAGCCCTGTGATGTGATGCTGCAGGTTGAGGCGGCGGCCCTCAGCAACCAGCGGATTATCGAAACGGCGATTGAGCTTCCCGGCACCGACCACTTCGCCCGCATTCCCGGCCACCACGGCATTGGCGAGCGGATCTGGGTCCGGCTCGGCGGCGAACTGAGCCTGCGCTATCACGCGGTGGTGCAGATTGACCGGCGACTGCCCGATCTGGCCGCTCTGCCCGCAACCCTGCCGCACGAGCTGCCGGGCGAGACCATCGAATACCTGATGCCCTCGCGCTATTGCCCGTCGGATCTGTTCGGCAACTTCGTCGAAGCCGAATTCGGCGGGCTTTCGGGCGGCGCGCTGGTCGCGGCGATCCGTGACTGGATCGAAGGCAATTTCAGCTACGTCCCTGGATCGAGCACCTCCGAAACCACTGCGCTTGACAGCTACGTACGCCGCGAGGGGATCTGCCGCGACTATGCCCATGTGCTGATCGCGCTGGTCCGCGCCGCCGGGATGCCCGCACGGATCGCCAGCGTCTATGCACTGGGCGTGACCCCGCCCGATTTCCATGCCGTGGCGGAAGTTTACGTTGGTGGGGCTTGGCACCTGATCGACCCGACGGGAATGGCCAAACCCGATGCCATGGCCAAGATTGGGGTGGGCCGCGATGCCGCCGACGTTTCGTTCCTGATGGCCTATGGCCATGCCCAACTGATCGCGATGAGTGTGGCGGTAACCGCGCTCAGCTAAGCAGGAAAATCGCGGCGACGGCGGCCATGACTGCAGTCGACAGCCACCCGCCGAAGGCCAGACGGCGCGAAATTGCCAGTTCGCCCATCGCTGCCGGATTGCGCGCGATCAGCATGGTCACCAGCATTAGCGGCGGAGCCAGCAGGCCATTGACCACGGCAGCCCAATAGAGCGCCTGCATCGGATCGATGCTGGTCAGGTTCAGCGCCATTCCGCCCAAGGTCGCCAGCGCGATTACGCTGTAGAACGCCTTGGCCTCTTTGGGCTTGCGGTTAAGCCCCTCGGTCCAGCCGAAAGTCTCGCTGACAGCATAGGCGGCGCTGCCCGCCAGCACCGGCACTGCCAGCAGCCCGGTGCCGATAATCCCCAAGGCAAAGAGGACAAACGCCAGTTCCCCCGCGATCGGCCGCAAGGCCTCTGCCGCTTGCGCCGCGCTGGTGATCTCCGTCACCCCATTGGCATGCAGCGTCGCGGCGGTGGCAATGACGATGAACAGCGCGGTGATATGGCTGAAACCCATGCCCACCAGCGTATCGGTGCGGATCCGCCGCAGTTCGCCCTCGGCCTTTTTGGGCGAGACCATCAGCGGCTTGACGTGGCGCCGGTGCTGCTCCTCCACCTCTTGCCCAGCCTGCCAGAAGAACAGGTAGGGGCTGATCGTCGTCCCGAAGATCGCCACCAGCGCCATCGCGTGCTCGCGATCGAACGTGAAGCTGGGGATCAGGATTCCGCGCAGGGCTTCGCCCAGCGGCACATCGGCCACGAAGACTACCGCGACATAGGAAAACAAGGATAGCGTGGTCCATTTCAGGATGCGGGCATAGCGATCATAACTGATCGCGATCTCCAGCCCCACGCTGAGCAAGCCAAAGCCAACCACATAGGCCAGTGCCGGGCCCGGCACGATCAAGGCCAAGGCCGCCGCCATCGCGCCCAGATCAGCCCCCAGGTTGATGACATTCGCCACCAGCAGCAGCAGCACGACCGCGCGCAACAGCCCGATGGGGTAATGCTCGCGCAGGTTCTGGGCGATCCCCCGGCCGGTCGTCGCCCCTATTCGCGCGCAAATTGCCTGAATCGAGGCGAGCAGCGGAAAGCCGAAGACCAGCGTCCAGCCCATGCCATAGCCGAACTGCGCGCCCACCTGGCTGTAGGTTCCTACTCCGCTGGGATCGTCATCCGCCGCGCCCGTCACCAGCCCCGGCCCGAGCACTTCCAGCGCCGAGCGTTTGGCCTGCTTCACGGGGCCGGCAACCGGTTGAGCGCGTTGATCCCTTCGAGCACCCGCGCTTCCGCTTCATCGCGGGGCAGCCCGGCGGGGATCACCTCACCCACCTTGTAGGTGATGGTGCCGGGCCGCTTGAACCAGCGGTGATAGAGCGGCCCGGCATCGACCGCGACCGGGACCACGGGCAGGCCCAGCAGCTTGTAGATGCCAGCAAAGCCGGACTTGATCTCCGCCACTTCGCCATGGGGGATCCGCGTGCCTTCGGGAAACAGCGCCAAGGGCCGTCCGGCGGCGGTCATGGCCTTGGCGGCGTTCAGCATGTGGCGCAAAGCCTTGGCACCCTGATCGCGCTGGACCTCAACCAGACCATAGGCTCTGCCGACCCAGCCCCAGAACGGAATGCGCAGCAGTTCGGCTTTGGCGAAGACCCCCGGGTTGGGCAAAACTTGCGCCAGATCGATCGCTTCGAAAAAGCTCTCGTGCTTGAACACCACCAGCACCGGCGCGGGCGGGATCGTGCCCTCGATCCGGATGTGCAACCCCAGCAGATGGCGCATGCAGACCCGGTGCCAGGCCGACCAGCTATCGACTGCGATCCGGAACCGGCGATCCTGACCCAGCACCAGCCAAAACAGCGCGGTCAGCACGATGAAGATCGAGCCGCCATAGAAGGCCAGATAGAAAGCCAGATTGCGCAGAATGGCGATGGGACCCGGCATCGTCAGCTGGTCAATTCGGACACCCGCCGCGCCAGCAGCTTGTGGTATTCGGTGAACAACGTTTTCAGGCTCGGCTCACTCGGTACGGCATCGGCGACCACAGTAACCCCTGCGGGCAGCACGCGTTCCAATTCATATTCCGCGCGGCGCATGTGCCAATCGTTGGTCACCAGCCGGATCGATTTGACCTTGCTTTCGGCGACCCAGCGCGCGGTCTCGTTGGCATTGGACTGGGTATCGAGCGCATCGAAGCCAAGCTGGACGCAGCAGGCCATTTCCTCGGCGCTGACCTTGTACTGCACGGCGAATTCCTGCGGGCGGACGGTGCGATCCACGCCGGACACGAACAGCCGCTCGGCCCGGCCTTCATGCAGCACTTCCACTCCGCGCGCGACCCGGCCGGTCCCGCCGGTCACCACCACCACGGCATCGGTGCGCGCAGCCTTGGCGGGCTGCGGCAGCGAGACCGCGAACCACAGGAAGCCCAGCACCCAGGCCAGCAACAGCAAAGAGACGATCCGGCGCAGCATCGCCAGCGCCCTAGAGCATTCGCCGCAGGGCGCGCAACACAGTGAAGCGTGTGGTGACGATCGCCAGCAACACACCCAGCATCGGGATGAGGGCAATGATGACCCAATCATACCAGGCCAGCGTCGATCCCGTCAGCAGCCCCGCCCCCAGTTCACTGAACTGCCGGCCCAGCAGCATGATCACGCCGAACCCCAGCGCCAGCCCGACCGTGCCGCCGCCCGCAGCGTCGAACCCGGCCGAGCGCTGAAACACCCGCGCGATCTGCGCGTCGGTTCCGCCCAGCAGGTGAACTATCTCGATCGTATCGCGGTTGGTGCCCAGCGCCGTCCGCACCGCCAGGATCACCGCCGCCGCCATCGCCGCCGCCAGCACCGCGACCAGCGCCAGACTGAGCCATTTGAGCGAATCGAGCGCGCCGAACACTGGCCTCAGCCAGCTCGATTGCGCATCGACCCGCGCGGTTGGAGTGACCTCTCGCACCGACCGGCGCAGCGCGCCGAGCAGTTCGCCGTCCACCGTATCGCGCAGCTTGGCATCGACCAGCGCGGGAACCGGGATGCCTTCATCGCCCTCAATCCGCGCGCCGAGCCAAGGTTCGATCAGCCGCTCAACCTCATCCTGCGGCACCACCCGCACCGCCATAACCCCGGGCGTCGCCCGCAGCCGCGCCGCCGCGCGCTCCGCCCCGCGCTGGCGCAGCTCGGGGTTGGCCTCGATGATCTGGACAGTCACGCCGTTGGCCAGATCGGCGGCCGCTGCGCTTGCCGTATTGCGCAGCGCCAGACCGGCCGCCGCCGCGATCACCGTCAACGCGACCATGATCGCGATCACCCAGGGCATCGGACCGGACAGCCGCGCCTGCGGCACCAGCTCGGTCGAACCGCTGCCAGAGAGCGTGCGCCAGCCGCGGCCGACGGTGCGATCGAGCACGGGAGGAAGCTTGCGCGCCATGGCTCAGCCCCGCACCGCTTGGCGGCGCGGCGGATAGCGCAGCGCTCCGGTGGGGTCGGACAGGCGCCCGCGATCAAGTCGCATGATCAGCGAATCCGGCACTTTCTTGAGCAGGTGGACATCGTGAGTGGCGACCACCACGGTTGTCCCCAGTCGGTTGAGCGCTTCGAACAGCCGCAGCAGTTTGACCGCCATTTCGGGATCGACGTTGCCGGTCGGCTCGTCCGCCACCAGCATGTCCGGCCGGCCGATCACCGCGCGGGCGATCGCCACGCGCTGTTGCTCGCCGCCCGAAAGCTGCGCCGGGACCGCGTGCATCCGCTCGCTCAACTGCACCCAGTCGAGCATGTCGGCGACTGGCTTTTCCAGGTCGCGCTCGGCCACGCCCGCCACCCGCAGCGGCAATGCCACATTGTCGAAGGCCGATAGGTGCGGCACCAGCCGGAAGTCCTGAAAAACCACGCCCAGCCGCCGCCGGAAACCCGGCAGCCGTTCGCGCGGCAAAGTGATCGCGTCGGTCCCGAACATCCGGATCATCCCGCGCGACGGGCGCTGCGCCAGATAGAGCAGCTTGAGCAGCGAGGTCTTACCGGCTCCGCTGGCCCCGGTCAGGAAGTAGAAACTGCCCGGATGCAGGGTGAAGGAGATGTCGCTCAGCACCTCGCGATCGGTGCCATAGCGCAGGCCGACGTTGTCGAACTGGACGATTTCCCCGTCGGGCGGTGTGGTCATGGGGGCGGGGTCAATCCGGTTCGAGCTGCTGCGCGGCAGCCTATAGCCGCCAATCCATGTGGAAAAAAGGGCATTGCGGCGCTTGGCTGGGGGTAGCGCGCTTGCCGCCGGGCCTGCCAACATGCTTAACGGGATCAGGATGATCATTTCATGCCCCGCCTGCGCGACCCGCTATGTCGTGCCAGAGCGCGCCATCGGCATCGATGGGCGCACGGTGCGCTGCGCCAAGTGCCGGCATTCGTGGTTTCAGGAACCTGCGGCCCCGGTGGGCGAAGTTGCCGCCCCAGTGCAGGTCCCGGCGGCTGCGCCGGTTGCGCCGCCTTCGCCCCCACCCCCGCCCCCTGTGGAAGAACCGCAAGTCCCAGCCGCTGAAGAGCCCGCCTGGCAACAGCCTGAGCCTGAGCCTGCTGCACCCCCTCCAGCAATGGCCGAGCCGGAGCCGGAACCAGAGCCGATGCCGCCGCCGCCGCTTCACCGCGAGAGCGAGGCCGAAGTCGCTCCGCCGCCGGTCTATGCCGAAAGCGACTATGCGGACGACTATGACGAAAGCCGCTCAAGCTTCGATCATGAGCCGCTGCTGAAGCCGCGCCGCAATCCGGCGCGGATGTGGACCATTGCCGCGGCGCTGTTTGCCGTGGTTGCGCTTGGCGCGATTGGCGCGACCGCTTGGTACGGCCTGCCCGACTGGGTGCCCTTTTCTCGCCAGACCTTTGCCGAGGAACAGCCAGGGCTGGTGCTGGAGTTCCCGAAGAAGCGGCAGGAACGCCGCAAGCTGCCCAATGGCACCGAATATTTCGGCGCAAGCGGCACGATCACCAATGTCGGCCGCACAGCCCGTTCGGTCCCGACGATACTGATCGTCCTGCGCGATGCGCGCGAGCGCAAGGTCTTCGAATGGGAAGTCGCCCCGCCCAAGCGCGTGCTTGCGCCGGGTGAGAGCGTTACCGTGAACGAAGCGGTGACCGATATCCCCGCGGCGGCGAAATATGCCGAGTTCGGCTGGAAACCGGGCTGAGCTAGCGGAATTCGGCCAGCAAGTCCCCGTGCGGTGTCCTTCGTACTTGCGGTACGATATCCAGCGGTCCAGGCGCTGTTCCCGAAAGGCCTGCACGCAGCACTTCGGCAGTTGCCGCAGCGCGCACCGCTATCGCCTGGGGACGCTGATCTGCATGCGCGGGCGGCAAGGCTGGCAGAGCGAAGATCAAGACAGCGGCAAAGCTCATGCGGCACGGTTAAGGCCGCGTTTACCTTGGCCTCAAGCGCCCATTCGGCGCCGTCCACCGGCGGGACAGTCGATCTGCCAGGCCTTACTCCAAAACCGCGCTTGCAGCCCCCCCACCCTTTTGCTAGGGGCGCGCTCCTACCCCCCCGGGGCGACTTTCGAAGCCCCGTTGATTTAGCGGTCGTGGCGGAACTGGTAGACGCGCAACGTTGAGGTCGTTGTGGGCGAAAGCCCGTGGAAGTTCGAGTCTTCTCGACCGCACCAATCAGTCTTTCAAGGTAACCCAATTTGGCCCGCGGGCGCACTGCGCCT
>CAZVMC010000062.1:0-14365 GCA_964628635.1 uncultured Novosphingobium sp. | reverse complement strand
GAGCCACCAGGGCGAGTTCTGGCAGCTTGAGCTTGACCCGCCGCGGATCGGCTCGGTTTCGGGCAAGTGCCCCCCGCTCTATTTCGGCGGGCTTTCGCCAGCGGCGCGCGATGCCGCGGCCGAAGGCTGCGACGTTTACCTGATGTGGCCCGAAACGCTGCAAGGCGCGAAGGACCTGATCGCCGATATGACCGCACGCGCCGCCGCCAAGGGCCGCACGCTGAAATACGGCTTCCGCGTCCACGTGGTGGTGCGCGAGACCGAGGCTGAGGCGCGCGCTGCAGCAGACCGACTGCTGTCCAAGCTCGATGCCCAGACAGGTGAAGCGATCCGCAACAAATCGCTCGACACCGCCACCTTCGGCGTCGCCCGCCAGACCGAACTGCGCGAAGCCTCGGCGGCGAACGATGGCTATATCGAGGACAACCTTTGGACCGGGATCGGCCGCGCGCGCTCGGGCTGCGGGGCGGCGATCGTGGGCGATCCGGATCAGGTGCTAGCCAAGTTGCGGGCCTATCAGGCGCTGGGCATCGATGCCTTCATTCTCTCAGGCTATCCGCACATGGCCGAGGCGGACCTGTTCGCGCGGCACGTGCTGCCGCAATTGCAGCACGCGCCGCTGGTGCTTTAGGCTTCCAAAGCGAGCAGCGCGAAGCTGGCGAGCCAGTGCTCGCCCATGAAGTCCTCGGCCAGATGCGGCAGCGCGGCGTCCAGGTGGTGCTGCGCGGTTGCCTCAGCTTGTGCGATCACCCGATGATCCAGCGGCAAGGCTCGCGCAATCTGCCGCCAGCACCAGGCGCGGCTGAGGTTGAGCCCATCAAGATGCGCGATCTTGCCGTCGCTGCGGTCTGAGACCTTGGCGGGGGTGAACAGCGTGGCCGGTTCGCCAGAGCCAGCGCGCGGCAGGAAGCGATCGAACCAGCCGGAGAAGCCCGGCCCCAGCACGCGGCTCATCACCAAAGCCTCACAGAGCGCGGAGGAGAGGAATTCGTCGCCGCCCGGTTCCCACGCCTGACAATCGCGATCAGCGATGAACCAGGTGCGGCAGCGTTCGTCGATCAGCGCGAGCAACGACCGGTCATGCTCCAGCGCCCAGTCGCGCGCCAACGTCAGCGCGAAGGCCGAGTTGTAATGCGTGCCGACCCGGATCGGGTACGTCTGGAGCGGGAGGAACATCCGAAACCGCTCCGCAAAGTTCGCCGCAAAGGGATCGGCCAGCCGGGCCCAAGGCGCGTCGTGCCGCACCATTTCGCCTTGCAATGCCAAGCCCCAGGCCCAGCCATAGGGCCGCTCAAACCCGCGCGCCGATGGCCGTTCGAGATAAGCGGTTTCCGCTGCCCAGTTGGCGGGCGTAAACATCCGCGCAGCCAGATCGCGCACCTGCGCCGCTTCAGACAAGCGCGGATAAAGCCGCGCAAGCCGCAGCACCTGCCACCAGCCGTGCACACAGGAGTGCCAATCGAAGCTGCCGTGGAAGATCGGATGGAGCGCGCTGGGGGTTTGCGCGTCCTCGGGTCCATCGAGCACATGATCGAGCTTGTGCGGATATTCGCGGGTCAGATGCCCGCTGGTCAGCGCCATGAACTGCGCGGCACGCGCTTCGGTCAACCTGGTCATCGAAAGGCCAGAAAATAGATCAGCGCAATATTGACCGCGAGCAGCGGCAAGGCAGTCGGCACCTGCGCCTTGACCACCGCATTGCGGTCTTTCAGATCAAGCAGTGCGGCCGGCACAATGTTGAAGTTTGCCGCCATCGGCGTCATCAGCGTGCCGCAGAACCCTGCAAGCATGCCGATCGCGCAGACGATTGCCGGATCGCCGCCATAGCCGCGGATCAAGAGGGGAAGCCCGATCGCTGCGGTCATCACCGGAAAGGCGGCGAAGGCATTGCCCATCACCATCGTGAACAGCGCCATGCCAAGGCCATAGGCCATCACCGCACCGAACAGGCTGCCTTCGGGGATTACTCCCGCCATCAGGCTGCCCACCGCATCGCCGACTCCGGCGAGTGCAAAGACCGCGCCAAGACTGGCGAGCATCTGCGGCAGGATCCCGGCCCAGCCGACCGCATCCATCAGGCGGCGGCCTTCCTCAAGCGGGACCAGCGCTTTGGGCTTGAACCAGGCCATGCCGATAGCGAGCGCGAGAACCACGCCGAGTGCGAGGCTGATCAGCGTGACCTGCTTGGGATCGACCAAGGTCGGCACCGTCTTGAAGGCAAAGGTTCCGAGCAGCGCCGTCGCCGGGATTACCAGTGCGAGCAAGAAAAGCCGGTTGCCATGGCGCGCGGCATTGGCGCTGCGCTCCTCGGGCGAGCTTTCACCGCTCCCCCGCCCCAACCCCCGCAGGCCCGCGATGGCGACCAGCGCGATCACCAGCAGCCCGTTGCCAAAATCGCCGAGCCGGTTGCCCAGCAGCATCGACACCGCCAGCAGCCCCCAGAACGCCGCGTTGGCCCAGCGCTTGGGATTGCTGGCATCGCGCGCCGAAAGCAGCGCCCAGACCGCGAAAGTCAGGCCCGCAAGCAGATAGACCTGCGCCAGCCCGATCATTTCGCGGCACCGTCATTGGCTTTTGGGCGGTCCAGCCGCCACAGCCGGAAGCCGTGGATCAGGAAAGCGGCGATCGCGGTGGGGATTGCCCAGACCGACAGCTCGAACGGGCTGAGCTGGATACCCTGCTGCTCAAGGAAGCCGATCATCAACAGGATCGATCCAATCGCGATGAAGATGTCCTCACCAAAGAACAGCCCGACATTGTCAGTTGCGGCAGCCAGCGCCTTGACCTTATCGCGCTGCGCATCATCGAGCGGTCCGGTCGCTTCCGCCGCCGCCTCGGCCATCGGTGCAACCAGCGGACGGACGGTCTGGGCATGCCCGGCAACCGAAGTCAGCCCCAGCGCGGCGGTGGCTTGGCGCAGCAGCAGATAACCCGCCAGCAAGCGGCCCAGCGTGGCGCCCTTGAGCCCCGCGATCAGCGCCTTGGCGCGTTCCTGCAGCCCGTGCCGTTCAAGCAGGCCGATCACCGGCAGCACGATCCAGACCACGCTGACATAGCGGGTATCGTTGAACGCCTTGCCGAAGGCGCTGACGATCGCATGCCAATCCAGCCCCGCCGCCAGCCCCGTAGTCAGCGCCGAGGCGACCACCACCAGCAGCGGATTGAATCGCAGCACGAAGCCGAGGACGATCACGGCGATACCGAGCAGCGGCCAGTAGTTCATTTGCTTCCGTAGCCTCCGCCGCCCGGCGTTTCGATCACCATGACATCGCCGGGTTCCACTGTCACGCTGCCGGTCGATCCCAGCACTTCAACTTCGCCTGAGCTTCGCTCGACCTTGGTCGAGCCCAATGCCCCATCATCTCCGCCCGCAAGACCGAACGGCGGCACGCGGCGGCGGTTGGAGAGGATCCCGGCCTCCATCGCTTCGAGGAACCGCACCCGCCGCACCGCGCCATCGCCGCCCTTATGCGCACCCGCCCCGCCCGAGCCGCGCCGGATGCTGAACTCTTCCAGCAGCACCGGAAAGCGCGTCTCCAGCACCTCCGGATCGGTCAGGCGGCTGTTGGTCATATGGGTCTGGACTGCGCTGGCTCCGTCGAAATCGGGCCCTGCGCCGGAACCGCCCGCGATAGTCTCGTAGTACTGATAACGATCGTTGCCGAAGGTGAAATTGTTCATCGTCCCCTGCGCCGCCGCCATCGCCCCGAAGGCCCCGAACAGTGCGTCGGTGACGGCCTGGCTGGTCTCGACATTGCCCGCGACCACCGCCGCGGGAAAGCGCGGGCGCAGCATGCAGCCTTCGGGGACCAGGATCGTGACCGGGGCAAGGCAGCCCTCATTCATCGGAATCGGATCGTCGATCATCGTGCGCAGGACATACATCACGGCGGCGCGGACCACGCTGAACGGCGCGTTGAAATTGTCCGGCAGCTGGTCGCTGGTCCCAGTGAAATCAATCGTGACATGGCGGGCCGCGCGATCGACTTTGATCGCCACGGCAATCACCGCGCCCGAATCCATCTCGTATCTGAACGCACCGTCCTCAAGCCTGCCGATCAATCGCCGGACGGCTTCTTCGGCATTGGCATGGACATGGTCCATATAGGCTTTGACCACCGCCGTGCCATGTTCCGCGCAGGCCCGCTCCAGCCCCGATGCGCCGCGCGCGCAGGCAGCGACCTGAGCGGAAAGGTCGGCGATGTTCATTGCCACATTGCGCGATGGATATGGACCGCTGGACAGTTGTTCCGAGAGTTCGGCCTCGCAATAAAGACCTTGATCGACAATCAGGACGTTGTCGAGCAGCACGCCTTCTTGCTCGATGCTACGGCTGCCCGGCGGCATCGATCCGGGCGCGATTCCGCCGACATCGGCGTGGTGGCCTCTGGCGGCGACCCAGAAATCGGGCTCGGCCGATTCGCCCACAAATACCGGCATGACCACAGTAATATCAGGCAAATGTGTCCCCCCGGCGTAGGGCGCGTTGAGCACATAGGCATCGCCCCGCAACACCCCCCGGCCGTCCCGGCCACCACCCCGGGCGCGCAGCACCGTCTGCACTGACTCCCCCATCGAGCCAAGATGCACCGGCATATGCGGCGCATTGGCCACCAGCCGCCCGGCACCGTCGAAAACAGCGCAGGAAAAATCCAGCCTTTCCCGGATGTTGACCGAAGTGGCCGAGCGGGCGAGGGCCGAACCCATCTCTTCAGCGATCGCCATGAACAGCCCGTTGAAAATCTCAAGCCGAACTGGATCAGCCTCGGTCCCGGCTGCAACTGCACCCACGCGGGGAGCGGTCCGAGTCAGGCGTAAGGTCCCATCCCCATCGACAACCAGCGACCAGCCTGGTTCCACAACTGTCGTCGCCAGCGGATCGATTACGATCAGCGGTCCTGCTGCAGAGAACCCAGCGGCGAGATCGGCGCGGTCGTGGATCGGCACCGCATATTCGACGCCCCCCAGCCACACCCGCTCTTCCGCCAACGCCGGACCGGACTGTGGCGGCATCGGCCAGTTGAGTTGCGCCGCACTGGCATCCTCGGCAATCGCCTCAACCCGGATCCGGTCAACCACCAGCGCCCCGCTGCTGTCATAGCCGAACTGCGCGCGGTGAGCCTCGGCAAAGCCGGTGGCCAGTTCGCTGGCAGGGCCGGGCTGGAGCTCGATAGCATTTTCAGACCCTTCGCGGCGCAGGAACAGGCTCGTCTCGATCCGGCTTGGCGGCTTGCCCAGCTCTTCCAAGGTCAAATCGGTCAGCTCGGCTCGGGCGGTTTCTACCTGCGTTTCAACCCCGGCTACCAGAGTCAGTCCCAAGGTTCGCTCACGCACGGCTGCCTCGCTCGCCAGCCCCATGCCATAGGCCGAAAGGACGCCGGCAAGCGGGTGCACCAGCACACTTTCGATCCCCAGGGCATCAGCGACCAGACAGGCGTGCTGCCCGCCCGCTCCGCCAAAGCAGGCCAGCGCATGACCGGTCACATCGTGGCCGCGCGCGACCGAGATCTGCTTGATCGCGTTGGCCATGTTGGCGACCGCGATCGCGATGAACCCTTCGGCCAGCGACTCGGAGGAATGGACCTGCCCAGTCTCGGCGCGGATCGCTTCGGTTAGCGCAGCGAACTTTTCGGCCACTGCCTGGCGGTCGATTGGCTGGTCCCCGTTCGGCCCGAACAGCTTCGGAAAATGCTCGGGCCGCAATTTGCCCAACAACACGTTGCAATCGGTCACCGTCAGCGGTCCGCCGCGCCGGTAGCAAGCGGGGCCGGGCACCGCCCCGGCGCTTTCCGGGCCGACCACCAGCCGCCCGGCATCGAACCGGCAGATCGACCCACCGCCGGCCGCGACAGTGTGGATCCGCATCATCGGCGCGCGGATCCGCACGCCGGCGACTCGGGTTTCGCTGTCGCGCTCGAAGGCACCGGCATAGTGGCTGACGTCGGTGGAAGTCCCGCCCATGTCGAAGCCGATGACCTTGCACACGCCCGAGAGTTCGGCGGTTCGCGCCATTCCGACGATCCCCCCTGCTGGGCCGGAGAGGATCGCATCCTTGCCGCGAAAGCGCGCGCCATCGGTCAGACCGCCGCTTGATTGCATGAACAGCGGCCTGCTCTGCTCGCCCAGCTCGGCTGAAACAGCATCGACATAGCGCCGCAGGACGGGCGAGAGATAGGCGTCGACCAGCGTGGTGTCACCACGCCCAATCAACTTGATCAGCGGTGCCACTTCGTGGCTGACCGAAACCTGCGTAAATCCAGCTTCGCGCGCCAGTTCAGCCAGCCGCGCTTCGTGCGCCGGGTAGGCATAGCCGTGCATCAGGACAATCGCGATCGCGCGAAAGCCCGCCGCGAAGGCCTCGGCAAAGTCAGCCCGCGCCACTGTTTCATCGAGCGCGCGTTCGATCGTTCCATCGGCGCGGACCCGCTCGGCCACTTCGATCACCCGGGCATGCGGTGGCTCGGATAATTCGATGCGCCGAACGAAAAGTTCGGGCCGCTCCTGCGTGCCGATCCGCAGCGCATCGCCAAAACCGGCGGTGATCGCCAGCACCGTTTGCTCTCCCTTGCGTTCAAGCAAGGCATTGGTGGCGACAGTGGTCCCCATACGCAGATCAAGCGGGGGCAACGGACCCGTAGCGATCCCGGTCAATTCGCGAATCGCCGCGATCGCCGCGTCATGGGTGCGCGCAGGATCTTCGGACAAAAGCTTTGCCGTGTGAAGGGCACCGACGGGGTCGCGTGCGACGACGTCGGTAAAGGTTCCGCCGCGATCGACCCAGAACTGCCAGCTTTTCTCGGTAAGATTCATGCCGACCTTATCGGTGTTGCAGACTACGATTGGTAGCGTCTTTGGCATTCCAGTTGCGGGTTGCGACATCCGCTGAATGCTGTATGGAAATTCCCAGAGGTCGCTCTCGCACGGAATCGCGCTGGACCGGTGGTTTGCGCGAAACTGGACTGTTTGGAAATTTTTGCTCCGACTCGTTCAAGCGGGCGGCGCACGAACTGGGGATTTTTGAAATGGACGCCTCGTCGACCAAGCTTGCCTGGATTGAACCCGAGATCGTCGAACTCGACGTGCTTGAAACCCATGCCCAGCCCGGCGGCGGCGCGGACGTTGGTGGCAATCCCTTCCCGGACTGCCAGGCTTCCTGATTTTCTGATTCAAAGACAAATCGTCTTGTCATCGCTCAGGCCAGAGATGGCCTGAGCGAAATGATGTCGGCTGGCGGTCCGCCGAGAATGTGGTTTGCGATTTCCGCACCGCCCCGATCATAAATCTTCACGCCGCCGCGCAATCCGTCCCGCATCTGGCGCGGGCCAAAGGTCGAATATCCGACCATCAGTCGGTCTTCCGAAAAGGCCAGCCCTCGAGTCATAAAATCGTCAGCAATGTGGATGCGGTCTCCGGCTGAGGAGACGATGTCGCCGTCCAAAGAAGCGCAGTGCCACAGGCACCCATCATCGTTCAAAACGATGTCGTGACACATGCGGCCGGGAAGCTCGGTTCGGCCGATTGCATTCCAATCGTGATCGAACCAGGCGAGCTGGCTGTTGCGCTCGGGCAGAGCTTTGCCGTTGTGCAACAGCACCGCGATGCGATCATCCACCGCTGCGATCGAGTTGATGTGGTGGTAGGCGCCGCTGGTGTCGCTGGGCAGCGCGGACCCGAACGGCCGGACCGGCTCCAGCGGCTCACCATTGCAGCGAAACCGCAGGATCGTCTGCCGCGCGGTATCGAGCAAATGAATGACATCATCGATGATCGCCAGCTGATGGCAATTGGGATGCAGCCCCTTGGCCACAACGTGCGCCTCGGCAATCCGCGCGCCCGTCAGATCAAACCGCAACAACCGCCCCAGATCGACGCTCCGATCCCGGTGCGCACAATTCTCAAACAGGTATAGGCTTTGTTCGTGGAGCCTTATACCAAAGAACCACCCATGGCAGACCAGCTTCACCTCTTCATCGGATACGGCATAGAGGCCGCGGTGGGTCGAAACCAGCCAGGCGTAATCGGCAAGATCAGGGTCACTCAGCCGCACCCTATCGCTGGCATAGGCTTGGCGCGCGAGCGCATCGCGGGCCAAACGCCGGGCATCGGTATCGAGAGGGCCGTTCATCCTGCGGCTATGCCGCCCGCTCGGCTGCTGGGCAAGCCGCGCCTATCACGCCATGGCTAATGCGCCGCGCAAAAGTGGCTGCACGGCGCTGTGGCGGACCGACGGAGGGCCGCTGGCCGAAGCCGACCTGGCGAAGCTCGGCCTGACAGCCAGACATGCAAGCTGGGCCACTATGGGCTGGGATGGTCGCAGCCGTGCGTTGGTCCACGAGTATGTCGACGCTGCAGCTTCAACAATCGTGGTGGGTGAGGTGGAGGAACCGCAAGCCCTCGCCGCCCGAATGGACCTGCACTTCCCTGCGCCCACTGGACTGATCGTCGCGCGCGCGCTGGAACGGTTTGGCAGCGAGACGCCGGCCGAAGTGATCGGTGAATGGTCGATAATCCAGCGCCGCGCAGATGGCAGTGTGACCGCGATGACATCGGCGGCGCTGCGCGACCCGCTGCTCTGGGCCCAGCGCGGACCCCATTGGGCGATCGCTCCGGACATCTACGCCCTTGCCCGGCTGGACTGGGTCGACAGCAACATCGACGAAGTAGGCCTGCTGGGTCGCGTCGGTCGGCAGAATGCCAGACGCATTCTCGCCCGGCGCACCTTCCTGCGCGGCGTGCAGGAACTTGGCCCCGGGGAAAGCCTGACGATCTCGCCCCACGGCGACTCTGCGATTGCCCGCTGCGATCCGCTCAGCCCGCAGCCCAGAGTCACAGGCAGTTACGCCGATCTTGTGGCGCAAGCCGATTCGATGCTCGCCACAATCATGGCCGAGCGCACGGTGCGCCATCCGCGCAGCGCCGTACTGCTAAGTGGCGGTCTCGATTCGAGCTTGCTGGCCACTTTTGCGGCGAAAGCGGCGCAAGCGAAGCCGATTTGCATCACATCGGCCGCACCGCCGGGTAGCAATTTCCCCGACGAAACCCGGTTCGCGGCGATGGTTGCCGAAAGTTTGGGTCTACCGCTCGAGTGCATTGCGCCGACCGAGTCACTGAATACCTACCGACCCAGTGAGCAGATCTTTCTGGGCGCCAATGGTCCGCCCCTATCAAACCGCCACCTGCTGACGGAAACGATGCAAACGGCGGCTGTTTTGGCTGGGGCAACCGTGCTGATCAACGGCACTTTTGGCGAAATGACCGCGACGGCTCGCCTGCCCCGGTCCGGGCCGCTGCACCGGCTGCGCCCGCTAGCAGCGCTGATCAGAGACCGGTTCGCCGCGCCACAAGCAACAGAAATTGGCAAGCATCCCTTCCACGTCCGCATTGCCCCGCAGCGGATCGCCAGTCTCGCTTCCGAGCTGGGTGAAGCCATGGCTGAGCCGGTCATGCGCGCCGGCAGGAGCTTTGGCGACGGGCTGTTCGGCTACATGCCAGGAGCGGGCAAGGCATTGGAGCACAACAACGAGCTGTATCCCGGCGCGCTGCGGATGGACTTTCCCTACCGCGATCTGCGGCTTTTGCGCCTGTTCGCGGGTTTTCCGATCAAAACCCTCATGGCCCAGGGACCCGATCGGCCCGTGGTGCGCAGCCTGCTGGATGGCCGGATACCCGACCAAGTGCGGTTGCGCCGCCGCGGGATGCCGGCCTCGCCCGATCACTTACCGCGCTTACAGCGCCAGGCACCGTCGGCACGCGAACGGATTGCCGAATTCCGCCGCGCTGGCCTGGACGATTGGATCGACCTTGCCTGGCTCGACCTGACCTTGGCCAGTGTAGCGGCAAACGGCCCCCGCACGATTGCAGAGGCCAACCAGGTCCAACTGACCGCGATCTTTGCCGAATTCATGTTGTGGTGGCGCGAGCGTTAGGCAGGCTCACTCAAGCTGGGCAAAGGTCAAAAGCCAGGCAAATCCGCTTATCCTCACAGCCATGCGGAAAAGTGCTGTGCTGCGCATGGGAGGGAAACAGACTAAGCATCCCGCTGCGGGGCCGCACCAGCTTCTCGCCAAAAGCCGCCGCTTCGGCCTTGCCCACATCTTCAACGGGCAGGCCGAAAGCGAAGCAACCTTTGTTGTCAGAGCCTGAAGTGACCGCTTCGGGCACCTGAACGTAGTAGCCACCGCTCATCCAGCCTTCGGGATGGAGGTGCCAGCGCTCGAAACCCTCTGCGCCGGTGATTACCGACCAACACTTTAGCTCCAATTTGTCGGGCCGCACGGCAAGCCATGGATGCTCGGCTTGCGGAAGCGCCGCGATCGTCTGACCGGCATTGGCAACAATTGCCCGCACCAGCGCCGCGATTGCCGGCGTCTTGGCGCCCAGCGGTGCATCGACCCGCCAGCTGTGTTGCGATGCCGTACCATAGCGATCGAACCGCAGCCCGGGGTTGGCAAGAATCTCGCTTGCCACTTGGGCGTTGAATGCCGCGAGATCGGCCCAACCGGGCGGTGGCGGCAGTTGGTCGACCAAGCCAAATCGATCGAAGCCAGCCAGTTCCCGCGCAGCTTCCCCCTGCCCCAGACCCGTCAAGGCCAGCACACGGTAGGAGAGGACGCTGGTTCGACCATGGCCCTGCTCGACCAGGCCCGAAGTCAGCCTTTCGAGCGCGGCATATTCGCGGGAGCGCAGCAGCAGGATAGCATAACGCTTGAAGCCAATTGCGCCGCCCGGATCGACCGAAACGCTCTGCTCGAGATCGGCAGCGCCTTTCGCCTTTTCACCCAACTCGCGCAGCGCCTTGCCGCGATCAGCCAAAGCGCGGGCGCGTTGCCGGTCGCTTTCCGCCAGATGAAGCGCCCGCTCAGCCGCGCGCAGTGCCAAGCCAGCCTTCACAAGATCGGTCCCGCGCTTGAAAAAGCTTGCCTTGGCAAGGAGCAGGCACAGACCGAAATCGAGCTGCTCGAGCCGCGGCGCGAGCAGCGCGATGACTTCCTCAAACCGATCGAGCTGGACCAGCCGAGTGGCCAAATTGCCTAGCAGGCGCAAATTTTCCGGATCGCGGGCGAGTGCCCCGTCCAGCAGCTCCACCCCGATCGCAAGGTCGAGCGCCGCTGGTGGCGCGACAACAATTTGCGGCTCGTTTGGCATCGTCAATCAGCGATGCACCCCGCGCTTGATGAAGGCAAGCCGGGCCAACCGTTGTGCCTATTGATCGACCAGATCACTGGGTGCCACGATTACGACGACCCGGCGATTTTGCGCCCGGCCTTCTTCCGTATCGTTGCTTTCGATCGGATCGGTTTCACCAAGACCGACGACCCGAACTGCCGGCTCGGCCATTCCCGCTGCAACCATCGCCGCCTTTACCGACTGCGCCCGGCGCAACGAGAGCGCCTGATTGTATTCGGCAGATCCCGTCGAATCGGTGTGCCCTTCAACCATGGTGCCACCAATGCCGATGCCCAGCAGGATTTTGGCGAGACGTTCGATTACTGCCGCATTCTCTGGCTTCAGCTCGCTTTCGTTAACTGCAAACAGCACCCGGTCGGCGATGCCAAGCTCCCAGTTTTCGCCAACCGGGGCGAAGCCCTCTTGCTTGAGCACGGCAACTTGTTGGGCAGAGAACCCGCGCACGGCGGGAACGGTTTGGCAGGCAGCCACCAGCAGGGCTGCAAACAACACCAGAACTTTACGCATGATCGACCCCTTCCTCACTCTTCGTTTCGGCGCCGCAGCTTGTCGGCATACATGGCTGAATCAGCATTCCGCAGCAAATCCTGTGGCCCCAGTCCATCGTCAGGAAATACAGCGATGCCGATCGAAATGTCGGCGGTTGCTTGGTGACCATCCGGCAAGATGACGGGCTGCGTCATTTCACGCTCAATCCGTTCGCGCAGGCCGGCGATGTGTGCCGCGTCATTTAGAGCGGGCAGCAGCAGCGCGAATTCATCACCACCAAGCCGAAACGCACGGTCACCATGCCGGATTGCTGCCCTGAGCCTTTCCGAAACCGCAACCAGTACAGCATCCCCGGCCGAGTGGCCGTGCGTGTCGTTGATCTGCTTGAACGCGTCGATATCGAGGAAGCAGATGCCAAGGCTGGTCCCATCTTGAAGCGCGGCAGCGATCGCCTCGGCAAGGGTGTGCTCGAACAGCGCGCGGTTGCCGAGCTGCGTCAGCGGATCGTGGCTGGCTCGACGCGCGAGTTCAGCATTCTCGCTGGTCAGGCCGTGATGCCAGCCTTCCAGCTCGGTCAGCAATGCGTTGAAATCACGCCCGAAAGTATCGATCTCAGCAATACCGGAGCGCGGCAAACGGCGATGGAAGGCCCGCTCTGTCCGCACGGCATGCGAAATCTCGGCCAGTTCGCTCAGCGGGGCGATGACCTCCTGCTGAAGTCGCCGTGCGAGAATCCGGGTCGCCAGAACGGTTAACCCAAGGCAAGCTAGGGCAATGATCATCCCCGCCAACGTGTAACGCAGGATGCCCTCGGAATTGCCGAAAACGCGAACCTCGCCGATCTTCTCACCCGAGTGCGTGACTGGCCTGGTCGAAGGCCGGTCCCACAGGATCGAATTCGCGAATTGTTCCATGCCCGAGCTTGCCCCGGCATCCTCCGCCTTGCTCCAAGCCGCGATCAGCTTTCCATCGGTGCCGCGCACCTCGACCCGTTCAACGGTCGAGACACCGGCGACCGAGATCATCCCCTCACGCACCGCTTCCGCATCACCGAAGACGATCGCCGGTTCGACCGTATAGCTTACGGTGCGGGCCAGCAGATCGAGGTTCTTTTGGGCATAGTTGCGGATCACCACCGTGCCGCTGACCAGCAAACTGGCTGCCGCAAGGGTCACCGCAAACAGAATGAGCCGCATGTGCGTCTGCGCCAGCAATTCGCGCAAGGTGGGCAGAGCATGGCCGCGATAGGGCATCAGGTGCTCCCCGCTGCCATGCGCAGCACGCGCGGATCGACTTTCAAACCCGAGCGCGACACGGCATCGATATTGACCTGAAAGCCCAGCGCTTGAGCGCCGGGTCGCAGACAGAACATGGTCTGGCTACGGCAGGTTGGATCGCTTTCGGAAATGGTCAGAACGCCCTTGCCGCGCACGACTTGCACTGCCTGGCGCAATGCGGCCGGATCGAGACGCCCGAAATAGGCGACGTTGCAGCCTGCGCTCGGCAGCGCGGCGGCGCTGACATTGCGGCGCACAATCCGCCGGCCGTCGCTGGTCGCAAGCCCATCAAGCTGCGCGGTGTTCACTGCGGGACCGACAACGCACAGCGTCACCGGATTGGGCTGGGTCGGCCACCGCGTGAAATCGATAAATGACCGGACCATCCTCGCTGTCGCCGCGGCCTGGGCAGCGGAACCCGCACCCACGGTCATTGCGACCGGAGTGGGCTGCACCGCGCCCAGCAGCAACGGCATGCAGGCAAGAGCCCGCAGCATGCGAAATCGGTCTGTCACTACCCTCTTCATGATCGTCTGCGTTCGATCAGCTTGCCCATGCCCAGAAACCTTCGATTTTGCAACAATTTGCCAAACCAAGGCCGCAAGATTGGTTTCTACTGCAACCAGTGCTAGGGCCACTCTGGCCTTGAAACTGGAGATTTGGCGTGATCCAACTGCTTGATCGCACTGCGCTTCGCCGCGCCTATCGGCAGGATGAAACCGATTGCATCCTGGAGCGGTTGCGCGATGCCGCACCGGCCAGCGCTGTCCATGGTGAGGCCAGCCAGATCGCTGCCCAGCTGGTTGAAGGGGCGCGTTCGCACAAGGCCAGCGGGCTCGATGCTTTCTTGCAGACCTACGGTCTTGGTACCGATGAGGGCATTGCATTGATGTGCCTTGCCGAGGCGCTGCTGCGGGTTCCCGACGCTGCAACGGCTGACGCCCTGATCCACGATAAGCTGTCGGGAATCGATTGGGGAGAGCACCTGGGGGAAAGCGGATCGACTTTCGTCAACGCCGCTACCTTTTCGCTGATGCTGACCGGCCAGGTGCTCCAGCAGCGCAAGGCCGATGGCTTTGCCGCCGCACTAAAACGCGCGGTCGGGCGGCTGGGCGAACCTGTGATCCGCCAAGCGACCTTGCAAGCGATGAAGATCCTGGGTGGGCAATTCGTGTTCGGGCGAACCATCGACGAAGCGCTGGAACGCGCGACTCCCGAACGCAAGCAAGGTCTGACGCACAGCTTTGACATGCTCGGCGAAGCAGCAATGACTTTTGCCGATGCCGAGCGCTATCGGCAGTCCTATGCCGGGGCTTTGGCGCGGATTGCGCAGGAAGCGGGCGAAGGAATTGTCCGTTCGCCCGGCATTTCGGTCAAGCTCTCGGCGCTCTACCCGCGCTACGATTTCGCCC
>CAZVMC010000061.1:0-14511 GCA_964628635.1 uncultured Novosphingobium sp. | reverse complement strand
TCCACGCAGAATTGCGTATCGGCCAGTTCAGGCGGCAAGCTGCTGAGGTGCTCGCCCAGCTTCTCCCCCACCAGCGCCAGATCGACTGGGGTGTCGCCCGGGAAATAGGGAATACCGAAGCCGCCGCCGAGATTGCACTTGGGCAGCGCCATGCCGCTTTCACGCGCCAGCCTTGCCGCTAACTCGAGCGTAGCCGCCTGCGTCTCGGCAATGGCTTCGGCATCAAGCGCCTGACTGCCCGCGAAGATGTGGAAGCCGCGCCAATCGGCACCGCTCTCAACCAGCATCCGCACCAGCGCCGGAACCCGATCGGCATCGACGCCGAACGGCTTGGCTCCGCCGCCCATCTTCATGCCCGAGCCTTTGAGATCGAAATCGGGATTGACCCGTACCGCCAGTCTCGGGGTCACGCCGAGCCGCGCGGCGATGGCCAGCGCGCGCTGCGCCTCACCGTCGGATTCGAGATTGAGCGTTGCTCCAGCCGCGATCGCAGCTTCGAGTTCGGCATCGCGTTTGCCGGGGCCGGCAAAGCTGACCCGCGCCGAATCGATTCCCGCCGCGCGGACCATCGCCAGCTCGCCGCCCGAGGCGATATCGAAGCCGTCGACCAGTCCGTCCATCGCTTCGAGCAAGGGACGGTAGGGATTGGCCTTCACCGCATAGTGCAGCGCAACCCGGCCGGGCAGCGCCGCGCGCAGTTCCGCCACCCGCGCACGCACCCGCTCCGCCGAATAGACGAACAGCGGGGTGGAACCGGCTTGCTCAACCAGCGCGCTCACCCGCTGGCCCGCAATTGCCAGCTCACCATCGATCGCCGAAAATCCGGCGGGAATTGGGCCGAGCGGCTTCATGCCGCCAGTTCCTGCGCAAGGCCCGCACGGTCAAGCTTGCCGTTGGGGCTGATCGGCATGGCCTTTCGCCAGTGGATGACTTTGGGCTGCATAAAATTGGGCAGTTCCTGCATCAGACGGCGCGGCAATTCTGCCTCGGCATCGACCGCCCCTGGGGCCGCGCGGACCACCAGATGGACGGCATGGCCGAGCCGCGCATCCGGCACACCCAGCGCTACCGCCTCCGCCACCAGTCCGGTAGCAATCGCCGCCTCCTCAAGCTCTTGCGGGCTGATCCGGTTGCCGGCCGATTTGATCATCGCATCGCGCCGCCCCACGAAATAGAGCAGCCCATCGGCATCGCGCTTCACCCGGTCGCCCGACCAGACGGCCATTCCGCCATAGCGCGAAGCGGCCGGCGCGGGCTTGAACCGCTCGGAGGTCCGCAGGGCATCCTGCCAATAGCCTTGCGCCACCAGCGGCCCGCAATGGACCAGTTCGCCTTCTTCCCCATCGGCGGTCACTGCACCATCATCGCCAATCACCAGGATCTCGGCATGCGGGATTGCTTTGCCCATCGACGTCGGATGGCTGTCGATCAGCGCTGGATCGAGGAAGGTCGAACGGAACGCTTCGGTCAGGCCATACATCGCGAATAGCCGCGCCTGCGGGAACAGGCCGCGCAGCCGCTTGACCAGGTCGGGAGTCAAGGCCCCGCCGCTGTTGGTCAGACGCCTTAGTTTGGCGGCGACTTCAGGCGGCCATTCAAGCTCGGCCAGTTGCACCCACAGTGGCGGGACAGCGGCCAAGGTTGTCACATTGTGGCGGTCAATCGCTTTCACCACGTCGCGCGGGGTCAGGTAATCGAGCGGCACTGCGCTGGCCCCAGCATACCAACTCGAAAGCAGCTGGTTCTGGCCGTAATCGAACGACAGCGGCAGCACCGCCAGTGTCCGGTCGTCGGATTCAAGCCCCAGATAGGAAGCCACGCTTTCGGCCCCCAGCCACATATTCGCGTGGCTGAGCATCACCCCCTTGGGGCGGCCGGTTGACCCGCTGGTATAGAGGATCGCTGCAAGTTCATCCGGATTGGTAGATGACTCTGTCAATGGCTTGAATTTCAGAGACTCAGTGAGGGCGTCGAGCTCGCCAAGAGTCGCACAACCCGCCGTTATGTCTTGCGGCTCCAAAGTGTCCAGTCTGGCCGGAGTGCCGACAAGCAAACTTGCCCCGCTATCCGCCAGAATGTGCGCCACCTGCGCGCGCTTGAGCAGCGGATTGATCGGCACATGAACCAATCCGGCTCGGGCCGCAGCCAGCGGCAACAGGCAGGTCAATTCGCCCTTGGCGGACCAGCTCGCCACCCGCGCACCATGCGCCGGAACCAAATTTTTCAGCCGGGCCGCCAGCTGACCGACACGATCCCTTAAGTCCTTGTAGCTTAAGGTGCGATCACGCAGCACGAGTGCCGGGCTCGCGTCTTGCCCCTGGAGCACGAGATGGTCGAGCGGCCGGATCGCGGAATTCAGGGCTTTTGGCACGGTTTGAACGGGGCTCCGAGGGGGACTTAGACTTGGCGATCGTGGTTAACTATCACGATGATCTTAACGAAGTGCAAGGTGATGCGGCGCTGGCGGCGCTGCTCAGCCCGGATCACGCACGCGCGCCGTTTGACCGGCTTGAATGGTGGCAGGGGCTGGTCGATTGCTGCAACTTCCTGCCGTTGATGGTCGTTGCCCGAGATGGCGCAATGCGGGCGATGCTGCCGCTGCGCCGTGAAAGTCGCAAGCTGGTGGCGCTGGCAAACTGGTACAGCTTCCGGATCAAGCCCATCGTATCTCCAACCGGCGATGCGTTGGCCTTGCTGACCGCGCTCGCCAGCGATCTGGCTGGCGAAGCGCCGCACATCGTGCTTTCCCCCGTCCCCAATTGCGACGGCGATGCCGACTTGCTGGAGGCCGCCTTCCGCGCGGGCGGCTGGGCGGTGTTCCGCGAGCGCTGCGATTCCAACCACATTCTTGAGGTCCGTGGCCGCAGCTATGCCGAATATATCGCGGCACGGCCGGGCCAGATCCGAACCACGCTCAAGCGGAAGGCGGGCAAAGTCAGCGTCAACCTGATTACCCATTTCGAGCGTGCCGAGTGGGCCGCTTACGAAGCGATCTATGCGCAAAGCTGGAAGCCCAGCGAAGATTGCCCGGGTTTCCTTCGCCGCTTCGCGCAGCAGGAAGGCGCAGCCGGGCGCTTGCGGCTGGCGATTGCCCGCCATGAAGGCGAGCCGGTTGCAGCGCAGTTCTGGACGGTCGAAGCCGGAACCGCCTTCATCCACAAGCTGGCCCATACCGAGGCGTCCAAGCCGCTTTCGCCCGGAACCACGCTAAGCGCGGCGCTGCTTGAACAGGTGATCGATCGCGACAAAGTGGCGCTGGTGGATTTCGGCACAGGCAACGATTCCTACAAGCGCGACTGGATGGAAAGCGAGCGCCCACGCTACCGGATCGAGGCCTTTCGCCCGGGCTGGCCGGGAAACTGGCCGAAAATCGCCAAACACCTGCTGCGCGGCCTTGCCGGAAAGGCGCGCCATGACTAGAGGCCTCGCCACACGCAATCACGGTCACGGGGAACCGATGCGCAGCTCTACCGATCGCAAACTTCGCAAGATCCTGACCGACGTGCTGGGCCTCAAGCCCGGGCAGGCGGATGATTTTGACGCGGACACCGGGCTGTTCGGCTACCTGCCCGAGCTCGATTCGATGGCGGTGGCTGGTCTGCTGACCGAAATGGAAGACCGCTTCGACATCGTGATCGAAGACGATGAAGTCGATGCCGATCTGATGGAAACCTACGGGGCGCTACTCGCCTTTACCGAAGCCAAGCTGGCGGCGTGAAGCCCGCCGTCTGGCCTTGTCCCGCTGCCGATGGCAGCGAAACGGCCGAATATACCCTGACCTTCGATTCTGCGCGCAAGCACCGGGTTCTGATCATCCCCGCGCTGTTCGATGAAGGCAACAAGCTGCGGCGGCTGACCGTGGAAGTGATGCGCCGGCTTGATGGCGCAGGGATCGACTGCTTCCTGCCCGATCTTCCCGGCACCAACGAAAGCGGGGCAAGCCTTGCCGCGCAATCGCTGGAGAGCTGGACCGGCGCGATGCTGGGGGCAGTCAACCATTTCCGGGCCACCCGTGTGTTCGCGCTACGCGGCGGCGGGCTGGTGATGCCCAAGGTCATCCCCGGCTGGCACTATGCACCGGTCAAAGGCGCCAGCCTGCTGCGCCAAATGCTGCGCGCGCGGATCCTGGCTTCGCGCGAACTGGGACGGGAAGAGACGCAGGACGGGTTGCTGGCTACCGGCAAGACCGATGGTCTGGAACTGATCGGCTATGCGCTCGGGCCGGCGATGCTTGCGCAGTTGCAGGGTGCCGTCCCAGCCGATCGCGCCGGGATCGTCCCGATCGATCAAGAGATCGTCGGCGGCAACCCGCTGTGGCTGCGCGCCGAACCCGATGAAGATCAGAGCCAGGCCGATGCAATCGCAGCTGTCATCACGATGGGTCTGGCCGAATGAACCGTCGCTTCGTAAGCTTTGCCTGCGAAGGCAACACCCTGATCGGCTCGCTCGATCTGGCGGGCGGCACCACCGGGCTGTTGATCGTCAGCGGCGGTAACGAATTGCGTGCCGGACCGTGGAATAGCTGGGCTGCGATTGCCGACAAAGTCGCCGCGGCGGGGTTCCCCGTGTTCCGGTTCGACCGGCGCGGTGTGGGCGATAGTGAGGGGCCGAACGGCGGCTTTGAGCGCGCCGCGCCGGATATTTCTGCCGCCATCTCCGCATTCCGCGCCCATGTTCCGACGCTGCGGCGGGTGGTCGCCTATGGCAACTGCGACGCTGCCAGTGCGCTGATGCTGAGCGGTGGTGCTGGCTGCACGGCTCTGGTGCTCGCCAACCCCTGGACTTTCGATCCCGAACCGGAACCGGCTCTTGAAGAAGCCGAGCCGGTGGCGGCTCCAGCTCCCGCCCCGATGCCGCCCGCCGCGATCCGCGCGCACTATCTGCGGCGAATGGTCGACCCCAAGGCCTGGCTGCGGCTGCTGACCGGCAAGGTGGCGCTGGGCCAGCTTTCCTCCAGCCTGGTCGAAGCAGCGCAAGGCGATGGGCCGCAGTCCAGCCTTGCCGCACGGATGGCGGCGGCACTCGCGCCGTTCGAGGGACCGGTCCAGATCCTGCTGGCTGATCGTGATCGGACCGCGCAGGCCTTTCGCGCCAATTGGGACAAGGATGATGCGCGCCTGCGGACTTGCCCCGACGCCAGCCACTCCTTTGTTGAGCCGCAAGCACGGATCTGGCTGCAAGGCCAGATTCTGGCCGCGCTGCGCTGGGTCGACACCCCCCGTTGACCTCCAGCGCGGCAGCGCGCAAAGCCTGCCGCCATGACGATCCACGGCCCGACTTCCAACAGCTTCATCTCGCAGCGGCTGCGACTGCACTATGTCGATTGGGGCAATCCTGATGCCCCGCCGCTGATCCTGCAACACGGCGGACGCGATCACTGTCGCAGCTGGGATTGGGTGGCCGAGGAGCTGGCCAAAGACTGGCACGTGATCGCCCCCGACCTGCGCGGTCATGGCGATAGCGCCTGGGCCCCCGACGGGAACTATGAAACCAATGCCTTCGTCTATGACTTTGCCCAGCTGATCGAGACGCTGGGTTTTGCGCAAGTCACGATCATCGCCCATTCGCTGGGGGGCAATGTCGCGACGCGGTTTGCCGGGCTCTATCCGGACAAGGTGCGCAAGTTCGTCAACATCGAAGGGCTGGGCCCTTCCCCCAAGACCCGCGCCGAACGCGCCGAGGCTGGCTATGCCAACCTGTTTCGCAAGTGGATTGCCGACAAGCGCAAGGCCGCCGGGCGCACCCCGCGCCGCTACCCCACGCTGGAGGCCGCATTTGCCCGGATGAAGGAAGAAAATTCGTTCCTCACCGACGAACAGGCCCGGCACCTGACGATCCACGGTGCCAATCGCAACGAGGATGGAACCTGGGGCTGGAAATTCGATCCTTACCTCAACGTCTGGCCGTTCAGCGACATGCCCTATGATGAGCAGGAAGCGCTGTGGGCCGCGATCACCTGCCCGATGCTGCTGCTCTACGGCAAGGACAGCTGGGCATCGAGCCCGGCGGCGGATGGCCGCATCGAGGTGTTCAACAACGCGCCGCTGCTCAGTGAGTTTGAGGACGCCGGCCATTGGCTGCACCACGATCAGTTCGATCGCTTCATGGTCGAGGTGACGGCCTTCCTCGCTAGCTGATCAGATAGTTGGTTTTGAGCTGATCCTGCAGTTCGGGGCCGATTTGAAGGACTTGATCGACATAATCGCTGACACTGTCGAACCGCGCCTCGATCGCCTGGAAGGAGCGATCGAGATAGGCCGCGTCGACTCCCCAGAGCGCCCGGATCGAAGCCTCATCGCGCCCGGCATAGCGCGGCAAATGGCGGAAAGCCCCACTTGCAATCCGCTCCTCCAATTTGCTCGCGGTGTTGGTCGCCAGATAGTCCGCCATGACGTCGTCGGGGTGAACCCCCAACAATCGCTGCAAGATCGCCACAGCAAAACCGGTCCGGTCCTTCCCCGCCACGCAGTGAACCAGGCTGGGCCGCGCATCGCGGGCTAAGGCACGGAAATAGCAGGTTAGCATCGGCCGCAAATTTTCGCGGAACGGCAGCCCTTCATAAAGCCCCAGCATCGCCCGGCGTGCGGTATCGGCATCGTTCCCCCCGCCGGCTGCCTCGATGTGCGGAGCAAGACCCGCCGTCTCCCCATCCTGCCGCCAGACCTGCGCCTTGAAGCCCGGACCGCGCCGGCACGGGTTCGCCTCCTGCTCAATTCCGCCGCGCAGATCGACCACAGTTGCCAGTTCCAAGGCGTCGACCGCCGCCAGATCCGCTTCACTCGCTCCGCCGTGCTCGCCGGAACGCCAGAGCACGCCCGGTTTGACCCGCGCTCCACCAGCTACCGAATAGCCGCCATAGTCGCGGAAGTTGTAGATGCCATCGAGGTTCAGCGAGCGGGATTCAGTCATGGCAGCCTCGTGGCAGGGCGGCAGGCGCAGCGCAATGGATTCCACTTGCCGCGCGTCCCCGCAAAGTTTAATCGAGCGGTTAAACGCTTTGAAGGAGCCCCGCAATGCCAGAAGCCTATATCATCGATGCCGTTCGCACCCCGCGCGGAGTGGGCAAGCCTGGCAAGGGCGCACTTTCGCACCTCCACCCGCAGCATCTGGCCGCAACGGTGCTCAAGGCGATCAAGGAACGCAACAACCTCGACACCGCGACCGTGGACGACATCGTCTGGTCCACCTCGAGCCAAAACGGCAAGCAAGGCGGCGATCTCGGGCGAATGGCGGCGCTGGCCGCAGGCTATGATATCTCCGCCTCGGGCACTACGCTTGACCGGTTCTGCGGCGGCGGGATCAGCTCGGTCAACTTTGCGGCCGCCTCGGTAATGTCGGGAATGGAAGACTGCGTGATCGCCGGCGGGACCGAGATGATGAGCTATACCGCCGCCTTCGCCGCCGAACAGGCCAATGCCGGGCTTCCACCGCGGCTGATGGGCTCAGGCAACGAAGCGCTCGACGCAATCCACCCGCAAAGCCATCAGGGCGTCTGCGGCGATGCCATCGCGACGATCGAAGGGATCAAGCGCGAGGAGCTCGATGCCCTCGCGCTCGTCAGCCAGGAGCGCGCCGCCCGGGCGATCCGCGAAGGCCGCTTCGACAAGTCGCTGGTCACGGTTTACAACGAAGACGGCACTGTCGCGCTCGATCATGAAGAGTTTCCGCGGCCTGAAACCACCGCCGAAGGCCTTGCCGCGCTCAAGCCAAGCTTTGCGGGCATTGCCGATTTTGACCTGGGCGGGACCACTTTCCGCAAGCAGATCAACCGGCGCTATCCGGACCTCGAAATCCAGCACTTCCACCATGCTGGGAACAGTTCGGGCGTGGTCGATGGCGCGGCGGCGCTGCTGATTACCTCGCCTGAATATGCTGAAAAACACAGCCTAAAGCCGCGCGCCCGGATCGTCGCCTATGCCAACCAGGGCGATGATCCGACTTTGATGCTCAATGCCCCGGTCCCGGCGGCAAAGAAGGTGCTCGAAAAGGCCGGCTTGAAGGTCGAGGATATCGACGTCTGGGAAATCAACGAGGCCTTCGCAGTGGTGGCCGAGAAATTTATCCGCGATCTCGATCTCGACCGTGAGAAGGTCAACATCAACGGCGGGGCCTGTGCGCTGGGTCACCCGATAGGCGCAACCGGATCAATCCTGATCGGCACCGCGCTGGATGAGCTTGAGCGCTCCGGTGGACGCTATGGCCTCGTCACTATGTGCGCTGCAGGCGGCATGGCTCCGGCGGTGATTATCGAGCGGATTTGAGGATGAGTTGATCTAGCCCCTGCGGCACGCTCTCAAAACCTTCCGAAGCCGAAACGAAAAAGGGGCGACCGCGAGGCCGCCCCTTTTTCTTTGCTCGCGCTTCGGATCAGAAACTGAACTTGGCAGTCACCCCGTAGGTCCGCGGCTCGCCCGGGAAACCGATGAACAGCTGGTTCGCCGTTCCCGAAAGCCCGGTCGCAGCCGGGGCAGCCACCGCATTGAACGTCCCGCCGCCCTGCAGCGGAGCGTCGGCAGCGATCTGGAAGTACTGCTTGTTGAACAGGTTCTGCCCCCAGAGTTCGATCCCCCAACGCCGATCGGGGCCGTAGATCCCGATCCGGCCATTGAACACCGCGAAGGCATCCTGGATCTTCTCGGCATCCAAGTCCGACCCGGTGTTGGTATCGCTCTGCAGGCGCCCATCGAAGTAGAACAGCGCCGTCATCCCGCTGTCACCCAGCGACGGGGTCCAGCTGAGCCCCATCGTGGCCACGTACTGCGGCGCGTTGGACACGCGGCCACCCGGCAGCTGGAACAGCACCGGCGAGAGCGGACGCCCGCCCGTGCCGACCAGATCGGCCTCATACTTGGTGTCGGTATAGGTCAGGCCCATGTTGACGGTGAAGTTGCGCGCTGGGCGCAGATAGGCTTCCAGCTCGAACCCTTTGACCGTCACACCCGGCTTGAGCCGGTTGGCAGCGCAAGCACCGGTCGTGGCCGAACCATCGCGATCCGCGCCTGCCAGGCTGTCTTTGCAGGCCTGGATGTTGGTGACTTCGAAGTTCACGCCGTTGAAGGTGTTGAGCTGATAATTGCTGTAGCGCTGATAGAACGCCGCCATGTTGAGATCGATGCCCGGGCCGTCCCACTTGAAGCCGACTTCGAACGCATCGACTTCTTCGCTGGCGAACTGCAGATCGCTCGCTTCGGCGCGGGCATTGCCCGGAGTGTTGGCCGGACGCGCTTGCAAGGCGACACAGGCCGCGTTCTGGGCCGCCGAACCACCCGTTGTGCTGCAGGGGCGATCAAGCGCCGAGAAGTCCAGATTGAAGCCGCCGGCTTTGTAGCCCTTCGAAGCCGAACCATAGACGAGCAGGCTATCGACAGGCTTGAACGAAAGCACTGCGGTACCTGTCCACTGGCCTTCGCTGAAGCGCGTGCCCGGAGAGCCCGCCGCGATCGACGGTGCCGAACCGTTGATCACGCAGGCAATGCTGGCCAGGCTTTGGAACGGCGTGTTGAGAATCGCCGGGCAAAGCGTGTTGGTGAAGTTGGCAGTCGCCCGCAGATCCTTGGTTTCGTGCGTGTAACGCGCCCCCACCGTCAACATCAGCTTGTCCTGAATGATGTCGAACGTGTTGTGCGTGAAGAAGGCGTAATTTTCGCTGTCCTGATTGAAGGTCGAACCGTTGTTGCCGGTGCCGTTCAGGCGGGCCGAACTGGTAGCAGTGGCAATTCCCTGGAAGCCGGGCCAATTGGCGAGCGGCAAGTTCGAGCAGGTGGCCGATGCCGGGTTGACCAGAGCCGCTGACAGTGCCGTGGCTGCAAGGCAGTTGGCATAACGTTCGTAGTCTGCGCCATAGACGATATCGTCGTCCACGAAGAGCTTTTCGTTGGCATAGTAGCCGCCAACCAACCAATCCAGGCGCCCGTCCAGCGCTTCACCTTGCAGACGAAGTTCCTGCGTGAACAGCTTGAAATTGCGGTCAAGATCAAACCGCTTCAGGATGTCCATCGTTTGATAGTCAGAATCCTGGCCCTGCTCGTTGTGGTAATCGCGGTAGGCGGTGATCGAGGTCAGCGTGGCACCGCCCAGATCCCAGTTGATTTCGCCCGAGAAGCCCCAGTCTTCGCTGTCCGACCGGAACCGGACGCCGGCCGTGGTCGATTGCGCGCGGACAAAGCTTTCGCTCGCCGGGGCAAGCTGGAGATTTGCTCCGAACAGAGTCAGGAGCGGGACCAGGCTGTTCGACGACGCAAGCGGAAAGCCATCCGGGCCGCGTGAGAGGTTCCGGACCGGGTTGATAAACACCGCACCGCAGCAGTTTTCGCGGCGCTGGCTATAGTCCGCGATCAGGCGAATGGTGATGTCTTCACTCGGCTCAAACTTGAGCTGACCGCGAACCAGATAACGATCGCGGTCATTGATGTCGGGCTGACCGGCGGTGACATTGTCGATGAAGCCATCGCGCTGTTGCCACACGGCATCGACGCGCAGCGCAGCGCTATCGCCGAGCGGCGCATTGATCGCCCCATCGATGCGGAGATAGTCATAGTTGCCGTAGCTGACCGAACCCTTGCCCGAAAACTCGCCAAGTTCCGGGCCTTTGGTGACGATGTTGATCAGACCGGCTGTGGAGTTGCGGCCGAACAGCGTCCCTTGCGGGCCGCGCAGCACTTCAACGCGCTCGATATCGCCCAGTTCGCTCAGGCCAACCCCGGTGCGACTGCGATAGACGCCGTCGATGAACAGGCCGACCGAGCTTTCCAGACCGGCGTTCTCGCCCACGGTCCCGATCCCGCGAATGCGCGCGGTGAAGTTGACTTCGCTGGTCGCGCCAGAAACGAGTAGCGACGGAGCCACCTGGCCCAGCGCCCGAACGTCGGTCGCGCCGGTGCGGGCGAGCGTGTCGCCAGTAACCGCCGATACCGCGATCGGCACGTCAGACAGCGCTTCGCTGCGGCGGGTGGCGGTGATGATGATCTGCTCTTCGGCCGGTGCCTCATCGGCCTGCGCCGAAGTATCGGCAGTCTGCGCCAGCGCGGGGCTCCACGCGATCAGCGATGAGGTGGCAAGCAAGCCAAGCATAGTGCGGGTCTTCATCAGTCCTCTCCTTCCCTGACGGCGCTAAATAAGGGGGGGCGCCGCTTCGTTGTTGGCTGTTCCTAACCGATTTGATCATTGCCGCAAGCTGCGCTCGACGGATTGCACACCACCAACCGCCAAGCGTTGCATCGCTGCAACGTAAGCACTTTTTGCCAAACGCGCCGCTTCGGCCTAGCAACGGTTACATCTGATGGAGGGGGATCGATGGCGGATGAACCGAACAAGCTGGTGCCAAACGCGGTGCACCTGGTGCGCACGGCCACGCAGGTCAACCTGACGCTCAGCCAAATGGCTGACCAGAAAGCCAACATCCTGATGGGCGCGACCTTCGTGGTTTTCACTCTGTCGATCGGGCAAGCACGCGGCGGCCCGGTGCCGTTGTCGCTGCTGGTGCTGGCGGGCTTTGCCTTTCTTTCGGCCATGGCTGCAGTTGCGGCGGTTTTGCCTGCGGTTTCGGGCAAGAATGGCGCGGGCAGGCCCAATATCCTGTTCTTCGGCACTTTCACCCAGCTCAGCGAAGACGAGTTTGCGGACCGGATCATCGCCGAACTGGGCGAAGACGAAACGATCTACCGCACGATGCTGCGCGATATTCACCAGAACGGGATGGTGCTGCAGCACAAGAAGTACCGCTTCCTGCGGCTGGCCTATCTGCTCTTCCTTGCAGGACTGGTGCTGACTGCGGCGTTGTTTGTGTGGGAGCAATTGGGTTAGCGCACTCCCACCGCAGTAGCCCCCTCACGCAGCTGCGCGGCTTTGCCGGGATTGGCCGCCACGGCTGCGTTTAAGGCAGCGCGGGCCTGATCGGGCTGGCCAAGGGTCATGCGGCTGCGGATCAACATGGTCCAGCCTTCGATATTGCCGGGCTCGTCCTTGAGCCGCGCCTCGAGCCGCGCGACCATGCCTTCGGCCATCGCGCGTTGCTCCTCTGGCCGCAGCGACGCGGCACGGGCAAGGTCTTCGGAAGTTGGGCCTGACATGCCAGTGGGTGCCGGTGCCCCGACTGGCTGGGTGACCGCGGCCAGCCTTGCCCCAACCGCGATCCCGTTGATCTTCCCAGCCTGTTCGATTGTCCGGCGCAGATCGGCCTCCCAACTCGCCCCCTTCGGGGTATCGGCCAGAAGCGCGAGCCAGGCGTTGATCGCGCCCGCATGGTCACCGGTAAGGTCTTGCTTCACCGCCAAGAAGTAGCGCGCGCGCGGGTCCTTTGGATCGATGCTGAGCGCGCGTTCGAAATCGAGCAGCGCGGCCGCTGGCAGCGGATCGCGTTCGCTGGCCATGACCCGTGCCTCGCCGCGCGCAGACCACAACACCGCCCGGTTGGGGTTGAGCCGGATCGCGCTGTTATAGGCCTGCACGGCTTCGGCAAAGCGCCCGCTTTCGAACAGACCGGAGGCGAGCGCAGACCAAGCTTCGCCGTCATCGGGCTTTTCGCGGGTGTGCGCTTCGAGCACGGCCAGTGGGTCACTGTTCGCAGCCGCTCCCGCCGCGACAGCCGGCGCAGTTTGAACCGAACGGCGAGTGGCCGCGACCGCTATCGCGAAACCCGCGGCGACCAGCGCGACTACCAGAGCCGCCGTGCTCCAGCGCGAACGTGGTGCAGGTGATTGGGCAAGTTCGTTGGCATCCATCGCGGCGGGTGTGGATTAGGCTCTGCGATTATGCAACACTCCGCACCAAGGGGGATTGAGTGAGCGAAGCAGTGCGGATCGCGATTGTCGGCTCGGGTCCCGCGGGGCTCAGCGCGGCGGCACGTACTGCAGAACTCAAGATCAGCCACGTTCTGCTGGAAAAGACCGGACACCTCTCCGACACGATTTTCAAATACCAGAGGGGCAAGCACGTGATGGCGACCCCCGCCGCGCTGGTGCTGCGCAGCGACATGCCCTTTGCGGCAGGTCGGCGCGAAGCGGTGCTGGATGGATGGGCGGATCGCGCAAAAGCTGCTGGCGTCAACGTACAGTACGATGCCGAAGTGCAAGCAATTGAGGGATCCAAAGGCGCGTTCATCATCAAGCTGAAAAACGGCAGCCAAGTGCTTGCTGAAAATGTGGTTCTTGCCATCGGCACACAGGGCAATCCGAACCTCGTCCGCTGTCCGGTCGGCGATGGAGCGCAGGTGCAATACCAGCTCGACGACCCGGCCGAGTATAATGATGAGCGCATCTTCGTGATCGGCGGCGGCGATGCCGGGATCGAGAATGCTTTGGGTCTCGCGGCCGATCCGGCGCAGGGCAATGTTGTCAGCCTCGTCAACCGGTCAGCCGATTTCGCCACTGCGAAGGATGCCAACGTTCAGGCGTTGCTGGCAGCGCGCGACGCCGGGCGCATCCAGCTGCATCTCGAATGCACCGCCGCGCGGATCGACAAGGGTCAGATCGTGCTCGAAACCCGCGACGGCGAAGTCAGCCTGCGCTGTGACAGGGTCATCGCCCGCATGGGTTCGGCCCCGCCGCGCGCTTTCGTTGAGGGCTGCGGGATTCAGTTTACCGGGCCCGACCGGCTGGCGCTGCCGGTTCTCTCGCCGACTTTCGAGACTTCGGTGCCCGGCATCCATGTAATTGGCGCACTCGCTGGCTATCCGCTGATCAAGCATTGCATGAATCAAGGCTACGATGTCGTTGAATTCATTAACGGCCACACGGCACTCAGGCCTGCTGACGAGCCGATCCTCGCGGCAAAGTTCGCTCCCCTCCCCGGCCAGAGATCGGTTGACGACTGGCTCGCAATGCTGGGCCAGAACATCGAGATCTTCCGCGAGGTTTCTCCGCTGCAACTGCGCGAACTGCTGCTCGATTCAACCGTGCGCAGCTTCGCCCCCGGCGAGGCACTGTTCGTCCGCAACGATCCCGGCTCCTCGCTGTTCGCGCTGGCCGAAGGCGGTGTGTTGGTCGAGGTTTCCAAGGACGATCCCGCGATCACCGTGCCAATCGAGCAGGGCCAGATTGTCGGCGAAGTTGGGCTGATCTCCGGCCGCCCGCGGGGGGCGACGGTGCGCGCCGATGGCCCGGTTGTGGCCGTCGAACTTTCGCGCACTGCCGCGCTCAAGCTGATCGCCACCGTCCCCGCTGCAGGCCGCGCCATCGCCCGCGTTTCCATCGAGCGGCAGCTGCTGCAAATCTTCGGTTCGGGCCTGACCCGCGAAGACGTGCGCGAAGTGGTCGACCTCGCCGAGATCGTGCAGGTGAAGCCGGGCGAAGTCGTGCTGCAGGAGGGCGACACCGGCAACGACATCTACGTGATCCGCCGCGGATCGATGGCGGTCGAGAAGACCGTTGGAGGCCGCAAGGTCCACCTCAACTACCTTCCTGCCGGAAGCTATGTCGGCGAAATGGCATTGCTCGACGGCACGCCGCGCGTCGCGACGGTCCGCGCGACGATCCGCAGCGAAGTGATCCGCCTGCCCGGTGAGGCCTTCGCCAA
>CAZVMC010000060.1:0-14754 GCA_964628635.1 uncultured Novosphingobium sp. | reverse complement strand
TTCAGGATCTGGTTCATCTCGATCAGGATCCCGTCCGGATCGAAGAAGTTGCAGCCCATCACCCGGATTGGTGGCCCGCCGTTGCGGCCGGGATAGACCTGCAGGCGTGGCTCGGCGGTGAAGGTCACGCCGGGGACCCGCTTGGCCGCCGCGCAACGCCCCGCCACATCATCGGTGTTGAGCACCAGCACCACCCCGCCGGGGCCCATGCGCTTGGGGTAGGCACCGGGATCGGGCAGCGGCGGATCGGTCCATTGCATCAGCCCGACCCAACCGACGAAGGGATCGTTGGCGTTGAGCAGCACCAGCCGCGCCTTGGCCCCGGGCACCCCGGCTGGCAGCGCCACCCCGCTGGTTTCGACCACCGTATCGTAATTGACCTTCAGCCCGATCACGTCGCGGTAAAGCTTAAGACTGGCCTCCATATCGCGCACGATGATCGTGGCGCGGCGAACGTCGGTGGGCAGCCGCTCGGCCGGCGCAGCGACTCCCGGTGAGGCGGGCTTGGCCGGAGCCGTTGCTTGTGCGTGAGCGCAGCTAGCAGTCGCAAGGGCCAGAAAAGGCAATGTGATCCGGATCATGCACTTTCCTCCACGGCCCCGCTGGTGAGCAGCGCGGCAATCTGATCCTCGGTAAAGCCCAGCCCGGCCAGCACCGCGCGGGCATCGGCGCCGGGCAAGGGCAAGCTGCTGGGCGCACCGGGGCGCTTGCCATCCAGCTGCAGCGGAATGGTCGGCAGCTTGGTTTCGGTCCCATCGTCGAGCCGCACCGGCTCGAGCCCGCCGGCGTTGAGGTGCGGATCGTCGAACAGCTCTTCCGGCTTGCCGATCGGGGCGAAAGGCATGCCGGTGCCATCGAGCCGCGCGATCACCTCGGCGCGGGTCATCCCGGCGATCAGTTCGCGGATGCGCGGCAGGATCCGCTCGCGCGCCAGCACGCGCTGGTTGTTGGCGCGGATCGATTGATCGGCCCACAGCTCGTCCAGCCCGAACAGGCCGCAAAACTTTTCCCACAGCGCATCGGTGACCACGCCGATGAACACCGGATCGTCGCGCGTTTCGAACACATCGTAAATCGCCCAGGCGCTGACCCGCGCGGGCATCGGTGCGGCGGGTTTGCCGGTCACCGCGAACTGCGCCATGTGCTGGCCAACCAGATAGGCGGTGGTCTCAAACAGGCTGGCAACCACCTTCTGCCCGCGCCCAGTGCGGTGGCGTTCTTCCAGCGCCGCGAGAACGCCGATCACCCCGAACATCCCGCCGGTAACATCGATCACGCTGGCCCCAGCGCGCAAGGGTTTGCCGGGAGGCCCGGTCATATAGGCCAGGCCGCCCATCATCTGTGCCACCTCGTCCAGCGCGGTGCGCTGCTCGTAGGGTCCGGGCAGAAAGCCCTTCTCGCTGCAATAGATCAGCCGCGGATTGGACGCGGCAAGGAATTCATAACCCAGCCCCAACCGATCCAGCGCGCCGGGCCGGAAGTTTTCGACAAGCACATCGGCCTTGCCGCACAGCTGCTGCGCGATTTCCAAACCTTCAGCTGACTTGAGGTTGAGGCAGATCGACCGCTTGCCCCGATTGTACATCGGGAAATAGCCCGCACCCGAACCGAGCAGCCGCCGGGTCTGATCGCCGCCGATCGGCTCGACCCGAACCACTTCCGCGCCCAGCCCTGCGAGGATGTGGCCGACGGTCGGCCCCATCACCATGTGGGTGAATTCGACCACCTTGATCCCGGCCAGCGGGGTGGGGCCGCTCATTTCGCAATTCTCGCTTCGTAATCGAGCATCGGCCCGGCATCGGGGGTAAAGCCATAGATTGGCTCGCCCGGCAAAGCATCGGCGAGGATCTTGCGAACTTCCAACAGCTTCTCCAGATCGATCCCCGTCTCATAGCCCATCGAATTGAGCATCAGCACCAGATCCTCGGTCACCAGATTGCCCGAGGCCCCGGGCGCATAGGGGCAGCCGCCCAGCCCGCCGAGCGAGGCATCGAGCGTGGTGATCCCCTCGTCCAGCCCCGCCAGCGCATTGGCGAGGCCCAGCCCGCGGGTGTTGTGGAGGTGCAGCGTGGTCAGCTTGTCCCCCACCGCGCCGCGTACTTTGCGGATCAGGCGGCGAACCTGCGCTGGATCGGCATAGCCGGTGGTGTCGGACAGGCTGAATTCTTCCGCCCCGGCCTCGGCGCTCGCCGCCGCGAGCCGCACCACCGCCTCTCCGCTCACCGCGCCTTCGATCGTGCAGCCGAAGGCGGTGCTCAGGCCGACTGCGAAATGCACCCCGCCCGCCTTGGCGATCCGCGCCACTTCGCCGATCTCGGCCAGCATCGCGGGATGATCCTTGCGGACATTGCGCAGCGAGTGGGTCTCGCTCATCGAGAACGGGATGCTCATCGCATGGACTCCCGCTTCCACCGCGCGTGCCGCGCCTTTAGCATTCGGCACCAGCGCGACGACATTGAGCCCGGGGATGGTCCTGGCGAAAGCCACCAGCGCGGCGGTGTCGGCCATTTGCGGCAGCAGGCTGGGCGGCACGAAAGAGCCGACCTCAATCTCTTTCACCCCCGCCGCTGCCTCCGCGGCGATCCACGCCTTCTTGGCCGCGAGCGGCATGAGCCGATCGATCGACTGCAGGCCATCACGCGGGCCGACTTCGGAGACGAGGATGGCGGTCACGCTTGCTTCTCCAGATAGACCCACGGCCGCGCAAGCCGGTCGTTGGCGGTCCAGGCGGCGATAGCGTTGCCTTGCTTGAGGGTTAGATCGATTACGTCAAGGCCTTCAAGCAGCATGGCCTTGGCCTCAGGATCGATGGTGAACGGCGTTCCCGCGACGGTTTGCGCCGCCAGATTGACCGTCAGCACTGCCCCGGCATATTCCGGCGGAACGGGCCGCCCCAGCTCGATCGGCAGCAGCCCGTTGCGCACGCAATTTCCGCGAAAGATCGGCGCGAAGCTCTCGGCGATTACGCAGCGGATACCCCATTCGGCCAGCGCCCAGACCGCGTGCTCGCGGCTCGATCCGCAGCCGAAGTTCTGGCCGGCCAGCAGGATCTGTGCGCCAACAAATTCAGGCTGGTTGAGCACGAAGTCCGGATCGGGCACGCGCGCATCGACGTCCAGATAGCGCCAGGGCGCGAACAGCCCGTCCGCCAACCCGCTCTTGCCGGTACTGCGCATCTCGCGGCTGGGGATGATCGCGTCCGTATCGACATTGTCGCGCAGCAGCGGCGCGGCGATCGCGGTGAGGGTGGTGAATGGCGTCATTCTGCCACCGTCAATTTGCGCGGATCAGCAATGCAACCTGCCAACGCGCTCGCCGCGACCACTTCCGGACTGGCGATATGGGTACGGATGCCCGGCCCCTGGCGGCCTTCGAAATTGCGGTTGGTGGAGGAGATCACGCGGGCACCCGGCGGGAAGCCCTCGCCCCCGGCGTAAAAGCACAGCGAGCAGCCGCTTTCCCGCCATTCGAACCCGGCGGCGGTGAAGACCCGATCAAGCCCCTCGGCCTCGGCAGTGCGTTTCACCGCGCTGCTGCCGGGGACGACTAGCGCTTTCCTGATGCCCGGCGCGATCCGCTTGCCTTTCAGCAGGGCGGCAGCACGGCGCAGATCGGACAGGCGGCTGTTGGTGCAGGAGCCGATGAAAGCCGCGTCGATCAGCAGCCCTTGCAACGACTGCCCCGGCTCAAGCCCCATGTATTCGAGTGCGCGGGCAGAAGGAGAGCCAGTTCCTGCTTTTTGGCTGATGCCGACCGACTGCTCGGGGCTGGTGCCCCAGCTCACCATCGGTTCGATCCGGGCGGCGTCGATTTCGATCTCATGATCGAACACCGCGCCGGGATCGCTGTGCAGCGTCCGCCAGTAACCTGTGCCGAACTCCCCCGGAGCGTATGGCCGTCCGGCGAGGTAATCGAAGGTCAAAGTGTCGGGCGCGATCAGCGCGGTCATCGCGCTGAACTCGGTCGCCATGTTGCACAGCGTCATCCGTGCTTCCATGTCGAGCGCGCTCACCGCTTCGCCTGCGAACTCCACCGCACAGCCCGCGCCGCCGCCTGCGCCGTGGCTGGCGATCAGGTGCAGCGCCATGTCCTTGGCGGTCACTCCCGGTGCAAGGGCGCCGCTGAAAGTCACCCGCATCGTTTTGGGCCGGACCAGCCGCAGCGTGCCCGTGGCCATCGCGTGTTCGGCCTCGCTGCTGCCGATTCCCCAGGCCAGCGCACCGAAGGCCCCCTGCGTACAGGTGTGGCTATCGGGCGCAACCAGCGTCACCCCCGGCAGCACGATCCCCTGTTCAGGTGAGATGACGTGGACGATCCCCTGTTCGCGAGCGTTAACATCGAACAGCGTGATCCCAGCAGCCTGGCAAGCCGCGCGGGTTTCGGTGATGAAGGCTTGGCCGCCGGGCATCAGCGTGGCATCGGTTCTGCCGATCCGGGTATCGACGATATGGTCCATCACCGCAAAGACCCGCGCGGGATCGTGAAGCGGGCGGCCCGCCGTCGCCATGCTATTGAGCGCCGCCGCGCCAGTGCGTTCGTGCAGGAATACGCGATCGATCGCGATCAAGTCCGCCCCGTCGGCGGTGCGGGCGACGCGGTGAGCGTCCCAGATCTTGGCGAACAGCGTGGCGGCCAAAGTCCCGTTATCCTTCCAGCGAGCGCCAATCTTTAGTCACCAGCTTCTCCTGAATCGCCGTCCGCGTTTCCAGCAATCCGTTGCGGATCCAGTGCCAAGTGCGGCAGCGGCTTTGCCCATCGTCGGCGATCTGGATCATCTCATAGAGATAGAGCGAGGGATCGCCTTGCCTTTGCCAATAGAGCATCACCGTGCGGTTGTATTCATCGAGCGGGACTTCGGCAGCCCACCCCTTGATCAGTTCGTTATCCCACCAAACCCGCTTGTCATGGTAGGTCGCCGGAAACTCGCGCACCTCGGTGCGGCCGTCGGCCCAGGTGTAATGGTTGGTCTGGTGGTAGGGATACGGGCCAGCGTCCGGGAAGCGGCAGAACAGGCGGCTGGCGTGCTCGTCGATCTTCTCGTTCGCGGCGTTGAAATAGCTGTAGGTGCCGTCCCACACGCCTTCGTGGCGGGCGAGCAGCGGCATGGCTTCACGGATGTTCAAGGGTCAATTCTCCTGTGCGGCACGGGCGAGATGCAAGGCTTTGGCGGCGTGGGCGCTGCGGATCAGCGCGCGGTGTTCCAGCGCCAGCCGTTCGGGCGCGAACGCGGCTTGGTCGATCGGCTTGGCGGTATCTTTGGAAGCCGCATACCAAGGTTCGTAGATGTGAGCGGCGCGGACAATCGCCCAGGCGGCGGTGAGGTAATTGCCGAAGCGGTCGGGGGTCAGATCGCGATACAGCCAGTCAGGCTCGCCCATTGGCAGCGGCTCGTGCGCGACTTCGCTGATGCCGAAGTGTGCAGTGACGGCATCGATCACCGCTTGCCACGCGGCCCAATCCTGCGGCGGGTCGGCCAGCCAGCCGCTCGACAGCCCATGCCCCGGCAAGTCGATCCGCAGCGCCGCCGCATCATCGACCAGCGCGCCTTCGCGGCCCGGAGCGTGGATTGCCAAATGGGTCGCGCCCTGCGGGCCCTGCCAGTGAATCAAGCCGTGAAAATGCTCCGTACTCACTGTTAGAAACCCGCCGTCATCGGCCGCGCAGGGTTCGATCTCAGGGACCGTTCCATGCGTCAGCAAGTGTGCCAGACTGGCATCCCAATGCTCTTGCGGAGTCTCGACACCATAGGCCTTCCACCGGGCGGGCAAGTCTTCGAGCCGATCTAGATGGGCCTTCAGCGGATCGCCGGTATAGGCGGTAATCAGCACCGGCGGGGTGACCGCATCCGGCGACGGAATGTCCCTCGGCCCGCGCAGCACCGCACCGTAACCCAGCCGGTAGTAGTCCTGCGAATCGAGCATCTCGTGAATGATCGCATCGACCCGCGCGATGTCGGCGTGGGCCCCCGGCATCCGCGTCGCGTCGTTGGGATCGAACCACGGGAAATACCAGCTCTGCTCAAGGATCCGGTTCCACAGCCAGACCAGATGCTCGCCGAAGGCCTTGGGCGGATTGGGCGGAATATAGGGCGGACCGAGCAGCTCGCGCTCGGCCGCGTTCCAGATCGCATAACCGCCGATCGCCAGCGTCTTGAACCGCGCCATGTGCCGCTTCAGCGCGGTGACGAGGATGATCCCGCCCGAGTGGAACCCGTAGCCGCTGATCTGCTTCAGCCCCACCGCGTCGCAGAATTCGATCAGCGCATCGGCAAAGTCGTCGATCTCGGGCGCGGGATTGGCCAGCGGGTCGCTTTGCCCGAAACCCGGGGTATCGGGGGCGATGCAGGTGAAGTGTTCGCCCCACTGTCGCATCAGCGACTCGTACTCGGCCGAAGAGCGCGGACTCTGGTGGACCATCAGCAGCGGCGGACCTTTCCCGCAGCGGCGATAATGCACCCGGCGCGGGCCGCCGACCCCGTCAACGGTCAGGTAATGTCGGGTGACTTCCGCCATGAAAAGTTGTCCGGACAAATTGCTCTCGACAAGCGCATAGTGCGGCGGCACTATCGGCGCAAGCGGCCAGAAGTTGGCGATGTTAGCGAGCAAGACGATGTTGGGCACGAAGATGGTCAGAGACGGCAGGACCGCGCGCCAGATTTTCGAAGAGGTGATGGCCAATCCGGCACGGCGCAAGTTCGGTTTTGGCGAAAAACTGGCGATCGTGAATGTCGATTTTCAGCGCGCTTATACCGATCTCGCGTCCTTCGCGACCGCCTATGAAACCGATCCGCGGCAGATCGAATATGCCAACACGATCAGCGCGCTGGCCCGCGCGAAAGGCATGCCGGTGGTGTGGAGCCGCGTCGCCTACAAGGCCGATGCCGGCGATGCCGGGGTCTGGGGCACCCGCACCGATACGCCCGATTCGCTGCAGAACATCAAGTATGAGAGTGATCGGCACCAGTTCGATCCGCGCTGCGAGATCGATCCCGCCGATCTGCAATTTACCAAGCGGATGCCCAGCGCCTTCTTCGAAACCCCTCTGGCGAGTTACCTCACGTGGCACAAGGTCGATACGGTCGTAGTGACGGGCGGTTCGACCAGCGGCTGCGTGCGCGCCACGGCAGTCGATGCGCTGAGCCACGGCTATCGCACGGTGGTCCCAATCGAGACCTGCGCTGACAAGCACGAGAGCTATCACTTCGCCAACCTGACCGACCTGCAGCTCAAATATGCCGATGTTGAGCCGGTGCAGGCGGTGGTGGATTGGTTGGAGGCGCGCTAGTGCACGAAGGCGCGCCCGACCCCAACCTTTACGAATACGCGCCCTACCGCGGCCGCCCCAAGGTGGTCTGGCCCGGCGGCAAGACCGTTGCAGTCTGGGTCGCGCCCAATCTCGAATACTACGAGATCGCCCCGCCGCCGCACCCCCAGCGCAAGGCCTGGACGCGCCCGCATCCCGATGTTGTGGGCTACAGCCACCGCGATCATTCCAACCGGGTCAGCCACTGGCGGATGGCCGAAGTGATGAGCAAGTACGGCTTCCTTGGCTCGGTCAGCCTCTCGGTTGCGCTGTGCCAGCATCACCCCGAAGTGGTCGCCGATGCCAACGCGCGCGGGTGGGAGTTCTTCAGCCACGGGATCTACAACACCCGCTACGCCTATGGGATGGACGAGGCGCAGGAGCGCGCGATCATCGCCGATTCAATCCGCACCGTGCGCGAGGCGACCGGGCAGACGATCCGCGGCTGGCTCGCCCCGGCGCTGACCCACACTCCGCGCACGCTCGACCTGATCGCCGAAATGGGCCTCGATTATACCTGCGATCTCTACCACGACGATCAGGTGCTGGAGGTGAAGGTGGCGCAAGGACGGCTCGCTTCGATCCCCTATAGCCTCGAAGTCAACGATCATTACGGCTTCTTCGTCTACAACATGAGCGGCCGTGAATATGCCGAAACGCTGATTCGCCAGTTCGAGCGGCTGGCCGCAGAAGGCGAACAGTCTGGCACCGTGATGTGCATCCCCTTGCACGCCTACCTGATCGGGCAGCCGCACCGGATCGGGCCGTTCGAGGAAGCGCTGCGCCACATCGCGGCGGACGGCCGCGCCTGGATCGCGCGGGCGGGTGAGATTGTCGATGTGTGGAGGGCGCAGCGATGAGCCTCGACCCCGCCTATCTCGAATACCCCCACCGCCGGGAAGGCTACGACCACGCGCTTTACCCCTGGTCCAACCTGCACCAACGCCCGCCAGTGCAGTGGCCGAAAGGCGCGGTCGCGGTGTGGGTCTGCGTCAGCCTGGAGTGGTTCCCGATCACCCCCGGCGGCGCCTTCACCGCACCGGGACACATGCAGACCGCCTACCCCGATTACCGCCACTACACCGCGCGCGATTACGGCAACCGGGTGGGCGCATGGCGGTTGCTCGATGCGTTGGCCAAAGCCGGGGTCAGTGCCAGTTTCGCCACCAACGCCGCAGTTGCCGAGCGCTATCTCCCGCTGGTCCGCGCAGTCACCGCCGCCGGCCACGAAGTGATCGCGCATTCGACCGACATGAACGGCACGATCGATTCGTCGCTGAACGAGGCGGAGGAACGCACGCTGATCGGCGATGCTATGCGGCGACTGCGGGCCTGCGGAGTAGAGCCGAAGGGCTGGCTCTCGATCGCGCGTTCGCAAAGCTTCAACACGCTCGACATCCTGAAGGACGAGGGCCTGACCTATTGCTGCGACTGGGTGAACGACGAACTGCCCTATCGCTTCAACAACGGCCTCATCAACCTGCCGCTCAACCACGAACTCAGCGACCGCACGATCATTTCCGTTCAGCAGCAATCGGCGGATTCGTGGGCGCAGAGCATGGAAGATGCCTTCGATTGGCTTGCCCGCGAAGCTGCGGAAAGCGGCAGCGGGCGGATGCTGCCAATCCACGTCACCCCTTACATCATGGGGCTGCCCTATCGCATCGCCGCGTTCGAGCGCCTGCTCGAACGCCTTGCCGCGCGGCCGGAATGTTGGTTCGCGCGCGGCGATGAATTAGTGGCCGCTTGGGCTGCCCAGCAACAGGAGACTTCCGCATGATCGCCGCCACCCTGCTGCTGTTGGCGCAGGCCGCCGATCCGGCAGCGACCCCGGTCCGCCCGCTGGCCGCCCCGCGCGCCGCCGCGCCGTCTGATTCGACCTGCGATGAGCCGGTGCTGATGGTGGTCTCCGGACCGACCCACGATCGCGCGCGCATGCAGGCTTATGGCAAAGCGATTGCCGATAGCGGGCTCTACCGCCAGCTGGGCGGCTATTACGTTAATCTGGCCTTTCCGCAGGAAATTTTCGAAGGGAGCGCCCCGGCGGGCTACGTCAACCTGATCGTGCGCTTCCCCTGCATGGCCAATGCCCGCGCCTTCTGGAACAGCCGGGTCTATCAGGAACAGATCAAGCCCCTGCGGCTGAGCCCCTCGGCCGGGGACTATATCGTTGCGGTCTATCCCGAAGCGCCGCTGCGCGAGGATCTGATCGGCAAGGTCGGCGATGACAGCTATTCGGCCGAGTTCCCGGCGGACGGCATCTCGCAGGTCGAAGCCGCCAAACCATGAAGGCCTGGGAAATCGGCCCGCGCGCCGGGATCGCCGGACTGCGGCTGGCCGAACGGGCTGAGCCTGAGCCCGGTCCCGGTGAAGTGCTGGTCGCGCCGCTGGCCGCTGGCCTCAACTACCGCGATCTGATGGTGCTGGACGGCAAATATGGCGAGCCGCAACCGGCAAGCCGGGTGCCGCTGGCCGACGGTGTCGGGCGGATCGTCGCGCTGGGCGAGGGCGTTAGCGACTGGGAGGTGGGCGCAAGGGTGATCGCGCCGCATTTCGTCAGCTGGATCGACGGCCCTTACTCGCCAGCGATATTTGCACGCGATCTGGGGGCCAGCGCCGATGGCTGGCTGGCCGAACGGATCGTGCTGCCCGCAGCGGCACTGGTCGCCGTTCCAGCGGCGATGAGCGATGCCGGAGCAGCGACGCTGCCGGTAGTCGCGGCGACGGTCTGGCATGCCATGGTGACCTTCGGCGAAGCACAGCCGGGGCAACTGGTGCTGGCACAAGGGACTGGCGGCGTATCGGTCTTCGCGTTGCAACTGGCCAAAGCGCTGGGTTGCCAGGTGGCGATCACCTCCTCCAGCCAAGACAAGCTCGCGCGGTGCCGCGAATTGGGCGCAGACCATACGATCAACTACCGCGAGCGGCCCGATTGGGCGGCGGCCTTGCTCGAAGCCACCAGCGGGCGCGGGGCCGATGTGGTGGTCGATACGCTCGGCTTCGATGCCATGGGTGAGACTGTTGCCGCCTGCGCGGTCAATGCGCGGATCGGCACGGTCGGGGCGCTGGCCGGTTCCCCGCAGGCGCAGGCCGGGGTCAGCCAGGGGCTGCTAATCGGCCGCAATATTGCGATCAAGGGGATTGCCTCGGGCAGCCGGGCGATGCTCGGGGCAGCGCTGGAGGCGATCGCAGCCGCAGGGGTTGAGCCAGTGGTGGACCGGGTGTTCGGCTTTGCGGAAGCCCCCGATGCCTACCGCCACCTCGCCGCAGGCCGGCACTTCGGCAAGATCGCGATCAGCTGCGGGTGAACTCGACCAGCTCGTAACGGTTCATCATGTAACCGTCGATCGATCCGTAGACGAGCACGCAATCATCGTCAGCCGTCACCCAAATATCGTAATCGGGGTGGGTCTTGCCGCCCATCCCCTGCGGACTGTCATCGACGAAGCGGAAGTGGCGACAGGCGAAAGTCCCGGCAGCCACGGTCTTTTCCGCCTCACCGACGTACTCGAGCGCGATCTTCACCTCGGCGATCAGCGGCGGGCTGGCCCCGCGATGATCGGGTGAAGGCAGGAAGCAGCGCATGGTGCGGCGGTGCGGGCCTTGGCCGATGTCCATCGTGCGCGCCAGATAGCCATCGCCAACCACCGGATGTGTGCCGAAGGCGTCGAATTCGCCCGCCTGTACCTGCTGCGAGATGCGCCCGATCGACGGGCCGAAGCTTTCGCACTCGATAATCCCACGCTCCGCATCGTGGCGCATCCAGCCGGAACCCATGAAGGCATCGCCCACAGTCAGGTGAACATGCAGGTGCTGCGGCACCATGCCGGGGCCGATGTGGTAAACGATGTTGCGCAGCACCGTGGGATCGGGCTCGTCAATCTCGCAGCGGGCCTGCATGATCGTGCTGCCATCCCCGTGGTGCGTGAAGGAAAACCACTCACGCCCGCGCTCCTGCCCCTCCATGCCGGGCTTCATCGAGGTGTAGCGGATTTTCCCCGCGACGGTGCAGTGCTGCATCAGATTACTCCGGCTTTGGACAGTTTTTCGATCACGGCGGCCTGCGCGCGCAGGAAGTGATCGCGTTCGGGCACCTGCGGCACACCAGCGGGATCGAGCATGGCGTTGGCATCTTGACCGGCTGCCGCCGCATAGACCGGGGCGAAAAGGCTGGGCCGCTGGCGGGCCAGGCTGTTGGTCATCGCCGGGACCCGGCGCAATGCCCGCAGCGCCGCAATGTCAATCGAAGCGAAGGCCGTAAAGGTCTCGCCCGAACCAGCTTGCGCCAGCAGCTTGCCTTGCGGCGAAACGACCTGGCTGTTGCCATCGGCGCTGGCCAGCGGCAGCGCGGTGCCGGAAATGCCGGCCGTATTGGCCGAGACGACATAGGCCATGTTCTCCCAGGCCCGCGCCCGCTTGGCGATGTCCTTGGCAGTGCCGAGCGGTGAGCCGATCTCGCTGGAGGAATGGACGAACACTTCCGCACCGCGAAAGGCCAGCGCGCGCGCGATCTCTGGGTAGAGGATCTCTTCCGAGGCGATCGCGGCCAGATTGCCGATTGCGGTTTTCGCCACCGGAAACACGCCCTCCAGCCCATATTGGTCGAGATAGGCATCCCACACATCGTGCGGGCTGGGCGCAAACATTGAAAGCAGGCGGCGATAGCGCAGCACTGTCTTCCCCTCGGGCGAGACCACGAAGCTGGTCTGGAAGTAGAAGCCCGGAAAGTGCCGGTCAGTCTCATAGGCATTGCCGGCCAGGAATAGCCCCAGCCGCTCAGCCGCGGCCTGCAGTGCGGCATATTCCGGCCCGTCCTCAGCCCAGCCGACCTTGGCGGCGAAATCGCTGATCCCGATCCGCCCGGGGTAAGAGGTGAACAGGTATTCCGGCAACACTGCCAGCTTGACCGGATGGCCCGCAAACTGCGCCACGAAGATCGCCGCACTGCGCACCGCCGCCTCAACCTCGGCAATCTGCGCCAGCATCGCCGCGCGGCCTTGCGCGGCATCGAGCCGTTCGAGCGATCGCGCGGTGAGCTGCATCGCCATCGCGCTGTAAGTGCCTTCGTTTGCCGCCACGTTTGGCGCTCCTGTGCTAGCTTCGAGTTGGCTGGCTACCCCGGCCGCCCCCAATGCGGCAAGGGCATGGCGCCGTTTGAGGCGCGGCCCCTTCAAAGACCAAGGCTTCCGGGATTCATCAGGCCTTTGGGGTCTACCTGCGCCTTGAGCGCCTTCAGCATCGCCCAGCCCTGCGGCGAATGGCTGTCCTTGAACGGATAGGTCCGCGCGATCTGCAAGTGCACCGCGCCCAGCCGCTGGAACGCAGCTATCACCCCGGCGCGCAGTTCGGCAACCAGGGCCGTGCTTTCGGGGTTGGCCGGGAAGCCTGCCAGCTTCGCGAGATGCCCCGGCTCAACCGCGTGGCGATGCAATGGATTGAGCGCTTCGGGCCAGAAGAACACCGGCTCGATCAGGCAGGCTTGCGGGCTGACCGCCGCAAGCATCGCCCCGGCCTGCACGCCCTGCGCTTCCATCGCAGCAGCGTTCGCGGTGAACAGCGCTTGCACCGCTGCCCATGCCTCGGCCAGCTTGGAATGCGGCAGGAAGCCGTGGACCGGGACCCAGCGCTCGCCCGCCGGGCCGACCATTGAGTTGACCGGCGGGAACGGATTGGCGCGCAAGATCTTGGGGATTGTGTTTTCAACCGGCTTCCCGCCGACACCTTCGATCAGCCGGGTAATCTCGGCCTTGTCGGCCTCGGCCTCGTTTTGGCGGCGGCGTTCGGCGATGCAGTGGAGGCTGAACGGCACATCATCGAGGAAGCTGCGGCCCGCCAGCGCGACTTTCGCTCCCTCCTTGATCCCCCTTAGCAAGGAGCCTTGCGCCTTGACCATGTTGAGCAGGCTCTTGGCATCGCTGGCCAGACTCTCGCGCTTCATCCGCTGGGCTTGCAGGAAGGGATCGAAGCCGAAGCTTTCGCTCGCCAGCCCCTCGCGCGCGACCGCGCTCATCCCGGCGAAGAACTGGTCCGAAGTGTCAAAAGCAAAGCTGCCATAGGCCAGCCCCGCGCCTTCGCGCACCAGCCGCAGCGTGGCGCGCGCCTTGACCCCGAAAGCCCCGCAATCGGCGGCGAACAGCCCGGTCAGGTCAGGGCCGTAAGGCCGGAAAAACTCGCTGCCGGTGCTGACGATCGATCCGTCGGCCAGCACCACATCGAAGCTGAGCGCCGAATCCACCACCGTGCCGCCAGCCGCGCCCCAGAACACGCCGTTCTGGCTCATCCCGCCGCCGACCGTGGCATTGATCCCCGAGAGCGTTCCCCAGGCCCGCACCCGCAGGCCCTTGGGCTGGAGGAATTGGCGCAAGGCTTCCCAGGTGATCCCGGCTTCGACCGAGACGGTCATATCGGCTTCGTTGAGCGCGACAATCCGGTCGAGCGCGGCAGTATCCACCAGCAGGAAGTTGGGCGTGGGTGAGAGGTAGCCGCCGGTGTAGCTCATCCCCCCGCCGCGTGGGACTATTGCGATCCCCGCCGCGGTTGCCGCACCGATCCCGGCGGCGAGTTCTTCGACCGAACCGGGCCGGAACACCGCCAGCGGCGCGGGGCCAGCCGAATAGACATCGTGGCGATAAAGTTCGCCCGATGTTTCATCGGTCAGCAGCGCGCTGGGCGATACCTTGCCGTCAAGCGCGCTGAGCGGACTGGCGACCAGCGTGCTCACTGCGCGGCTTCCTTCGCGCCGAACACCGGATAGCGCCCCAGCGTGATCAGCAGCACGGCACCGGCGGCGAAGAGGAACATCGCGGCGTTGAGCATCCCGTCATAGCTGCCGGTCACATCGCGGACCCGGCCATAGAGCACTGGCGAGATTGCCGAGGCGATCCCGAAGGGCATATAGAGCATGCCATAGACCTTGCCGTAATGCGCCATGCCGAAATAGCGGCTGGCGAGGTAGGCGATCAGATCGCTTTCGGCCCCGGCAGCGAAGCCCAGCATGAAGGCGGCGATGTAGATCGTCTGGACATCGGTGCCGGTGCCCATCAGCCAGTAGCAGGCCAGCGCCGGGATCAGCAGAATCGGCAGGCAGACTAGCGGCGCCCAGATTCGATCAAGCAGCCAGCCGGTGATTATCCGCCCGGCCATTAGAGCCACCCCGATCATCCCCATGATGCTGGCCCCTTCGGCCACGCCCATGCCGTGCTGCTTGATAATCTCGGGCATGTGAATGTGCGCCCCGCCATAGGCGAGCGCAACCAGCGCGATTGACAGCCAGATCGTCCAGAAGCGGCGGTCCCTCAGCGCTTCCGCCAATGTCACCCCGGTCAGGCTGCCGCCCGACATGATCTCGGCCGGCATTTCCTCGGGCCGGGGTTCGCGAAACCAGACATAGGCTAGCGGCAAGGCGATCAGCAGCGGGAACAGCGCGATGATCGGGTACATCCCCCGCCAGCC
>CAZVMC010000059.1:1668-14946 GCA_964628635.1 uncultured Novosphingobium sp. | reverse complement strand
CCGTCCAGTCCGCCCCGTCGAGCATGTCGAGCAGATAGCGCGGATCGCCGCGCGGGGACTGCATCCAGTTCGGGTCCCAATGCCAGCGATAGCGTCCATCGCCGTGCAGCCGCAGGTTCTTATTGAGGCCCGACAGGTCCTTGGGCCGGGGCCGGTCAGGGTAATAGGCGCTGATCGCATCGGCCGCATCCTCGATTGAGGCGAAGCCATTGGGGTGCGCGGTCATGAAGGCCGTGATCTTGGCGACGCCCGTCGCGCTCATCTTCGGGACAATATCGACCAGCACCAGCGCCGCCGGTTCGATCCCGCGTGTCGCGGCAACCATCGCGGTGATCCCGCCGAGCGAGGCCCCAACCAGCGCCAAGGGCCGCGAACCGACCGCCGCCACCGCCGCCAGATCGTCGGCCCGCGCCTCCAGGCTATAGTCCGCATCGGGGCACCAGTCGCTCTCGCCATGGCCGCGCAGGTCATAGTTGACCGCGAAATAGCCTGCCGCCGCGAGCTGTTGCTCCGCCTTGTCCCACGAATGCCGCGTCTGCCCGCCGCCATGGCCCAGCACTACGGTTGGCGCTCCGCGCGGTCCAGCGATATCGGCGGCGATCGCAACCCCCGGCGCGACCGGGATGCGGATTGTTTCTGGGTTCATGGGCGCGGCGTTGCCCGCCGCGCGCCATTCCGTCAATTGGCAATTTAACCGAACGGTTAAGGGCGATCGGCTCCGACCGCTTGCAGAATCGCGCGCCACGGGACGAGTTTGAAATTCTGCGCCGCTGGCGCGTTAAAACCATCCTGGGCGACAAACAGGCCGTCGGGGTAAGTGGGTCCGAAATCGCCCAAAGCGAGACCGATACCGTCGGTCTCCTCGGTTGCGCCCAGGCTCCCGGCCGCGATCCGGAAGCGGCCGGCCGGGGCCAGATCGGGCAGGCGATAAAGCGCATAGGCGTTGTCGCCCTGACTCGAGGCGATCAGCCAGCCGCCGTCGGTGCCTTCCGGGGCAATGGCAAGGCCTTCGACATCGGCGACAAGGTGCTGACCATCAGCCTTGGCGACGAGCGTGCCGGCGGTGTCGGCATTGGCAGCAGCGCCGAAACGCCAGATGCCGACATCCTCTTCGCCCACGTAGAGCGATTGGCTGCGCTGATCGACTACGCAGCCTTCGGTCTGGGTCGAGAGTTTGAGAGTGCGGAGCACCTGACTGCCCGTGGCACCAGGGCCGATCACCAGCCGCAATTGCACCACTGTGCCGTCCTTGAGAACGGAAAAAGCCTCGACCGCCTCGGCGCTGCGCCAGAGGCAGACGCCATAGGCCTCCCCTGCACCCGCCGAGACCGACCCGAGCGGAACCAGTTTGGCGGCCACCGTATCGAGCCGGTAGAGCCGCAGCTTCGCTGCCGTCAGATCGTTGCGGTCGCTCGCTGCGACGAGCACCGTGCCGTCGGCAGCCTCGATCAGATCGACATTGTTGAGCCGCCCGTCGCGCTGGAAATCGCGCACCCGGCCATCAAGCCCGTAGAGGTAGAGCCCGGCCTTCTTGTCAGTCGCGACGATCAGGCTGGCGGCAGGGTTTGCCGCATTGCGCCAGATCGCCGGATCGTCCGCCGCGTCATCCGCCGCCGTGCCAACCGGCACGGTCTCACCGACCGCCGTAACCTGCGCCGCCGGGAGCGAATTGACTGGCGCGGCACCGTGCGCACAGGCGCTGAGCGTCAACGCAATCGCGAGTGCCGCGCCGCGCATCAAAAGTTGATCCGCACACCGGCGCTGAAGCGCCGCCCGAACTGTTCCCACTCGATCGTCTGGATATCGGTGAACGGGGTCGGCGTACCAGTCGCGGTGAGCAGGTTGCCCGGCTCCGAATAACGCCGCCCGGGGTTGTTGAGCAGGTTCGAGGCATCGAAGTAGATCTCGAAGTTCTCCGTAAATGCGTAGCGCGCCGAGAAATCCAGCTCGTCGTCCGCTGCCCAGTATGTATCGCCGCCGTCGGTCAGATCATCGGCAATCCCGTCGAGCCAAGTCGTGCGTTTCTGATACTGCAGCCGCAAGGAGAGGCCATACTTCTCGTAATAAGCCCCCACGTTATAGACCACATCCGAGGTCCCGGGCAGACGAACTGTCCGCGCCGGGATTGCTCCGACTGTCGGCTTGGTAACAGCGCTGTCATTCAGCGTGAGGTTGGCGCTGATCCCAAAGCCGCCCATCCAGCTGGGCAGGCCGAGGCCTTCGGTCCACGGTTCGAGCTGGAGCTGCGCTGCCGCTTCCAGCCCGTAGACGCGACCGCCACCGCCGTTGGTGATGCCGGAGAAGAGATAATTCGAACGATCGATCCCACCGCTATCGAGCGCGTCCGATCCGAAGGTGCGGGTCTGGCGGTAGAGCACGTCTTCCACCTTTTTGTAGAACACCCCGACCATCAGATAGCCCTGCGGGCGAACATACCATTCGAAATAGGCATCGACCCCATAGGCCCGCTCGGGCTTCACTCCGGGGTTGCCGCCGCTGATCGTCTGGTTGGTATCATTGACGACGACGTTCGGGCGGAGCTGATCGTAATCAGCCCTCGCCGCGCCGCTGTTGAATGAGAAGCGCAGCTTCTTGGTGTCATCAAGGTTGTAGTTCACGTGCAGACTGGGGAAGGCGAGCGTCTGGCTCGATTCGGCCGTCACCGGGCCAGTGACCCCGGCAACAGTCGCCACCGCAATCCCGCGGTTCTCGACATACTCAAGGCGCACCCCGCCGATTACCGAACCCCAATCATACTTCACCGTACCCATCACGAACCCGGCATAGACCTGTTCGCGCACATCGAAGATGTTGCCGGTGTTAGGCACGAAAGCGAAATTCGCCCGCGCCGCAGCGGATGCCGCGCGCATCTGCGCGGTATCGAAATAGCGGAAGGTGTAGCCCATCGGGATCCGGCCGAGGAAGGCCTGGTCAAGGCTGAACTGGTTGTAGTCGGTTGGAATACCGATCGTTGCGAACTGCGCCGCCGTGTTGACGAGAATCGAGGCTTCATCGACCACTTTGGTGCGCTGGTCGAACTGGAAGCCAAAGCGGAAGCTTGCCTCACCGCCATCGTTGAGCGTGGTGTTGTGCGACAGTACCAGCTTGCCGGTATAGGCCGTGGTGGTATCGACCGCGTCGAGCACCGTTAGCTGGGTGAGCGGCTTGGTGAAGGTGTCGATCGCGGTAACCGGAGTGCTGGCCTGAAAGCGGGTCGGGCTGCTCAGCTGAAGCGTGGTGAACAGGCTTAGCCGCGCGCGGTTGGGATCGCTGAAATCGTAGGTCACGGTCGGACGGAGCGTGCGGGTGGAGGGACTGTCCCACCCGGCTTCCCCCACGACCGAGCGATCATCTTTCGATTCGGTGTAATTGCCCAACCAGTTCAGCGACCAGCCGTCGCCGAATTCGTGTTTGCCCTCCAGCGTATTGGTGAAGATCGACTGACGAAACGCCCGCAAGGTGGAGCGCTGACGGATGTCGATCCCATAGATTGTGCCGGTGAGCGGGGTGTTACCGATACAGACATCGGCATAACCAGACGTGGTTGGCGTGGTGGTGGGGGTGATGGTGCAAGCTGCCGAGTTGGCGACGAGATCGGCCTGCCGGTCATCCAGATCGAAGCGGAAGTTGTCGCGCGCCTCATCGTCGGTGAAGATCGTGTAGACCGAGCGGATCGATATTGTATTCGACGTATCCGGCTTCCAGTCGAGCCGCCCCGATACCGACCAGTTGCGCCGGGTCAGCCGATAGAGCTTGTTCTCGGTCTCGTGCACCCAGAAGCGCGTGATCGAACCGGGTCGCTGATCCTGCGAGACGCGTTCCCAATCGTTCTCGAAATTGTCAGTGATCATCCCGCGCTGGTAGAAGCTGCCCGAAACCAGCACCCCGATTTCTCCGCTGCCGACATCGAACCGATCAGACAACACCAGCGAGCCTTCGTATTCGCGCTTGTTGCCCAGTTCGGCATAGCCGGCACCGGCTTTGCCGGCGAAATGGAAACCCGAATAGTCGAAGGCCGAACGGGTTATCACGTTGACGTTACCCGAAACGGTCTCCCCCGGCATATCCGGCGTGACCGCCTTAGAAACGATGATCTGGCTGGCGATCGCCGAAGGGATCGAATCAAACCGCGCGTCGCGGCCCTCGGGACTGACCACGTTGATCCCGTCAAAACTCAGCGTGGTCCAGTAATTCGGCGCACCGCGCAGGCTGATGTAGCGAGCCTGGCCCTGATCGCGTTCAACCGCCACGCCGGGCAGGCGCCCGGTGGCCTGGGCAATGTTCTGATCGGGCAGGCGGCCAACCGAATCCGAAGCTGCCACCGTTACGAGCGAATCCGAATTGCGCTGGACTTCGAGCGCGGCAGCTTCGGATTCGGCGATGGGGCGGGTGCCGGTGATGACGATCCCCGGTTGCTCGTCTTCCCCCGGTGCCGCCTCCTGCGCCAGAGCCGGCGCGGCGAAGCCGGCAACTGCGGTGCCGCACAGCAACAGGCTGCGGAAAATCGGGTAGGTCGAGCGGCGCGAATCGAATGTCATGTTGAAACCCCTGCAAGTCATGTTGCAGGTGCTCACTAGAGACGGTCCGAGACTCTGCGGTTGCGATTGCGAGTCCGCAGGAATTCGGAAAACTGTCAGCTTCGTGACAGCGATGCGACCAACACTCTCGACGCGATCGGTAAGGGTACTCCAAGTCCGCGCATTGCCACCCTGCAGGCATCCGGTTAGGCTTCGCTCCAAGTACCAACACGGGGACCTCCGCCATGAAACGCCGCCTGATCGCCATTGCCCTGCTCGCTGCAACTGCCGGGGTCGCCGCCAGCGTCAGCGCGCAGTCAACAGAAGGGGCCGCGCAGACCTGGATTCACGCCGGAAGGGTGATCGCGATTCCCGGTCAAGCTCCGCGCGGGGCAACTACGATTGTCGTGCAGGATGGCCGGATCGTCTCGCTGAGCGAGGGCTATCTCCCGGCTCCGGCCGGCGCGGCGACAATCGACCTCAAGGGCAAGACCGTGCTGCCGGGGCTGATTGACAGCCACACCCACCTCGCCTCCGACCGTGCGGGTAATGAAGGGCTGGCGGCGGCCATGACCGACAGCACCGCGCTCAACGCACTGGAAGCCCAGTGGAACGGCATGAAGACGCTGCGCGCGGGCTTCACCACGGTGCGCAACCTGGGCGACGAGGGCGGCAAGACCCTGGCGCTGCGCGAAGCGATCAAGCGCGGCTGGGTGCAGGGCCCGCGAATTGTCGATGCCGGCAGCTCGATCTCCACCACCGGCGGCCACATGGACAGCCGGGTAGGCATCAACGAAGACATTCACAGCATTATCGGCACCGAAAACCTCTGCGACGGAGTCGACGATTGCCGCCGCGCGGTGCGGCTGCAAGTCGGGCGCGGGGCCGACGTGATCAAATTCGCCACCACCGGCGGGGTCAACTCGGGCACCGGGCTTGCTACCCGGATGTTCGAGGACGAAGCCAAGGCCTTGATTGACACCGCCCATGCCTATGGCCGCAAGGTTGCGGTCCACGCCCATGGGCTCGACGGGATCAGGCTGGCGGTGCGGCTGGGCGCGGATTCGATCGAACACGGCACCACGATCGACGAAGAAACCGCGCGGTTGATGGCCAAAAGCGGCACCTTCTACGTGCCGACACTCAGCACTGTAAACGGATACCTCGAACGCCTTGCCGCCAATCCCAACGCCTATCCCCCTGCGATAAAGGCGCAGATCGATTGGCGGATCGGGATCACCGGCAAAAGCCTGCAGATCGCCTACCCGCTGGGCGTGAAGATCGCTTACGGCACCGATGCCGGAGTATCCAAACACGGCCGCAATGCCGACGAGTTCGAGCTGCTGGTCAAATTCGGCATGCCCGCAATGGAAGCCATCAAGGCCGCCACCGTCAACGCCGCCGCGCTATTGGGGCTGGAGCGCGAGATCGGCACGCTGGAAGCCGGCAAGAGCGCGGACATCATCGCCGTCGACGGAGATCCGCTGGCCGACGTAAAGGTGCTGAAACGGATGGCCTTCGTGATGGCGCGGGGGACGGTTGTTGTGGAGTAATCCTGCGCATCAATTCGGATGAATCGCCGCTTGTTTTTTACTGAATCACGAATAGTCTGAAAGCATTACTTGCTTTGGGGGCACGTCATGCTGAATGGGTTGCGGTGCGCTGCAATGGCAACGCTGTTGGTGCTGGGGCTGCTCCCTCAACAAGCGGTTTTCGCGCAGCAAACGATCGTATCGCCGCCTGCCACCACGACCCGCCCGCCTAAGATTCCCGCGATGAACTTCGCCAAGGACAGCGGCCTTTCGCGCTTCTCGCTCTCTCCCAACGGCAGTTTTTTAGCCTTGCGAGCTACTGTGGGACGGACCGCGTTCTTGGCGATCATCGATGTGGCGACGCGCAAGCCGCTGCACAAAATCGATATTCCGGCTGAAAGCTCGTTCGAATGGATGCGTTGGGCGGGCAGCGGAAAGCTGCTGCTCTCGATCTCCAAGCAGGTTGAGTTCGAAGGCGACGACTTGCTGCTATCGCGCCTATTCCTTTACGATCTTGCCACGAAGCGGCTATCGCTGGTTGGCAAGTCTGACATGGGTTTTGACGGCGATGACGTAATCTTCGTCGATCCGGCGGGCGAATTTGTTCTGCTGAGCATGCAGCGCAGCATTTACGATTACCCTTCGGTTTGGCGGTTTCCGCTGGATGGCACCGCCATGAAAAACGGCAAGGAGATCGAGCGCGCCCGGACCGGGGTGTGGGACTGGTTCGCCGACACTTCGGGTGTGGTGCGCATGGCGTTCGAGCCGGTCGATGGTGGACGTTTGCTCAAGGTTTTTTACCGGACTGGCCCCGGTGCGCCGATGAAGATCATCGCCAAGATCGATGATGAAGGATCAACCGAACAGTGGTGGGATGTCGTCCAGATTGTGCCGGGATCGAACATTGGTCTGGTGTTTCGGCAAGACCGCACCAGCAAGGGCCGATTGGTGTTGCGCAAGTTCGATTTTTCCACCCGCACACCCGGCGAGATTGTCTATGCCGCGCCCGGTGCCGATATCGAAGGGGTCGCCTTTGATGACAAGCAAGCGCTGGTCGCGGCCTATTTCACCGATGAACGCCAGCGGACCGCATGGTTGCAACCCGGCTTGCAACGGATCCAGTCACAACTGGAGAAGGCACTGCCGGGCATGGTCGTGCAGGTGGTATCGCGCGCGACCGATAACTCTCGAATGATTGTCTGGGCCGGGTCCGAATACGATCCCGGCGTCTACTTCATCTACGATGCCGCAAAGGCCAACCTCGATGTCTATTTTCAAGCGCTCGAGGGCATTGATCCGGCCCATATGGCCCAACCCAAACCGATCAAATACAACGCGCGCGATGGCACGGTGATCCATGGCTACCTAACCCTGCCGCCGGGCCGCGATCCAAAAAAGCTGCCGCTGATCATCCTGCCCCATGGCGGGCCCTATGGCGTGCGTGATACGCTGGACTATTCCAGTGAAGTCCAGTTTCTGGCCAACCGTGGTTACGCAGTACTTCAACCCAATTACCGCGGGTCCGGCGGCTACGGCGACGATTTCGACGATATCGGTCGCGGCCAAATCGGGCGTGCAATGCAGGATGATCTCGACGATGGAATGGACTGGGCGGTAAAGGAAGGTATCGCCGATCCAGACCGTGTCTGCATGGTTGGTTCAAGCTATGGCGGTTATGCGGCCCTCTGGGCCGTTACCCGCAATCCCGAGCGCTATCGTTGCGCCGCCAGCTTTGCCGGCGTGACCGATTGGGGCCGGATCCTGCGCTACGACGCGCAATTCTTCTCGCGCTATGGCAATCGCAAATGGAAGGAACGAGTGCGCGGTGAGGATGGCTTTGACCTGAACCTGGTATCGCCGCTGGCCCAGGTGGCCCGCCTGGCCAGGCCGGTGTTGCTGGCCCACGGCGATAAGGACACTAGGGTGCCGTTCAAGCAGTTCACTACTTATCGCGATGCCGCAGCAAAGGGCGGCAAAGCGGTCGAAACGCTGCTTTTTCCAGGCGAAGGCCACGGCTTCGATCTCAATGAGAACGAAGCCAAGTGGTATGAGGCTTTGGAAACCTTCCTGACCAAGCACAACCCGGCAGACTGAGCCCGCTTATGCTCCTGCCAAAAACCCCACCAGCGCCTTGACCTTTTTCTGCCGCCATTGCGGACTGGGGGCGACCAGCCAGTAGCTGCGGCGGCAGGGTTCGGGCTCGGTCAGCGCTACACCGCGCCCGGCCCCGGCCCAGGTCTGGGCAAGCAGCGCGGGGACGCGGGCGCGGCCCATGCCGGCGGCGGCGGCGGCCAAGGCTTGTCCGGCATCGCCAACCACCAGTGCCGGAGGCGCGCCGCCCTCGCCGTCTGGCGCGGGATCGCCGGGCCAGCCGATCCACTCGGCATCGGCATGGTTTGGCCCTGCGATCACCCGCTCTGCCGGGCCCAGCGCCACACCTTCCAGCTCGCCCGGTCCTTCGGCCCAGCGCACCGCCAGATCGAGGTTGGCTTCGGTAAAGTCAGCTTGCTCATCGCCGATCAGCGAATAACGCACTTCAGGGTTCGCTTTGCGGAACTCGGCCAGCCGCGGCGCGAGCCAGGCGGCGAAGAAATCGCGCGGCGCGGCGATAGTATAGACGTGGCTGGCCTGCCCGGCCTGCATCGCCGTGACCGCATCCTCAAACTGCAGGAACCCGCTGCGCAGTGATTCGAGCCCCGCCAATGCCTCGTCGGTCAGCTCCAAGCCCTTTGGCGTGCGACGGAACAAAACCACGCCCAGCATATCCTCCAACGCGCGGATCTGCTGGCCCACGGCGGCAGGAGTAACTGCCAGCTCGTCCGCCGCGCGGGTGAACGACAGATGCCGCGCGGCGGCATCGAACACGCGAAGGGCGTTGAGGGGCAGCAGCGTGCGCTTCATGGCCTGCGCGCTTAGCCCGCCGTGGCAGGGGCGGCCAGCGGGAAGTGCGGGATCGCGGCTTCGAACATCGAACCATCTTCCGCGCGAAAGGTGTAGAACCCTTCCATCGAGCCGTGCGGGGTCGCCAAGGGACAGCCCGAGACATAGTCATGGCTTTGCCCGGGGTGCAGGATCGGCTGTTCGCCCACAACGCCATCGCCTTCAACCAGGTTGATCATCCCGCGCCCGTCGACGATCCGCCAATGGCGGGTGAGCAATTGCACCGTGCGGTCCGAGCCGTTCTCGATCCGGATATGGTAGACCCAGAACCACTTGCCCGCTTCAATCTTCGATTGTTCGGGCATGAAGTTCACCGCGACGCGCACGGTGATGCCCTCGGTGATCGCGGCGTGCTGGAACAGTTCCTTCATGGCGGTAACGCTAGCGAGCCGATCGGCCTATCGCAATGGTCTAGCGGCACCGATGGTCGCAATCGAATGCAGCTTGCACCCAGCCCGCCGCGTGCTAGCCAGCCGCGATGCCGCACACCGTGACCACCACCGAACTATTCCTGCTGGCGCTGATCCTGATCTTCGCCCTGCCTTACGCCGTCTGGCGGCTGGGGCGGACCGACTATTTCGCGCCGCTGGTGGTGGTGCAGATCTTGACCGGGATCGTACTGGGGCCCGGCGTGCTGGGGGCGGCCTATCCGGACTATTACGCCACGATCTTCACCCCGCAGGTGATCGGTTCGCTGAACGGCATCGCATGGTGGGCGGTGATGCTGTTCGTCTTCGTCGCCGGGTTGGAACTGGACCTCAAGGAAGCCTGGCGGTACCGGCGCGAAACCGGGGTGACCGCTGGTCTCGCGCTGGCCGTGCCGCTCTTGTTGGGCGCAGGCGCGGCCTGGCTACTGCTGGAGTTCACCGCCAGTGGCTGGATCGGGGCCAAGGGCGCGCGCTGGCAATTCGTGATCGGCGTGGGCATGGCCTGCGCCGTCACCGCGCTGCCGATCCTGGTGCTGCTGCTGGAAAAGCTGGAGATCCTGCGCGCCCCGATCGGCCAGCGGATACTGCGCTATGCCAGCTTGGACGATATCGCGATCTGGGGCGTGCTCGCGCTGATCCTGCTCGATTGGGAGCGGGTCGGGCGGCAGCTGGGCTTCCTGATTGGTTTCGCACTGCTGGCCTGGGCGATGCGCGCAGCAATGCAGCGCTTGCACGGCACAGACCGCTGGTATGTCGCGCTGATCTGGCTCGCGGCCTGCGGCTTCGCGGCGGACTGGGCCGGGTTGCACTACATGGTCGGGGCCTTTCTGGCCGGGGCTGTGCTCGACCACGATTGGTTCGGCCACGCAGCGATGGACACCTTCCGCAACACCGTGCTGATGACGATCATGCCGGTGTTTTTCCTCTCCACCGGGCTGCGCACTAGCTGGGAAATGGGCGGTTTGGCCGTATTCGGTGCAGCTGCGCTGCTGCTGGTCGCCTCGGTGGTGGGCAAGCTGGTCGGCATCGGGCTGGCCGGCCGGGTGCTCGGATGGACCAAGGGGGAGGCCTGGGTGATCGGCTGGCTGCTGCAAACCAAGGCGCTGATCATGATCATCTTCGTCAACATCCTGTTCGACAAACAGGTGCTGACCAGCGCCGCTTTCACCGCACTACTACTTTGCGCGGTGGGTAGCACCATGCTGACTATCCCGGTTGTGACCCCGGCGCTGCGGCGGCTGGAGGGGCTGAAGGCGAAGCGGGGGTAAATTAAATAGGGACTGTCCCTAACTAAATCCCGGCTTTCCCCAGCGCCCGGTCCAGATCCTCGATCAGGTCGAGTGGATCCTCCAGCCCGACGTTGATCCGGATCATCCCTTCCTCCACTCCCGCCTCAGCACGGCCTTCTTCGCCCATGTTGTTGTGGGTGGTGCTGGCCGGGTGGCAGGCGAGACTCTTTGAATCGCCGATGTTGTTTGAGATATCGATCAGCTCGAGCGCGTTGAGCATGGCGAAGGCCTTAGCGCGGTTTTCCAGCACGAAGCTGAAGATGTTGCCGAACTTGTCCATCTGTTTGGCGGCGAGATTGTGCTGGGGATGGCTTGGCAGGCCGGGATGAAGCATGCGCACGCCGCGCCCTTCCAGAAACCGCCCGACTTCCATCGCATTGTCACTTTGCTTGTGCGCCCGCAGCTCCAGCGTTTCGAGGCCCTTGAGCACCACCCAGGCGTTGAACGGTGCCGCGATCGGTCCGGTGTTGCGTTGGAATGGCATCAGCACGTCGTTGATGAACTCCGCGCTGCCCGCCACCGCGCCAAGCAGCACCCGGCCCTGACCTTCCATCAGCTTGGTCGCCGAATAGGCAACCACGTCTGCCCCGAATTCCAGCGGGCGCTGAAGCGCGGCGGTGGCGAAGGCATTGTCGACCACGGTGCAGATGCCCTTTGACTTCGCGAGCCCGCAGACGAATTCCAGATCGACAATGTCCATTGTCGGGTTGGCGGGGGTTTCGAAGAAAAACACCTTGGTGTTAGGCTGGATCGCGGCTTCCCACGCGGCGTTGTCGCGCGCATCGACCACGGTCTTCTCGATCCCGAAACGGGGGAACAGGTTGTCGACAATCCAGCGGCACGAACCAAAGGCAGCCCGCCCCGTCACGATGTGATCCCCGGCGGAGAGCTGGCAGAGCAATGCGCTGGTCATCGCTGCCATTCCGCTGGCCTGGACCCGCGCGGCCTCCGCTCCTTCGATCAGTGCGATCCGTTCTTCGAGCATCGCCAGCGTGGGGTTTTGGAAGCGCGAATAGACCATTCCCGGCGCTTCACCCTGAAACCGCGCGGCGACTTCCTCGGCGCTATCGTAGGTATAGCCTGAGTTGAGGAACAGCGCTTCGCTGGTTTCCCCCTGCTCGCTCCGCCATGTGCCGCCACGCACGGCCTGTGTGGCAGGACGCCACTTGCTGGTGATCGAGCGGTCGGTTCCGGTGGAGCGTTTCATGATGCGGCGGGCTGTAAGTGGCGGAGAACGCACACGCAAGAGCATTGCAACCGCCCCCGCCCGCCGATAGTTGCGCGGGATATGCGCGCGCCCTTCACCAGAGACGACGACCCCTGGCATTGGAGTGCGGTCATCGCGATCTTCTTTTTCGCGCTGGTCTGGCACCGGCTGGGCATTCCCAGCCAGATCTACTTCGACGAAACGCATTATGTGCCGGCCGCGCGCAAGATGCTCGAGTGGACTTCGCACAACCCGGAGCACCCGCTGTTTGCCAAGCAGGTGCTGGCGGCGGCGATCTGGCTGTGGGGCGATACGCCGCTGGTTTGGCGCGTGCCATCGGCGCTGTTCGGCGCCTTCGGCCTCTACGCGTTTGGACGGTTCATCTGGTTCACCACCGGGCTGAAGCAAGCGACGATCCTGGCCACGCTGCTGCTCGCGACGGACTTTGCCTGGTTCATCCAGAGCCGGATCGCGATGCTCGACATGGTGATGGCCGGGCTTGCCATGGGCGCGCTGTGGATGTGCGCGGCGGCGGTGCGGCGGCCGCACCAGGCGCGCTGGCGGCTGGCGCTGGCCGGGGTGCTGTTTGGCCTGTCGCTGGGTGCCAAGTGGTCGGTCGCGCCCTTGCTGGTGCTGCCGGGGCTGGTCTTCCTGGTGCTAAAGATCAAGCACACCGGCCCCCGGTTTTTATGGGCAAGGGATGGCGGACCGGTGCCGGGGATCACGCTGATCGAAGCTGGGGTCTGGCTCGGTCTGGTGCCGCTCGCGGTCTATTGGGGAACCTTCTGGCCAGCCTTCTTCTACACCACCGGGGCGATCGATCCGTGGTCACCGCTGGTCTGGCACCGCTACATGCTCGATCTGCAGGATTCGGTGCGAAAGCTGCATCCCTATCGCTCGTTCTGGTTCGAATGGATCATCAACTGGCGGGCGATCTGGTACCTCTATGAGCCGGTCGACGGCGCGGCGCACCGCGGCATTCTGCTGATCGGCAACCCGTTCACCATGCTGGCCGGCCTGCCCGCGCTGCTCTGGGCGCTATGGGCGGGGATCTGGCGGCGGCGGTATGATGCGCTGGTGCTGGCGGGGCTCTACATCGTCAGCCTGGGCCTCTGGGCGCTGAGTACCAAGCCGATCCAGTTCTACTACCACTACCTGCTGCCGGGCACCTTCCTGATGGGCTGTTTGGCGCTGGCACTCGACGCGCTGTGGAAGCGCGCCGGCAAGGTGCGCTGGATCATGCCAGCCGCGATGGCCGCATCTTTCGCTATGTTCGCCTGGTTCTATCCGATCATCTCGGCGGCCAAACTGTGCTGCGGCCGGCCGAGCTACATCCAGTGGATGTGGCTGGATACCTGGCGTTAG
>CAZVMC010000059.1:0-1568 GCA_964628635.1 uncultured Novosphingobium sp. | reverse complement strand
GTGCTGCGGCCGGCCGAGCTACATCCAGTGGATGTGGCTGGATACCTGGCGTTAGTACTTCCCCCAGACAAACCGGCTCGAAAGCGCGAAGTTCCAGACCGAGCCGATCAGGATCCCGGCAATCGCCGCCGGGTATTCGTGGAAGCCATAGCGCACCAGCACCGCGGCGACGCCGATGTTGGCGAGCAGCCCGACCGAACAGGTCAAAGCAAACTTGGCCCAGCCTTTGACCAGCGCGGCAAAGCCGGTGAGCCGCTTGTCGGCATAGGTCAGCACGTTGTTGAGCACGAAGTTGAAAGTCATGGCGACCACGGCGGCGAGGGTCTGGCCAACTTCAAAGTCCGAGATCATCGTGCCTTTGAGCGAGCCGCCGGACAGCGCAAGGTAGGTGCTAAGCACCGCCATGTGCACCACCACGCCCAGCCCGCCGATCGTGCCGAACAAGGCAAACCGCGTGGGGATGATCCGGCCGAGCCATTTGTCGTAGAGCCCGACAAGGAATTCGAACACCACCGTCTGGTCGAGCTTGCTTTCCCCTTCGGCGCGCGCGGCGAAGTTCAAGGGCACTTCCTTGACCTTCAGGGGCCGATCGAAAGTGGCAAGGATATCCAGCAGGATCTTGAAGCCAACGCCCGAGAGCCGCGGCGCGACACTGCGCACTTCTTTGGCGGGGAGCATGAAATAGCCGCTCATCGGATCGGTGAGCTCAACGCCTGTGACCTTGTTGGCCAGCTTGTTGGCGAGGCCTGAGGCCTTGACGCGGTCGGGCCGTCCCCAGGCCTCGGTGCTCGCGCCTTCGCAAAAGCGGCTGGCATAGGCGATGTCGTATTCGCCGCTCTCAAGGCTGGCGAGCATGCCGGGCAGCAGCGCCGGATCGTGCTGGTGATCGGCATCCATCACCGCCACGAAGGGCGCAGCGGTGGAGCACATACCTTCGATTGCGGCAGAGGCGAGGCCCCGCCGTCCGATCCGCTCGATCACGCGGATGCGGCTGTCTTCCAACGCGATCGCCCGCGCCTCCTCGGCCGTGCCATCGGGGCTGTTGTCATCGACGAAAATCGCTTCCCAGCGCAGCCCGGCCAGCGCCTTGTCCATCCGCTCCACCAGCGCGCGCAGATTCCCGCGTTCGTTGTAGGTCGGCAGGACAACGGCAAGCTGAAGCGACTGGGGCATGGAGTAACTCGTTGATTGGCTTTGACGCGCCCTAGCACGGCTGCACGGGAAAATGGTTAACGGCTATAGGCGTTCGAGCACCGCATCGCCAATCGCCGCCGTGCCCAGCGAGCCACCCAGGTCCGCACCGCGCACCCCGTCGGCCAGCGCCGCCGCCACTGCAGCCTCAATCCGCGCGGCCTGCGCCTCCAGCCCGAACGAGTGGCGCAGCAACATCGCGGCTGAGAGGATCGTCGCCAGCGGGTTGGCTTTGCCCTGCCCGGCGATATCGGGTGCGGAACCATGGATCGGCTCGTACAGCCCCATCTTGCTGTCAGACAGGCTGGCCGAAGCTAACAAGCCAATCGAACCAACGCACATAGAGGCTTGATCTGACAAGATATCGCCGAACAGAT
>CAZVMC010000058.1:0-14960 GCA_964628635.1 uncultured Novosphingobium sp. | reverse complement strand
TCATAGCGGGCATTGGCGCGCATCATCGGGAAGACGAAATCGCGCACGAATTCCTCGCGCAGATCGTCGATATAGATGTTGGCATCGGGCAGCCCCATCAGCTTGGCCTTGGCTCGTGCGGGTTCCAGCTCTTCGCCTTGGCCCAGATCGGCGGTGAAGGTCACCACCTCACAGCCATAGGTGACTTGCAACCACTTGAGGATGACAGAGGTGTCGAGGCCGCCCGAATAGGCGAGGACGACTTTTTTGATATCTGACATGGCTGGTTCCCGCTGGAATAACGCGCGGCGCGGCTAGCAGGCAGGGGCGGGCGGTGCAACTGCTGCGGCTAAGCGGCCCAGCTGCGCCACAACACAACTGCCAGAAACGGCAAGCCCGCAAAATCGGCGATCGCGATCGAACGCAATGCGGGCGGCGATCCGGCGGACCAGTAGATCGCCAGAAAGCTGAGCATGCTGATCGCCACAGTGACCCCCGCCAGCCGCCGCGCGCCGGGATCGGCGAGGGCCCACAGGCAGGCGACCACCACGATCACGAACAGCGCGGCGCGGTGGTGGAGCAGCGGGAATAGCTGTCCTTCTGGCGCAACCTTGTAAAGCGAGGCCACAGCGTTTGGCCGGAACAGCGCCGAAGCCGGTAGCAAATGGATCAGCGCGAGGACCGCCCAGCAGATCCGCTCGATAAGCAGCATCAGGTTGCACTTGTCCATTCCATCCACCAGTTCCACTCCCAGCTCTTGCCGCCATCGCTGGAGGCGGACTGGTGCCAGCGGCAGGAGCTTGGCGTGATCTTGTCCCACACGCCGCGGTAGAGCCACTTCACCCCGTCGAGTGTCTCGTCCGAGATGAACACCCCCTCGCCATCGATGAACTGGCCCTTCTGCGGCGGATTGACCACGCCGTTGGCGGCGCTGGTCCAGTGATCGGCCCAGAGCTTTTCCTGCGGCAGCCAGACCCGCACGCCCATGCCCATGTCGGTACCATCGGGTTTGCGCAGTTCTTCGATGCTGCCCATGCCGTTCAGCACGCGGTGGACGGTCGCGCTGGAGTCAAAACGCTGCCATTCGTCCTTGGTGCCGTCCTTCAGCCGCTTGTGGCGAATGAACCAGATCCCGGCCAGAAAATCGAAATCGCCCGCGCCTTTGCCGGTGATTTCGCCTTTGCCGAGCGGGCGATAGGTCGTGTCGATTTCGCGGTCCATGGTGGCTCCTGTGCTGGCGAAAGCCACGCGCGGAACGGCTGCGCCGAACAGGCCGGCGGCAGAGGCCTTGATAATCTGGCGGCGATCCATGCGGGGCTCCTTGACGATGCGGGAGCGATCTACCAGTCGATTACTGACACAAAGCGTCAGGAAATATGCGCTAGGAGAAAAAATGCGCGCCAGCCGCCTGCTTTCGATCCTGATCCTGCTGCAATTGCGCGGGCGGCTGACCGCGCAGTATCTGGCCGAGGAGTTCGAGGTTTCCGAGCGGACGATCTACCGCGATATCGATGCGCTTAGCATGGCCGGGGTGCCGGTCTATGGCGATCGAGGGCCGGGTGGGGGCTTTGCGCTGCTCGATGGCTACCGCACCCAGTTGACTGGACTGGCCCCAGATGAGGCCGAAGCGCTGGCGCTGATCGGTCTGGCCGGACCGGCCGCCGAACTGGGGCTGGGGGCAGCGGCTGGCGGTGCGCGGCACAAGCTGCTGGCGGCGCTGCCCAATGCCCGCGCGGCTTCGGCAGACCGGGTCGCGGAAGCGATCCATTTCGATCCAGCCGACTGGTACCGGGCAAGTGCGCCCTTGCCGCATCTGCCGGTGGTGGCACGAGCGGTTCTGGACCAGCACGCCTTGACGATGCGCTATGCCAGCTGGAAGGCCGAACGCGCCTGGCGGGTCGAGCCGCTCGGCCTCGTGCTGAAGGCGGGCATCTGGTATCTGGTGGCGGACGGCGCGGGCAAGTTCAGGATTTTCCGGATGTCGCAAATGCGCGACGTTCTGGTGCTGGACGATAGTTTTGAACGGCCGCCCGGATTCGATCTCGCGGCGTGGTGGGCCAGCGAGCAGGCGCGGTTCGAAGCGGAGTTGTTTGCTACCACTGCCACGCTGCGTGTGACCAAACTTGGCCTCGAACGTCTGGTTGCGCTGTCCCCGCGCGGAGCGGCGGCGGTCGGATCCGCAAAGCCGACCGACGACGGCTGGAGCGAGGTCACCATGGCAATGGAAGACAGCGATCACGGCGCGCGCGAGTTGCTGGGGCTGGGGGCCGAGATTGAAGTGCTCGCGCCGGAGAGCCTGCGCAGCCGCGTCGCCGAACTTGCCCGGGGAATCACCCAAATGTACGATTTGCCCTGATCCCGATTGGCAACGCTGGCGTCGCGCGATAGCCTTTGCCGAAGGAGAGGCAATCATGGCCAAAGCCGAAAACAAGACCAAAGCCACCGAAGTCTGCGTCGCAGATTTCATCGCCGCACAGCCCGATGAACGTCGGCGAGAAGAAGCGGCGGTGATCGATGCCATGCACCGCCGCGTCACCGGCTGCGCGCCGCAGATGTGGGGTCCCTCAATCATCGGCTACGGCAGCTATCACTACAAGTATGACTCGGGCCGCGAGGGCGACATGTGTCGCGGTGGCTTCAGCCCACGCAAGGCGGCGCTGACGGTCTATCTTATGGGCAATTACTGCGACCGTCAGGCTGAGGTGGATGATCTCTTTGCCCGGCTGGGCAAACACTCGCTCGGCAAGTCCTGTCTCTACATCAAGAAGCTGGCCGACGTTGATCTCGATGTGCTGGAGCGACTGGTGGCGATCAGCTGGGAAGTGATGAACGCCAAGTATCCCGATTGACGATTCCGATCGGCGCGGCGCTTGCCTTCCCCGGCGCACGTGGCAAAGGTGGCGCCAAGGCCGCTTGGTCGGCCTGGTTTTTGGAGAGATACCCGATGAAACTTCGCCTGCTGGCCGCCGCTGGCGCCGCGCTCGCCCTGTCCGTCCCTGCCTTTGCCGATGAAGGCATGTGGACTTTCGATGCTTTCCCCGCCGCGCGGATGCAAAAGGACTATGGCTGGGCACCGGACCAGCAATGGCTTGATCGGGTGCGCGGCGCGGCCGTGCGGCTCACCGGGGGCTGCTCGGCCAGCTTCGTTTCGGGAGAGGGACTGATCCTCACCAACCATCACTGCGTCGCCACTTGCATCCAGAACAATTCGACCGCCGAAAACGATCTGCTCAACAAGGGCTTCACCGCCGCCGCGCGCAGCGATGAGAAGCTTTGCCCGGGCCAACAGGCCGAAGTCGTCACCGGCATCAAGGACGTGACGGCAGAGATCAAGGCGGCGATTGGCAGCAACACGGGTGAGGCGCTGACCAAGGCCCGCGATGCCAAGATCGCCGAGCTTGAAGCAGCGGGCTGCACCGACAAGGCCAAGACCCGCTGCCAGGTCGTCACACTGTTCGGCGGCGGGCAGTACAAGCTTTACACCTACCGCAAGTATTCCGATGTCCGGCTGGTCTGGGCCCCGGAAGACCGCGCCGCGACGTTCGGCGGCGATCCGGACAATTTCAACTTCCCGCGCTTCTCGATGGATGCCTCGTTCTTGCGTGCTTACGAAGATGGCAAGCCGGTCAAATCGCCGGTCTTCCTCAAGTGGAACCCACGCGCGCCGCAGGCTGGTGAGGCGACTTTCGTGGTCGGTAACCCGGGTTCGACTTCGCGGCTCTTCACGATGAGCCAGCTGAACTACGATCGCGAAGTGCGCCTGCCCTTCCTGGTCACGACCTATTCCGAACTGCGTGGGCGACTGATCTCGAAGATGCAGGAAAGCCCCGAGAAGTACCGCGAAGGGCTGGATGAACTGAACGGGATCGAGAACAGCCTGAAGGTGTTTATCGGGCGAGTCAAAGCGCTGAACGACGCAGCTTTCGTCAGGAAACTCGCCGATGCCGAGGCAGATCTGCGCGCCCGCTCGGCCGGAAATGCCGCCGTCGGTGATCCCTGGGCGGATGTCGACGCGGCGATGAAGGCCGCGCGCGAGACTTTCGTGGTGCGCAGTTTCATCAATCCGAACTCCAGCCTTTTCGCCGATGCGCAGCGACTAGTCCGCGCGGCGGCCGAGCGGGCCAAGCCCAATGGCGAGCGCCTGCCGGGTTACACGGATTCGGTGCTGCCGCTGGTAGAGAAGCAACTGCTTGACGATACCCCGACCTATCCCTGGTACGAGCAGCTGATCCTTGAATGGAGCCTGTCGAAGGCGCGTGAATATCTGGGGGCGGACGATCCCGACACCAAGCTGCTGCTGGGCAAGGAATCGCCCGAGCAGCTCGCCGCGCGGCTGGTCAGCGGAACCAAGCTGGCCGATCCGGCTGTGCGCAAGGCGCTGTGGGAGGGTGGACAAGCGGCGATCGATGCCTCGACCGATCCGATGATCGTCTATGCCCGGCAGCTCGATGCCCGCTCACGCGAGCTGACCCGGATCGCCAATGCCCGGATCAGCGGCCCGCTGGCTGCCGCCGGGGCGCGGCTGACTGCGGCGCGTTTCGCAGCCTATGGCGATGGGCTCTATCCCGATGCCACATTCACGCTGCGGATCAGCTACGGCAAGGTCGAAGGCTGGATGGAGCGCGGCGCGATGGTCAATCCGATGACCACGCTGGGCGGCACTTTCGACCGTGCGACCGGCAACGAGCCCTTCGATCTGGCCGCGGCCTTTGCCGCAAAGAGCGCTGCGATCGATCGCAGCGCGGTCTACAACTTTGTCACCACCAATGACATCATTGGCGGCAACTCCGGTTCGCCGGTGATCGCGCGTGATGGCTCGGTGATCGGAGCGGCCTTCGATGGCAACATTCACTCGCTTGGCGGCAACTATGGCTATGACGGCACGCTCAACCGCACCGTCGTGGTCAGCACGGCGGCAGTGACCGAAGCGCTCAAGACGATCTACCCCGCGCCGTCACTGCTGGCGGAGCTGATGGGGAAGAAGAGGTAAGGTTTGCCCCCCTCCTCGTCAGAGGAGGGGGCTTCCGTTAGTTTGCGAGCAGCGCCACCAATTGCCACGCGCCCAGCAGCGCGAACAATGCAGCCGCCGCCATCCGCGCCGCTTTGAGCGAGACTTGCTTGACCAGCGCTTCACCCAGGAACACCGCCGGGACATTGGCCAGCATCATCCCCATGGTGGTGCCAAGCGTGACCGCCACCACATCGCGGTAATGCGCGGCCAGCGCGATAGTGGCGACCTGGGTCTTGTCGCCGATTTCGACAAGGAAGAAGGCGACCAGCGTGGTCAGGAAGGCGCTGCCGCGGCGGCGAACCTCGCCTTCATCCTCGTCCAGCTTGTCGGGCACCAGCGTCCAAATCGCCATGGCGACGAACCCCAACGCGACGGCGGTGCGAAACCACGGTGCCTGCAGCAAACCCGCCACTTCGCGTCCGACGAAAGCCGCGATTGCATGGTTGGCAACGGTGGCCGCAAAAATCCCCGCAACGATCTGCCAAGGTGCGCGCAGCCGCGCGGCCAGCACGATCGCCAGCAACATGGTCTTGTCGCCAATCTCGGCGAGCGCGACGACAGCGGTGGAGGCGAGGGTGGCTTCGATCATTGGCGCGCGAGGTAGAGCACGTCGCGCGGCTGGGAAAGCATGTGCTGGCCCGAATCGATGTAGAGGGTCTCGCCGCTGGCCAACCAACCTTCAGTTAGCCAGAGCGCAGCATCGGCCAATTCCTGTGGGTCGGTCAGGCGTTGGAGCAGGTTCATCCTGCCAGACAGCTCATGCTCTTCATCGCGCTGATCGTGACTGGGCAGCATCGCCCCGGGCGCGAGACCGTAAATACGGGTTTCCGGGTCGCCCTGCGCCATCGCCAGCATCGGCACCGTTGCCGCGAAGGCGTGCTTGGCCATGGTATAGCTGAAGAAATCGGGGTTGGGGTTGAGGAGCTTCTGATCGAGGAACTGCACCACCCGCTTGCCGCCGTTGGCCTTGGCCTGCGCGAGAAAGGCTTGGGCCATCCGGGTGGGAGTTTCGGCGTTGACCGTCATCGCCTCGGCGAAGATACCATGATCGATCGTTTCGGCTGTATCGGGCCGGAACACCGCCGCGCAGTTCACCAGCATCCGCCAGTCGGGCAGCCGCGCGGCCAATTCGCCGATCATTGCCAGCGCGGCCTCACTATCAAGCAGATCGCACTGGACGACTTCGGCAGAAGCCAATGTCACCGCAATTTCATGCGCGGCCTCGGGCGAATGGCCGACATGTAAAACGACATGCCAACCGGCCGCACCGAAGGTTCGCGCAAGGGTCGCGCCGATCCGGCGGCCGGCACCGGTGATCAGCGCGGCAGGCCGAGCATCAGCCAAGCGCCGCCTCTTTCTCAGCATAGAGCCGGTCGAGCTCGGCGCGGCTCTTCTTCTCCGCCGCCGTCTTGAGCTGGCCGCAGGCGGCATCGATATCGCGGCCTCTTGGGGTGCGGACCGGGGCGCTGATCCCCGCATCGAACACGATCTTGGCGAAGGCCTTGATCCGTTCGGGCTCGGAACAGTCATAGGGCGCGCCGGGCCAGGGATTGAAGGGTATGAGATTGACCTTGGCGGGCAGTTTGAAGGCCTTGATTAACCGCACCAGCTCCCGCGCATCGTCGTCGCTGTCGTTCTTGTCCTTCAGCATCACATATTCGAACGTGATCCGCCGGGCGTTGCTGGCGCCGGGATAATCGGCGCAGGCCTGGAGCAATTCCTCGATCCCGTACTTCTTGTTGATCGGCACAATCTCGTCGCGCACCAGCTTGTTGGTGGCATGGAGGCTGACCGCCAGATTGACCCCGATCTCCTCGCCAGCACGCGCCATCAGCGGCACCACGCCGCTGGTAGAAAGCGTGATCCGCCGCTTGCTGAGTGCCAGTCCATCACCGTCCATCACCAGCTTCAGCGCATCGCGGACATTGTCAAAATTGTAGAGCGGCTCGCCCATGCCCATCATCACGATGTTGGTCAGCAGGCGCCCGTCGGACGAATAGCCGCCGTCCTCATCGACCAGATCGTCGCCCAGCGCGGCCAGATCGGCCTGGCCCGCGCGCGGCCATTCGCCCAGCGCGTCGCGCGCCAGCATGACCTGGCCGACAATCTCGCCCGGCGTCAGGTTGCGGACCAGCCGCATCGTGCCGGTGTGGCAGAACCGGCAGTTGAGCGTGCAGCCGACCTGGCTGGAAACGCACAAAGTTCCCCGATCCGCATCCGGAATGAAGACCATCTCGAAATCGTGGCCATCGGCGGTGCGGAGCAGCCACTTGCGGGTGCCGTCGCTGGAGTGCTGGGCCTCAACAACTTCGGGCCGCCCGATCACGAAGCGTGTCGCCAGCCATGGACGCATCGTCTTTGCGATGTCGGTCATCGCCTCGAAGTCTTCGACCCCGCGATGGTAGAGCCAGTGGAACACCTGCTTGGCGCGCAGCTTGGCCGCTTTGGGATCGAGCCCAGCCTCGGCGAACAGCTCGGCAATCCGCGCTTTGGGCAGGCCGATCAGATCGACACGGCCATCGGCGCGCGGAGTCACATCACGCGGCGTGGTCACTGGATTGATGTGGCCGGGGATCGGCATGAGGGGAGTATCGGCCATGGCGCGGGCCTATAGGCCTGAAGGATACTGAGGGGAAGGGCGCTCTAGCGCACCTGCGCGCAGCCAACCGTAGCCGCGTCCATCGCGGTCGCCGCGCCGCTGAGCTGCCAGGTGTTGGAAAAACCCCGCCCATCGGCCCCGCGCGCATTGACGGTCATCTCACTGGCCGAGCGCATCTTGGCTACAATCGCTGCGTCCATCCGCTTGTCCGCCGCCCAGGCATCGCCGCCGCCGCCGGTCAGCTGGAACTTTTCCCCGCCGAGCGAAAGCACGATTGGCGCTCCGGGCTGGAGCTTGCGGGAGAGCCGGAAATGCACTTGCCCGCGCACTTGCCGCTTTGGCCAGGTGCCCACGCTGGCATAGGGCTGGTAATCGCGCTGCAGCGTTGAAGGCGCGGCCATCGCGATGGCATAGCAGCGGGGAACTGCGGGATCGCGAAAGGCCGCCCAGTCGCCGAACACACCCAGGCTATCGCGGGCGAGGGCCGGTGACGCGATCAGGGCAAGGGCGGCAAGCAGCAGGCGCATCGGCAGGCTCCTAGCTGTCCGGATAGCGGATCGCCAGCACTTCCCATTCCTTCTCCCCACCGGGAAGGTGCACCTTGCGCAGGTCTCCGACCGCAGCTCCGCGCAGCGCTCGGGCGAGCGGGGCGCTCCAGCCGATCAGGTGTTGCGAGGCATCCTGTTCGTCATCGCCGACCAGAGTCAGGGTGCGGTGGCTATCATCGTCATCGGCGATGGTGACGGTTGCGCCGAACCATGCCCGGCTCCGATCCTCCTGCCGCGCCGGGTCGATCACCCGGCAAGCCTTCATCCGCCGTGCCAAGTGCGCCAGTTCGCGGTCAATCTCGCGCATTCGCTTGCGACCGTAGATGTAATCGCCGTTCTCCGAGCGGTCGCCATTCCCCGCAGCCCAACTCACCACCGCGACGATTTCCGGCCGCTCGGTGCCGAGCAGGTGATCGTAGCGCGCGCGCAAGGCAGCCATACCCGCAGGGGTGATAGGAGGGCCGTCGGGTTTCACTGAGGGGTCAGCCGGGAGTCCGCTTGCCCATGAAGTGACTGAGCGGATTGGGGCCGCGATAGCTTGCCTTGTCGGGGTTCATCGCTTCATAGACCACCGCGTTCTCGAGCACCCGCTGCACATAATTGCGGGTCTCCGAAATCGGGATTTTCTCAATCCATTCAACCCAGTCGATACTGGTGTAGCGCGGATCGCCATTGGCACGGATGAACTTGTTTACGTTGCCCGCACCAGCGTTGTAGGCGCCGATCGCCATTGGGTACGATCCGCCGAAATAGTCCATCATCCGTGCGTAATAGCCATCGCCGAGGCGGATGTTGTACCCGGCATCGCGGGTCAGCGCAGAAGCATCGTAGGCCATGCCCATCTTGCCCGATTGCTCGCGCGCGGTGCCCGGCATCAACTGCATCAACCCGCGCGCGCCGGCGTGGCTGACCGCGTTCATCGCAAACTGGCTTTCCTGCCGGGTAATGGCGTGAACCATCGTCCAGCTGTTCGCGCCAACGATCGGCAGTAGCGGGAATGAGATGTGGTGGAAATTGCCATAACCATCGGCATGCGCCGCTTGACCGAGGATCACACCCAGATCACGCCGCCCGATCTCGCGCGCCAGATCGGCCACCAACACGTGATCGCCCTCACTCACTGCCTGGTCGGAAATCTCGCGGAAGAAGCGCACTGCAGTGGGCCAATCGCTTTCACGTGCCACTTCACGCACTGCGGCGGTCAAGGGTTTGGCATTGAAGGCTTCGCGCTCGGCGCGGGTCGGCATGGCGAGCGGCGGATCCTTGAAATCCGGCAAGGCCCGGCCCAGCCGTTCCATCGCCAGCATGCCATAGTATTGATCGGGGTAGACCGCGCCCATTTCGAAATAGCGGTTGGCCTCTACGGCATTACCGCCTTTCGCCATCGCGCGCCCGGCCCAATAGAAGCCCTTGGAGCGGGTCTGCGGAGTCTTCGCTGCCGCGCCATAGCGCCAGAACAGCGGCGCGGCTGCGGCATTGCTGCCCATGGCCATCGCCTTGGTTCCGCCGAGCCACATCAACGAAGTATAATCATCGCGGATTGCAAAGCTTTGCTTCGAAACGTCAGTACCGGGTGCAAAAGCATCGTCGATGCTGGCGGCGATCCGCATCGCGCTGGCACCATCGGCTGCGCGTGCGACAGCCAGCAGTTCGGCAATCCACTTGCGCTGATCGAATGGAATTGCATTCAATCTGGACCGGTTGGCAAGCAGACTGGCAGCCGAGCTGACCCGGCCCGTGGTCCTAAGCATCCGCGCGCGGGCGTAGAGATAGCCGGGATCGCTGAGCAGTGTTGGGCTGACGGGCAGCCCCGCCTCCAGCGGATCGCGACCGTTGAGCAGCCCCAGCCGCGCCAGAAAATCGCCGCGTTTCGCCGCTGAGGTATAAAGCAGCTGCCGCTCTGCCGCACCAGCGGCATTGGCCCAGAGCAGCGCATTCATCCGCGCGTCGTGGTCATCCGGGGTGAGCACACCGGAAAGCTGGCTGGAAAGAAACACCTCGGCGCTGTCGCTCATCACCCCGCCGCGCCAGGCGGCGCGGGCGGCTTCGCGGGCTTGCGGACGGCCCAGCGCGTAAAGCGCCATCGCATAGTGGGCGCGAGCCTGATTGGTGACGGGCGCGAAGCGTTCGAAAAACAGCGCCACGCGCGAGGGATCGGCGCTTCCCCGATCAAGCGCACGTTCGGCGTTGACCCGGAATTTGGCCTCTTCGGGGAAGCCGGGATAGCTGAGCAGGAAGCCAGCATAGTCCGCAAAATTAAACCGGTCGGTGGCGTTGAGCATCTTCCAGCGCTCGATCGCCTGGACCATGTTGCCCGGCGATCCAGCCCGTAATTGCGCCCGTGCCGCGTCCCATTCAGCGCCATCCTGCGCCAAAGCTGGCGCGGCGGTGAAAGCGGTAGCAAGCAGCAGAGAAGCAAGAGTTGTGCGGACCATGCTGGACATTGTGGGCGGCGGCTCCTTATCAGGCGCTGAATGAAACAGCGCCAGCGGGGTTCGGCAATAGCGGTTCCCATATGTGGCAAGTGCAAGGGCAAAGTCCATGTTTTCCGGCTCGATTCCAGCGCTAATCACCCCCTTTCGCGGCGGTGTGGTCGATGAAGCAGCATTTCGCCGTTTGATTGACTGGCAGATCGAAAACGGTTCGTCAGCGCTCGTCCCCTGCGGTACCACCGGCGAAGCGCCGACCCTGACCAATGACGAACAGCATCAACTGTTCGAGATTTGCGTTGAGCAATGCGCGGGCCGCGTACCGGTAATCGCCGGCTGCGGCAGCAACGATACCCAGACCGCGCTATGGCATATGCGTATGGCCAAGGGTCTGGGTGCAACCGCCGCGCTGATGGTCGCGCCTTATTACAACCGGCCAAGCCAAGCTGGGCTGCTGGCGCATTTCAGCTATCTGGCCGAACAGGTCGACTTGCCGATGGTGCTCTACAACGTGCCGGGGCGTACCGTGACCGATATCAATGTCGAAACGGTAGTTGAACTCGCCCGCCGGTTCCCCGACCGGATTATCGGGATCAAGGATGCCACTGGCGATCTTACCCGCGTGACCGAGCACCGCATGGCTTTGGGAGAGGACTTCTGCCAGCTGTCCGGGAACGATGAGAGTGCACTGGCTTACAACGCGAGCGGCGGGGTGGGCTGCATCTCCGTTACCGCCAATGTCGCACCGAAACTTTGTGCAGCGTTTCAGGCCGCCAGCGCAGCAGGCGATCTGGCCAAAGCCCACGAACTCAACCAGCGCCTCTACCCGCTCCACCGCGCGATGTTTGCTGATGCCTCACCTGGGCCCGTCAAGTACGCGTTGAGCCGCCTGCACGACTGGCTGGGCGAGGAGCTTCGCTTGCCGCTGGTGCCGTGCAGCGCCGAGGCAAGGACGGCGGTGGATCAAGGGCTTGAGCAGGCAGGTTTGGTATAGGGGGCGCTTTCTTTCGTAGCGGGACTTTCGCGCGCTGCGATCTCCCCCTACATGCGCCTCAGCCATGGCCCGCCCGCATCATCCAGAATTCGACAAGACCAAGACCGTTGCCGAAAACCGGCGCGCGCGGTTTGAATATCATATTGAGGACGTGTTCGAAGCTGGGATCATGCTCACCGGGACTGAAGTGAAGAGCCTGCGCTTCGGTGAAGGCTCGATCGCAGAGAGTTACGCTGAGGTGAAGAACGGGGAGGTTTGGCTGATCAACTCCAATGTCCCTGAATTCAGCCACGGCAACCGCCACAACCATTCGCCCAAGCGTCCGCGCAAATTGCTGCTGCATGAGCGCGAGATCGCCAAATTCACCGGCGCGGTCGAGCGCAAGGGCATGACCCTGGTGCCGCTTTCGATCTACTTCAACGGCCGCGGACGGGCCAAGGTTGAGCTGGCGCTGGCCAAAGGCAAAAATGCGGCGGACAAGCGCGCGACGATCAAGGAGCGTGACTGGAAACGCGATCAGGCCCGGATTATGCGGGAGCACAATTGACCATGCTGGAGCGGGAATGACCGGTTTAGTGTCCCGAATGACGGCCTGGGCCCAGCGCAACATGCCAAGGCGCGAGGATCTGGAGCATACTCCGCTGATCGGGCCGCTGGCTCGGCGGCCCGAGCTCTGGCGCTTTACCCGCCGCTCGGTGCCGCGCGGAGTGGCGGTGGGCCTGCTGGTTGGTATTTTCGCGCTGATCCCCGGCATCCAGATTATCGGCGCTGCGCTGCTCTGCGTACCGAGCCGCGGTAATATCCCGCTCGCTGCGCTGATGACCTTCCTGTCAATGCCTGCAACGACACCGCTGATCCTCGCTGCCTCAATTTGGTTGGGCAACAAGCTTGGCTATCACGCTGACTTATCGACGTTTTATACGCTCTATGAAGCTGGGGCTTCATGGGATCAATGGACGACCTGGCTGCTCTCAGATGCAGCCCCGGCACTGCTCCTTGGGCTGTTCATCATCTCTACCGTAACTGCGGCGGTTGGCTACCTTCTGTCGTCGTTTATCTGGACCCGTTGGGTCAAGCGCAAGCGCCGCGCCTTGATCGAGCGCAGGCGCGCTGAGCTGTTTGAGGGATGAGCCGGGCGGGCGAGCAAAGTCAGGCGGACCGGCCGGAATGGTTGCTGGCGGCGCTTGGCCTCGCCGCCAGCCTGATCTTGCTTTGGTTTGTCAGCAAGCAACCCGTGGTGGTTGCTGGCTTCGGAGGCGGGATTCTCGCACTGGGCGGCATTCTCCACATCCTGACCCGCAGCCAGGGTGAGGCTGCGGCTCCTGAATATGCTCTGCCGGACTGGTCGGTGACCGTCGCAGCGATTGACCGGCCCGATGCGGGTATCGCAATTACCGACCGGGCGGGGCGGCTGGTCTGCGCCAATCCACGTTATGAGCAATGGTTCGGCACAGCCCATGCCCCGCCGCGTCTGCCGGTCGACAAGCCCTCGCTAGAGCGGCTCGCCAAGGCCGCGCGTGGCGGCTGGCGCGATGGGGCCGGGCGGGCCGATCTGCTTGAGGCCGAGTCAGGCCGCTGGACAGCCGAGGTAACCCGCGCCGGGCGCGGCGATGATTTTCTGGTCTGGCGGTTCGCGCCGATCGCCGCGGCAGACCCTGTGGCCGATCTGGTCAGCTTGCTCGACGGGAAGCTCGGCCGCGCGCTGAGCCAGGCCGGGATCGCTGCGGCCATGGTCGACCCCGATGGCAAAATCCGCGCAACCAGCGCAGGCTTTGCGCTGCGCGCGGTCGGCGATGGCAATGCCCTGCTGACCGGGCAGGACTTTGTTTCGCTGCTTTTGCAGGATGAGCGAGATCAAATCTCCTGGGCGCGCGACGGACGCAAGGGCGCGCCGCTGACGATGTATTACCTGCCCGTTGCCGATCCTGACGCGCCGGGCGAGCCTGATCCGGAGACTACTCCGTCGCTGATGCTGCTGGTCGATAATGGCACCGGCATGGGCGGCGGCGGCGCTGCGCAGACTTCGGCCAGCGTCCCGCATCTGGAAGCGCTGCTCAGCCAGTTGCCGCTTGGCCTGGCCATGGCGGACCGTGATGGACGCCTGCTCTTCGCCAACCCGGCCTTCATGCGCGCGGCGGGCAAAGAGGGGGAAGCTCCGCCCACCTATCCCACCGATCTGGTGGTGCGCGAAGACAAGGGCGCGATTTCCGACGCGATCCGCCGTTTCGGCCAAGGTCCGGCTTCCAGCGGCGATATGGCAATCCGCTTGCTCGGCCAGGCCGATGAACCTGTCTCGCTCAGTCTGGCCGGGGTGCGCGGGCTGGGCGAAGCAGCAGTGTTGCTTGGGTTGACCGACAATTCGGAAGAAACCCGGCTCAAGCGGCAGGTTGCCCAGGCCACCAAGATGCAAGCGGTTGGTCAGCTGGCCGGCGGGGTGGCGCACGATTTCAACAATGTGCTTACCGCGATCCTGGGGATCTGCGATCTGATGTTGCTGCGCCATACCCCGGGTGACAGCGATTATGACGATATTCAGCAGATCCGCGCCAATTCGAACCGCGCAGCCAGCCTGACCCGCCAATTGCTAGCCTTTAGCCGCCAGCAGACGCTGCGCCCCGAAGTGCTGCAATTGCCTGACGTGGTCAGCGATGTATCGCATCTGCTGCGCCGCCTGATTGGCGAGAAGATCCAGCTTGTCGTGACGCATGATCGAGATCTTGGCCCGGTTCGCGCCGATCCGGGGCAACTTGAGCAAGTCATCGTCAACCTTTGCGTCAACGCCCGCGATGCGATGCAGGCCAAGAACTTTGACGGCTCTGGCAAGCTAACTCTCGCCACTCGCCGCGTCACAGCCGGCGAAGTGCGGGCAATGCGCAGCGAAATCCTGCCGCAGGCCGACTATACCGTGCTGGAAGTGAAAGACACCGGCGGGGGGATCGCGCCCGAGCATCTTGGCAAGATCTGGGAGCCGTTCTTTACCACCAAGGAACAGGGGAAGGGCACGGGCCTCGGGCTCTCGACCGTCTACGGGATCGTCAAGCAATCGGGCGGGTTTATCTTCGCCGACAGCGAATTGGGGCAGGGGACGACCTTTACCGTTTACCTGCCGGTCCATCACGGACCTGCTCCCGCGACCGCTCGTGCTGAGCTTGCTGAGGCACCCAAGCGCGAATGGTCCGGCGGTGGGCGCGTTCTGTTGGTCGAGGATGAAGACATGGTCCGCGCCGTCGCCGAACGCGCGCTGGTTCGTGCGGGCTACACTGTCACCACAGCAGCCGACGGCGAAGAAGGGTTGGAGCAGGTCGAGGCGGGCGGAGAGTTCGACATTGTCGTCTCCGACGTGGTCATGCCTGGCATGAACGGCCCTGCGATGGCCCGCGAAATTCGCCAGAAGCTTCCG
>CAZVMC010000057.1:6492-15007 GCA_964628635.1 uncultured Novosphingobium sp. | reverse complement strand
CCCGCCCCGCCAGCCACTCTTCCAGCCACTTGATCGTATAGTCGCCGTGGATGAAATCCGGCTCATTCATCAGCGCCTGGTGCAGCGGGATGCTGGTCTTGACCCCGCCGATCACCATTTCCTCCAGCGCGCGCTTGAGCCGCATGATGCAGCCTTCACGCGTGCGGCCTTTGACGATCAGTTTGGCGATCATTGAATCGTAGTAGGGTGGGATCTTGTACCCAGCATAGAGCCCTGAATCGACGCGTACGTTCATGCCGCCCGCCGCGTGATAGCTTGAGACCAATCCCGGCGAGGGGGTGAAGTTCCACGGATCCTCGGCGTTGATCCGGCACTCGATCGCGTGGCCGTTGAACTCGATCTGGTCCTGCGAGACCGAGAGCGGCTTGCCGTCGGCGACGCGGATCTGTTCGCGCACCAGATCGACCCCGGTGATCGCCTCGGTCACCGGATGTTCAACCTGCAGGCGGGTGTTCATTTCGATGAAGTAGAACTCGCCGTTTTCCCACAGGAACTCGATCGTCCCCGCGCCGCGATAGCCCATATCGGCCATCGCCTTGGCGACGATGCCGCCCATCCGCTCGCGCTCGTCCGGCGAGATGACGGGGGAGGGGGCTTCCTCAAGCACCTTCTGGTGGCGGCGCTGGAGCGAGCAATCGCGTTCGCCCAGATGGATCGCGTTGCCATTGCCATCGCCGAACACCTGGAATTCGATGTGGCGCGGGTTGCCTAGGTATTTCTCGATATAGACGGTGGCATCGCCAAACGCCGCCTTGGCTTCACTCCCCGCCTGGGCGATCAGCGTTTCGAGCTCGTCCGGGCCATTGCAGACCTTCATCCCGCGCCCGCCGCCGCCCGATGCGGCCTTGATGATCACCGGATAGCCTGCCGCCTCGGCGATTGCCTTGGCTTCGGAAATGTCGCTCACCGCGCCGTCGGATCCGGGGACCAGCGGCAGACCAAGCGCGCCGGCTGTGCGCTTTGCCTCGATCTTGTCGCCCATGGTGCGGATGTGTTCGGGCTTCGGCCCGATCCAGGTAATCCCGTGCGCTTCGACAATGTCCGCGAACTGGGCGTTTTCGGACAGGAAACCATAGCCCGGGTGGATGGCATCGGCGTGGGCGATCTCCGCCGCCGAGATGATCGCCGCGACGTTCAGGTAGCTGTCTTTCGCTGCGGGAGGCCCGATGCAGACCGCGTGGTCAGCCAGCCGGACGTGCATTGCGTCCGCATCGGCGGTGGAGTGCACCGCGACCGTTTCGATCCCCATCTCATGCGCGGCGCGGTGGATGCGGAGCGCGATTTCGCCGCGGTTGGCGATCAGGATTCGGCTGATACCCATGGGTTAGGAGATGACCACCAGAGGCTGGTCGAACTCGACCGGCTGGGCATTGTCGACGAGGATCGCGGTGACCGTGCCGCCAGTGGCCGCAGTGATCGGGTTCATCACCTTCATCGCCTCGATGATCACCAGCGTATCCCCGGCTTTCACCGATTGGCCGACGCTGATGAACGGCGCCGCACCGGGCTCAGCAGCGAGATAGACCGTACCAACCATCGGCGACTTCACTGCGTTGGGATCTTCCGCCGGAACCGCCGCCGGGGCAGGAGCAGCGGCGAGCGGCAGCGCGGGCGCGGCGTGCGAAGCAGAAGCCGCGGCGACATGGACCGGGGCCGCCGCAGCAGCCGTCAGCTGCCGCGCGACCTTGATCTTGCGATCGCCATCCTCAACCTCGATCTCGGAGAGCCCTGTTTCATTGAGCAGTTCGGCCAGTTCGCGGACCAGTTTGCTGTCGATGTTCATGCCGGCGCTGCTGCGGCCGGCGGTCTTTGCGTCGCTCATGCGAACCTCGTTGCTAACAGGCCACCGCCTATGCGCGGGGCGGCGCGGCTAGGCAAGGGGGATTGCCCACTTACAGCGACGCCGCAGCCTCCAGCGCCAGGATATAGCTCTGGCCGCCAAGCCCTTTGACGCACTGCACTGCGCCCATGCCGACGTAGGACAGATGGCGGAACGGCTCGCGGCTTTCCGGGTCAGACAGATGAACCTCGATCACCGGCAGCTCGATTGCCTTGATCGCGTCAAGCAACGCAATTGAGGTGTGCGTATAGCCAGCCGCGTTGAGCAGAACGGCGTGTGCGCCGGCGCGGCGCGCCTCGTGCAACCAGTCGATCAGGACGCCCTCGTGGTTGGTCTGCCGCGCGTCGATAGCGAACCCCAACTCGGTCCCGCGCGCCACAACGCGGGCCATGATCTCGTCCAGCGTCTCACGCCCATAAATTTCGGGCTCGCGCGTTCCGAGCAGGTTGAGGTTTGGTCCGTTGAGAACGTAGATCAGTTTGCCAGCCACGTGAGTAGTTCCCCGCTTTGGGGCAGCACTAGCCCATGCGAAAGCCGGGGCAAGCGGAGATTGCCGGGCAGATCGCTGCGAGGCAGCTGCGATCAGCTGTTTGGTTGATCGCTTGCGTCGGTCGCGGCTGAGGCCTCGTCCAAAGCCTGCTGTTCAGCCAGTTCCGGATTCTCAGCGGACTCATTGATGCTGTCTTCAACCGGAGCGGGGGTAGCTGCCGCCGCCGGGTGCGCCTGCCGCACCGCTGCTTCCGCGCGTTCAGCCGCCTGTTGCGCGCGCAGCGCTGCGGCATCGGCGGCGGCCACTTTCTCAGCAAGCAGGGTGTCGCGATCGCTGCAACCGCCCAGCGCCAGCATGGCAGCTGCCAGCACGGCGGCAGCAGCGGCGCGGACTTGGCGAGGGGCAGGCGTGGCCTTCACGAGCGGTACTCCCTGAATGGTGCAGCGGGTGCAGTGGGCGGGGAATAGCGCAAAAGTGTTTACCCGATACTAACTGCACCCGCTTGGCAATTCTGCCGAAGTTGACACCGACTTTACACCAAGGTCAGCTGTCGCTGCCCGCCACCTTGCCCCACTGGCGCGCGGCAGTGTAGCCAAGGTATCCGGTGCCGAACAACACGTAGAGCGGTTCGGGCAAAGCGTTGAGATAGGCAGTCATTCCCCCCGCAATAGCTTGCGCCGAATGGGGGCTGAAGGCCGCGATCAGCCCCATCGGCACCGACCACAGGATGATCGCATACATCACGTAGAGGAAACTCGGCCGAGCTCGGCTGGTCCAGGGGTCGGGCGACTGGGCTTCGGTGACGATAGCGGAGAGCCGCGCGTTGATGGTCTCAAGCTCGTGCGAGCCTTGCAGCTGAAGCAATTCCAGCTTGGCCTTCTCGCGCGCGGCCTTGTCGGGAATGACCTTGTCGATGATCGAGGTGAGCGGACCGAGCACGGCTTCGAAGATGGACATGATTGAGGACTCCAATAGCGATGGAGTCAGGGAATATGACCATATCGGTTCGTGTAGGAAAATGGTTTTTGTTGGGCCAGCAGCCAAACGCCTGGACTGGCTTGATCGTCGGCATCGGGATTGTCGCTTCGAGAGCGTGCCCCGTCGCATTCACCAGGGAGATTTCTTGGATGACCGTCCCCCTGACAGTCTATCGAATCCATAAATTGGTCGGGACGAGAGGATTCGAACCTCCGACCCCCACACCCCCAGTGTGATGCGCTACCAGGCTGCGCTACGTCCCGACCGGCTCGGCCCTGCAAGGCAGGGTTCAAGCGAGCGCGGCCTATAGGCAGGGCGGTGTGGCTTGGCAAGCACAGTGCGGCGGGAAATGCGACGCCGGGGTTGAACCCCGCAATCGCGCCGCCATCTGGCTTGCAAGTGGCGGGTCGCCGCGTTGCAACGCCTTGGCTTAGCTGCTAGGCGCGCGCAATTCTGACCGGCGCTTCTGACTGTTGCTTGCCGAAACCGTGTCATTACAGGGCCTTTCTCCCATGTCTCAATCACTGCTCACCGTGCTTTCCGCCGCCGCAGCCACTGGTGCCGAAGCGCCGCCGGCCTGGTTTAATCTGATCCCTTTCGTCGGCATGTTCGTGGTGCTGTGGTTCCTGATTCTGCGCCCGCAGATGAAGCGCCAAAAGGAGCAGGCCGCCAAGATCGGCGGGATCAAGAAGGGTGACCAGGTGCTGACCGGCGGCGGCCTGATCGGCAAGGTGACCAAGGTGGATGAGAACTATGCCGAAGTCGAACTGGCTCCGGGGATGAAGGTCAAGGCGCTGAAGTCGACCATCGCTGACGTCATTCCGCCGACCAGCGGCAAGCCCGCCAACGATTGAGTGCGCGACCGCGACTGCTGCGAAAGTATCCAAGACAATGCTCGATTTTCCTCGCTGGAAGCAGATCTGGTTGTGGTCGCTGACCCTGCTGGCCTGCCTCGCTGCCTTGCCCTCGATTTTCGCCGTTTCGGGGCTGCCCTGGCCGAGCGTCCTGCCCGCGCCAAAGGTCAATCTTGGGCTCGATCTGGCGGGTGGTAGCCACATTCTGCTGGAGGCCGATCCATCGCAGGTGGCGCGCCAGCGGCTGGAAGCGATGGAAGAAAACGTCCGCACCGCGCTGCGCCGCGCCGAGCCGCGGATCGGATACGGCGAAATCTCAACTGCCAACGGCTCGCTCAGCTTCTTGCTGGAAAACCCGGCGCAGGTCGATGCCGCGCGCGAAGTCTTGCTGCCGCTGACCACCGGGGCTGGCCTGACCGGCCAGCGAGATTGGGACATCCGCATTGTCGATACCAGCCGCGTTGTGCTCACGCCGACCAAGGAGGGGATCGAACTGGCAATTGCCCAGGCGATGGAGACGGCCACCGAAGTGGTGCGCAAGCGCATCGACTCGCTCGGTACGCGCGAGCCGACGATTATCCGGCAAGGTGCGCAGCGGATTGTGGTGCAGGTGCCGGGGCTGAAAGACCCGGCGGCGCTGAAAAGCCTGCTCGGCAAGACTGCCAAGCTGGAATTCAAGCTGGTCGATTCGACTGTGCTGGCCTCCGATCTGGCGAAGGGGATCGTTCCCGCCGGGACCGAGATTGTGCCAAACGCCGATTCCGCGCGGACTGGCATCCCCACGATCGCAGTGCGGCGGCTGGGCGGCATCAAGGGCGATAGCCTGACCAATGCCACCCAGGGCAATGATCCGCAGAACAATCAGCCTGTGGTCAACATCCAGTTCGACCAGCAGGGCGGGGCGAAGTTCGCCAAGCTGACCCGCGAAAACGTCAACAAGCAGTTCGCGATTATCCTCGATGGCAAGGCGATTTCCGCCCCGAGCATCAATGAGCCAATTCTGGGTGGGCAAGCGCAGATCTCGGGCAGCTTCACCGTGGAAAGCGCCAACGAACTGGCAATCGCGCTGCGCTCGGGGGCGCTGCCGGTTGACCTCAAGGTGGTCGAAGAACGCACCGTCGGGCCGGACCTCGGCGCGGATTCGATCCGCAAGGGGATGATCGCCTTTCTGGTCGGCACGATCGCTCTGATGACCTTCATGGTCGTCACCTACGGCCGGTTCGGGGTCTACACCTGCATCTCGCTGGTGCTCAACACGTTGATGATCCTGGGGATCATGGCGATTGCCAATACCACGCTGACCCTGCCGGGGATCGCGGGTTTCGTGCTGACGATCGGTGCGGCGGTCGATGCCAACGTGCTGATCAACGAGCGTATTCGCGAAGAGCGCGCACGCGGTCGACGCGTGGTTCAAGCGGTTGAGCATGGCTATTCCGAAGCCCGCTCGGCGATTTTCGATGGCAACATCACCAATGTGATCGCCGCAGTGCTGATGTTCCTGTTCGGGTCGGGCCCGATCAAGGGCTTCGCGGTAGTGCTGATCATCGGCATCGCCACTTCGGTCTTCACCGCTGTTACGCTGACCCGGATGTGGGTCGCCGGCTGGCTGCGCCGGACCCGGCCGACCGATCTTGTGCTTTGAGGACGGACCCATGAAACTGCTCAAACTCGTCCCCGACAATACCAACATCAAGTTCCTGCGCTGGCGGGTGCCGTTCTATGTGGTCAGCCTGATCCTTATGGCGGCCAGCTGGGGCCTGGTGCTGACCAAGGGTCTCAACCTGGGCGTCGATTTCGTCGGCGGGCAAATGATCAAGGCCACTTTCGTGCAGACCCCCACCGCGCCGATTGCGGAGCTGCGCGAGACGATTGGCAAGCTTGGCTATGGTGAACCGGTCATCCAGCAATTTGGCAAGCCCAACGAGGTGTCGATCCGGATGAAGTTGCCCGAAGGATCGGATTCAAACACCGATCTGGCCAACCAGATGGCATCGAAGATCACCACCGCGATCAAGGCCGGGCATCCTGACGCCCGGATTGACGGAGTGGACTCGGTCTCGGGCAAGGTCTCGGGCGAGCTGTTCCGCACCGGCATGCAAGCGTTGATCGCGGCAATGATCGCGATTTCGATCTACATCTGGGTGCGGTTCGAATGGCAGTTCGGTGTGGGGGCGTTGTTCGCCTTGCTCCATGACGTGACGCTGACGCTGGGAATGTTCGCGCTGACCCAGATGGAGTTCGATCTCAACATCGTTGCGGCGATCCTCACGCTGATCGGCTATTCGCTCAACGATACGATCGTGGTCTACGACCGGATCCGTGAGAACCTGAAGAAGTATCGGCGCATGCCGATGCCCGAGCTGCTCGACCTGTCGGTCAACGAAACGCTCAGCCGCACGATTGTGACCTCTTCTTCGGTGCTGATTACGCTGCTCGCGCTGCTGCTGCTCGGGCCGAACGTGATCTTCGGCTTCACCGCCGCGATCACGCTGGGGATTTTCGTGGGCACTTATAGCTCGATCTACATGTCCGCGCCGATCCTGATCTGGCTGAAGGTCAACTCATCCAGCTTCGTGCCGACCGAGACCGCGCTTGACCGGCAAGAGCGTTTGGCGCGCGAGAGTGGAGCTTAAGCCTCGGTCAGCTTGCGGTAGTGCTCCGCCAGCTGGGCGGCATTGGCCTCCCAGCTGAACCGCTCCGCATGGGCGGCGACTATGCCTCGTGCGGGCGGATCGGCGAGCAACTCGCGCACAGCTTCAGCAATGGCCTTCGGGTTGCGCTCAACCAGCCTCCCAGCTGCCGGTGAAGTCACCACCTCGCGCGCGCCGCCGACATCGGTGATCACCAAGGGCGTGCCGCAGGCCAGCGCCTCGATCCAGACATTGGCGAGGCCTTCGCGCTCCGAGGGCAGCACCAGCGCATCGGCGGCGGAAAGAGCCAGCGCCATCTGCGCTGGATTGAGCGTTGCGAAATGGAAGCGCTCGCCAAGGCCCAGCTGGCCCGCTCTCGCCTTGAGCCGGCCCAGATCGGGGCCGCTACCGGCGATTAGCAAGCGGACATCCGGTAGCTCTGCCAAAGCCTCGATCACCAGCGCCTGGCCTTTGAGCGGGATCAGGTTCCCGGGGGTGATCAGCAGCGGGCCGTCGCGTGGAGCGAGCATGATGGCGGCGATTGCATCGCGGCCGTGCTGCTGGGGTCGCTGGAAAAAGCGCGTGTGATCCAGTCCGGTATAGTGCACCGCGATCTTGGCCGATGGCATGCCCAGCGCGGCCATATCGGCCTTCAGAGCTTCAGACACCGCCAGCAGGCCGCCTGCCGCATCAGCAGCCGCTAGCATCGCCTTCAGCGCATAACCTTGCGCACCCCAGTAATGGATGTCCGATCCCCGCGCCTTGATCGACAGCGGCAGGCCGAGTTCGGCTGCGATACGCGCCGCAGCTGGGCCATCGGGATAAAAGAACTGGGCATCGATCAGATCGAACGGCGCTGCGGTATGGAGCTTGCGGACCAAGGGCAGGGCAGCCCGCGCAATCAGCGCCGGGTTCCAGCGCCCGCCGTATCTTGGGATAGTTGCAAAGGGCAGGTAATGGACCGGATAGCCGCGCGTTTCGTCGCAGTGCACCGTGCCCGCCAGCAGCGGTCGCGCGATCGGGCTGATCACGGTCAGATCGATATCGCCGCGCTCCGCCAGCGCCGCAAACTGCCGCTCGACAAAGCGCCCGAACCCCGGCTGATCGGCGCGCGGAAACAGCGTGCTCAGCGATAGCACGCGCAGCTTGCTCACAGCTTGCGCACCAGCATTTCCGCCGCAGCGACCCAGGCCGGGCTTTCGACTACGACCTGCTTCGATCCGGGGCCGGGGGGCAGGATCGCCACCCGGCTTTCGCTGCGATCGATCATTCGCCCGAAGGCAAAGCGCCCGCCGGGGCGGGGGGCGAGTACATCGCGGTTGAGGAGCCTGGCATAGTCCCCCGGCGCGTGCTGGCGCAACCACAGCTGGTCCCCGGCGCGGTAATCGCCTGCGCTAGCCTCAACCGCCAGCGCGACCAGCGTCCCGTCTGCGTTGAGCTCGCTCGGCAGGATCGCGTCGCGCGGTGCGGTCAGTGCCTCAGCCCCGTATTCGGTGAAGCGCGCGATATACTGCGGCACCGCCGCTGCCTCGCCTTTTACCAGCAGCTCGGGATCGACCTCCAGCGCCTTGGCGATCCGGTTCATCCAGGTGAGCGACAATTGCCGGGTGCCGGTTTCCAGCCGCCCGATCGTCTGCGCGGTGGTCGGCGGCAGGCAGCGTTCGGCCACATCGGCCAGCGTCATGCGCTTGGCGCGGCGGAT
>CAZVMC010000057.1:0-6392 GCA_964628635.1 uncultured Novosphingobium sp. | reverse complement strand
GCGGCAGGCAGCGTTCGGCCACATCGGCCAGCGTCATGCGCTTGGCGCGGCGGATATCGCGGATGCGGTTGATCATGACGGCAGCACTTTCGATAACCAATATGGTTTTTCCGCTTTCCTACAATGCGGCGCTTTTGGCAATCCCCGATTCGCCACTTGAAAGGGAGCCCAAATGCGCCAGCACCTCGTCGAACGCGAATTGACCTGCGAAGGACCGGCCCCGCGCAAGCCCCGCCGAGGCGGGCGTTCGGTCACCGTCAACCTTGCCGAAAGCCCACTGACCTGGCTTCACGCGCGCGGGCACCTCAGCGATGTGCAGTTCGCGGCGGGAGAGGCCTTGCGCCGCGATTGGGAGCGCGCGCAGCTTAGCGCCGGAGTTACAATGCGCTGGGACCCGGTGCGGGTCAGCGGAGGGGAGCGCGGCTTGAACCCCAGCGAGCGCCAGCTCTCCGCCAAGGCTCGGTTCGACGGCGCGGTGGCGGCGGCGGGGCCGGGGCTGGCGGATGTGCTGTGGCGCGTGGTCTGCGCGGGGGAGAGTTTGCCGGATGCAGAGAAAGCGCTGAGCTGGCCGGTGCGCAGCGGGAAGCTGGTGCTGGGTCTGGCGCTGGACCGGGTGGCGGGGTTTTATCGGTTTGGGTGAGGCGCGAACGCGATTGCCGAATAATATCTGACGTTTGATGTATAAAGAAGTTATCAAAAAGCGGACGACAGGCAAAACCTCGAGCACCGTTCTCGGTGTTCGATATAGCCTGTTTATACCGCGCCGCTGTTAGAAAATTCAGAGTTTAAGTAACGGATTTCCGAACTAATTTTAAATGATTCGAAAACGTCGCACTTAATCTTATCACAGGCAAGTGAACCCCAAATCAAACGAATAATTCCGCGTGTCATAAGTATAGTTGGATCCAGACACAGTTGTTTGTTGAATTCGGCCAGTAATTCTCCCGCCACGCGAGAAATTCACAATTAGCTGCCCATTAGCGATTCCCTTGAACAAAAAAACGCCTCCGGAGTCACTAACATATTCAAGCTGCCCGCATATCACAGACCCCGATTTGTCTGATCTATTAAAGGAAACGAAATCTACCGGAAAACCCTCGTCAACAGGCGCAATTCTAAAATCGGGCATATTACTGCTCCATTGAAACTATGCTGAAATTAATGTGAATTTGAAGCTACACCACCGATGTCGCGTGTCAATCTTTTTGCCTGAAGAAGCCCAATTTATGGTTAGGGCGCACAAACACTGTCCGTTGGAAGCCTCGTTGCCACTAGGCAGAGTTTTGTTACCACGCTTGCTACCTCACTGCCGAAATGGTCATTTGGCGCGGAACTAGGCAAGCTGCGTCATGCAGGCTTTCGTTAATATCCCATCAAACGTGACGTTCCGGATTTCCCAACATCCCAGACCCTCACCCCTCGACCAACTCCGCCAGTTCCAGCCAGCGCTCCTCCGCCGCATCCTTCTCCGCGCGGGCGGCCTCAATCGCTTTGGTTAGCGCGGCGAACTTGACCGGGTCGCGGGTGTAGAGGGTGGGGTCGTGGAGGGCTTCCTCGTCGCGGGCGATTTGCGCTGTCAGCGCGTCGATCCGGGCGGGGAGCAGGTCATAGTCGCGTTGGTCTTTGTAGCTGAGTTTCTTTCCCCTCCCGCTTGGGGGAGGGGTTAGGGGAGGGCTTGTTGGGGTTGGGACTGGCGCGACAGGCCCTCCCCCGACCCCTCCCGCAGGCGGGAGGGGGGACTTGGGCTTGTCGGCGGAATTGCGTCGGCTCCGCTGCTTCACCCAGTCGGCATAGCCGCCCGCCACCACATCGACCTTGCCGCTGTCATCCAGCCCCAGCGTCACCGTTACCGTGCGGTCGAGGAAATCGCGGTCGTGGCTGACGATCAGGACGGTGCCGTCGTAGTCGGCAATCACTTCCTGCAGCAGGTCAAGCGTTTCGAGGTCGAGGTCGTTGGTCGGCTCATCGAGCACCAGCAGGTTCGATTTGCGGGCGAATTCGCGCGCCAACAGCAGCCGACTGCGCTCGCCACCGGAAAGCGTGCCGACCTTGGCATCGACGAGGCCTGGATCGAACAGGAAGTCCTTGAGATAGCCCTGGATATGCTTGCGCACGCCGCGCACGTCGATCCAGTCGCCGCCCTCGGCCAGCACGTCGCGCACGCGCTTTTCTGGGGCCATCAAGCTGCGCTGCTGATCGATCATCACCCCGTGGAGGGTTTTGGCGAGAGTGACGGTGCCGCTGTCCGTTTCCAGTTCGCCGGTGAGCAGTTTGAGCAGCGTGGTCTTGCCCGAACCGTTGGCGCCGACCACCCCGATCCGGTCCCCGCGTTGGATGCGCAGGGAGAAGTCGCGAATGATGGTGCGAGATTCCCCTCCCGCTTGCGGGAGGGGTTGGGGGAGGGCCTGTTGCTCGGGGCCGGCCGACAAGCCCTCCCCTAACCCCTCCCGCAAGCGGGAGGGGGATTCGAATGTTTTCCAAACCTTGTCCGCCACGATCACCGACTTGGTCTTGACCTCATCCGCGACTAGCTTGAGCTTTGCCGCGCCTTGCGGATTGAGCATCGCCGCGCGCTGGGCGCGCATTTCCCAGAGTTTTTCGAGCCGCCCTTGATTGCGCTTGCGCCGCGCGGTGACTCCCCGTTCGAGCCAGTGTGCCTCAATCTTCAGCTTGGCATCGAGTTTTTCAGCAGCACGGGCTTCCTCGGCATAGACCGTTTCCATCCAGGCCTCGTAGCCGCCGAAACCGATTTCCTTGCGGCGCAGACTGCCGCGGTCGAGCCATAACGTCGCCTTGGTCAGCCGCTCCAGAAAGGTCCTGTCGTGGCTGATCGCGATGAAGGCACCCTTGTAGCGACCCAGCCAGTCTTCCAGCCAGTCGATCGCGGCGAGATCGAGGTGGTTGGTCGGCTCGTCGAGCAGCAGCAGGTCGGGCTCGGAGGCCAGCGCCCGGGCCAAGGCCGCGCGCCGCCGCTCGCCGCCGCTGGCGCTTTCCGCCGCGCGGCTCATATCGATCCCGAGCTGGCCGGCGATGGCCTCCACTTCGTGCTGCGGCGGCGCGTCGGCTCCGTGCAACGCGAAGTCCATCAATGTGGCATAGCCGGTAAAGAACGGGTCTTGCTCCAGCGTGACGATTTTGGTGCCGGGCTGGATTGAGCGCTTGCCGCGATCGGCCTCGATCTCGCCCGAGATCAGCCGCAGCAGCGTGGTCTTGCCCGCGCCGTTGCGCCCGATCAGCGCCAGCCGGTCACGCGGGGCGATGTTGAGGTTGAGATCCTGAAACAGCCAGCCAGTGCCTTGCTGCAGTCCCAAGTCTTCCCAGCTGAGGATCGGTGCGGCGGCCATGGTGGCCGCGCCCTAGCTGGGCGTTGACAGCGGGGCAAGGGCAGGGGACTAGGGGCCATGCGAACAGTCTGGCTCAACGGCGAATTCCTCCCCGAGACCGAGGCCAAGGTCTCGATCTTCGATCGCGCACTCAATTTCGGCCAGGGGGTCTACGAGGTCTCGCCGGTGATTGACGGCAAGTTTCGCAACTGGCCGCACCATGCCGCGCGGCTGGAGCGTTCGATGGCGACGGTGGGGATTGCGGATACCACCGATTGGCCGCCAGTGCTGGCCGAGCTGATCGCGCGCAATGGTCTCCGCGAGGGGCGGGTCTATCTGCAGGTCACCGGGGGGGAGACCTCAGACCGGGTCTTTGCCAGCCCGATCCCTGCGCCGCCTGCCACGGTCTTCGCTTTCACCCAGGCCGACAGCCTGATCGATAACCCTATCGCCCAGCGCGGCCAGCGGATCGTGCTGCGGCCCGACCAACGCTGGCAGATCCGCTCGGCCAAGACCACGCAGCTGCTCTATGCGGTGATGATGAAGGAAGAAGCCCGCGCTGCCGGGGTTGACGATGCCTGGCTGGTCGAAGGCGGGGTGATTACCGAGGCGACCAGTTCCAACGCGCACATCATCGATGCGCGCGGGGTGCTGGTCTCACACCCGGTCGATCGCGGCGTGCTGCCGGGGGTGACGCGGATCTGTGTGCTGGAGATCGCCGCCGAACTAGGGCTGATGGTGGAGGAGCGACCCTTCACACCCGAAGAGCTATTCGCTGCGCGCGAAGCCTTCATTTCCGGGGCTGGAACCTTGGTGCTGCCCGTGGTCGAAGTCGATGGCCGACCGATCGGCAATGGCGGTCCTGGCGCGGTGACAGCCGACATCCGCCGCCTGTATATTGAGCGGCTGCGGCATTCATGACTCGTTCAATGCCGAAGCCATAGTTCCGGGTGATCATGACCCCGATCAAGATCTTGATTGCCACGTCCGCTGCTGCCGCGCTTGCACTGCCGGCCGCGCCTGCTTTTGCGGGGCCCGGCGACGAGCAGGGCGAAGTGCGCCGCGATGTCCGCGCCGGATCGGTCCGCAAACTCTCCGAGATCGAGGCCAAGGTGCTGCCGATGATGAAGGGCATGCAGTACCTCGGCCCGGAGTACGATCCGGTGGCAATGGCCTATCGGCTCAAGTTCATCCGCGACGGGCGGGTGGTGTTTGTCGACGTCGATGCCCGGACCGGGCAGGTTATCCGGCAGACGCGGTAAGTCCCGCGCTTGACCTCCTACCGCCAAGGTTCCATTTCAGCGGCTCACCTCAGGGGACAATTGCGATGCGGATTTTGATCGTCGAGGACGAGCCGACCCTCGGCAAGCAGCTCAAGAACACGCTGGAAGCCAATGGCTATGCGGTCGACCTTTCGGTCGATGGCGAGGATGGGCATTATCTGGGCTCCACCGAAGACTATGACGCAGTGATCCTTGACCTCGGCCTACCCGAAATCGATGGGCTGACCGTGCTGGGCATGTGGCGCAAGGAAGGCCGCAAGTTCCCGGTGCTGGTGCTGACCGCGCGCGATTCCTGGTCCGACAAGGTTGCCGGGCTCGATGCCGGGGCCGACGATTACCTCGCAAAGCCGTTCCAGACTGAAGAACTGATCGCCCGCCTGCGCGCGCTGATCCGCCGCGCTTCGGGCAATTCTTCGTCCGAGCTGATCGCCGGCGACGTGCGGCTCGATACGCGCTCGGGCCGGGTCACGCTGGCGGGTGAGCCGGTCAAGCTTACCGCGCAGGAATACAAGTTGCTGTCCTACCTGCTCCATCACAAGGGCAAGGTCGTCAGTCGGACCGAACTGATCGAGCACATCTACGATCAGGATTTCGATCGCGATTCTAACACGATCGAGGTGTTCGTCACCCGCATCCGCAAGAAGCTGGGCGCCGATGTGATCACCACGATCCGTGGGCTCGGCTACAGCCTTGACGATCCGGCGGAAGGCGGGCGCGGCTAGGCCTATGACCTCAGGCGGGGAAAACACCGCGCAGTCAATGCCCGGAACCCCGCACACCGGCTCGCTCGCGCGCCGGATGATGTTGATTGCGTTTGCGTGGATTTCGATCCTGCTGCTGCTTGGTGGGTTTGCGCTCGACCGGACGCTGACCGGGCTGATCACGCGCAATTTCGATGAGCAACTCGGCTATATGCTGACCGCGATGGTCGGCTCGGCCGAGATCGGGCCCGATGGTGAAGTGTTCTTCAACCGGCCGCTTGGCGACCAGCGCTTTCTCGAGCCGAACTCGGGCCTCTACTGGCAGATCAGCGGCCCGGGACATGAGGATTTCCCCTCACGCTCGTTGTGGGATCGAAGCCTCAAGTCTTCCGGCACACATTTCGACAGCACGCCGCACGCTTATGACAGCGCGCAGTTCCCCGATGAGCCACTGAGGATCATGGAGCGGTCGATTATTCTGCCGGGCAGCGAGACTAAGTGGTGGTTTGCCGTGGCCGCCAGCCGCAGCGATCTGGATGCCCAGATCCAGCGGACCCGCTCGATTGTCTACTGGTCGTTCGCCGTGCTGGGGGCAGGACTGTTCCTGCTTGCCGTCTTGCAGACCTGGTACGGATTGGGGCCGCTCCGGGGCGTGCGCCGGGCGATCCAGCACATGCGCTCAACCGGGGCTAATCGGGTGACCGACCCGCTCCCGTTGGAAGTGCAGCCACTGGTCGAAGAGCTCAATTCGCTGCTTGCCCATTCGGAAAAGCAGGCTGAAGAGGCGCGGACTCACGCTGGCAATCTGGCGCATGCGCTGAAAACCCCACTGACCGTGGTGATGAACGCCGCCACCGCTCGGGCCGAGGACTTGCCCGATACCGTGATCCGCGAGGCGGCGGTTATGCGCCGTCAGGTTGACCATCACCTTGCCCGCGCGCGCGCGGTGGGCCGCCGTGCTGTCGGTTTGAGTCGCGCCACAGTCAGCGAAAGCGTTGAAGCAGTGCTGCGTGCGGTAACTCGGCTATACGACAAAACGCGTTTCGATCTTGATGGTGATCGAGCTGCGCAAGTGGCGATCGAGC
>CAZVMC010000056.1:7500-15109 GCA_964628635.1 uncultured Novosphingobium sp. | reverse complement strand
TCTGCTTGGCCTCGGTCAGGCGGCGGGCGATGGTCTTGCGGACGTTGTTGAGCTTTTCGGCCTCGTAGGGGATGCCGAAGTCCGGCGTGGGCGCGGCGGGCTTGGCGGCAGCCGGAGCCGCAGCGGCAGGCGCTGCTGCGCCGCCTTGCGCCCCTTCGACGTCGGCGCGGACGATCCGCCCGCCCGGTCCGCTGCCTTTAACGGCGCTGAGATCGACCCCCTTGTCCGCCGCGATGCGCTTGGCTAGCGGGGAAGCGATTACCCGGTCACCGCTGGCGGCTTTGGCCATCGCTGGCGCGGCGGGCTTGGGCGCCTCCACTGCGGCGGGGGCGGGAGCCGCAGGGGCCGGTGCGGCAGGTGCCGCTTTCGGCGCCGGCGCGGCACTGGCATCCTCACCCTCACCCGCCAGCGTGGCGATCACGGTGCCGACTTTCACGCCCTCGCTGCCTTCGGCCACAGCAATCGCAGTGATCACGCCTTCGTCAACGGCTTCGAATTCCATCGTCGCCTTGTCGGTCTCAATCTCGGCCATGATGTCGCCCGAGGAAACCTTGTCGCCCACCTTGACCAGCCATTTGGCCAGGGTGCCCTCTTCCATCGTGGGGGAGAGCGCGGGCATCTTGATCTCGATCGGCATGGTGCGGGTCCGGTCCCTGTTATTTGGCTATTCCGCTACGTCTCTGGCCAATTCGGCGCGCGACGGCAAGAACCTTGCTAGGAATACGATTGTGACCGATAGTCAGGCGCGGGAGGAAGCCGGAGATGCGGGTCTATCTGGTGATCATGGACGAGACCGAGGAAGCAGCCGTGGCGCTGCGCTTTGCTGCGCGGCGTGCCGCGCGAACCGGCGGCACCGTCCACTTGCTGGCCGTGGTCCCACGCCAGCAATTCGTGGCTTTCGGTTCAATTCAGGCGACGATTGAAGACGAAGCGCGCAGCCGCGCCGAAGCCCTGCTGACGGCTGCTGCGGGGAGTTTGCTGAGCGAGAGCGGCAAGGCCCCGGTGATCTCGGTTGGCCAGGGCGAAGGCGTGCAGGTAATCCGCGAGCATTTGGCGGCCCACCCTGAAGTTTCCGCGCTCGTGCTGGGCGCGGCGGCTAGCGGCGGACCGGGCCCGTTGGTTTCGCATTTCACTGCGATCGCCGGGCAGCTGCCCTGTCCGCTCTATGTGATCCCCGGCGGGCTGGATGAGGACGCGCTGGAGAGGCTGAGCTGAGCCTCGTCGCTGGGTGACACATGGGTGACGGCGTCACCCAGTTGCAGCGAATATTATTACATAATATCAGTATATTAACCTGAACAATCCGGGTGACACATCCGCGACTTCGGGGGTGCGTCACCCTTTTTCACATTTTGCGCAACAGGTTTGGTCCCCAGTGAACGCTACTGGCATTATGGCAAGTCGCGACACTGTAGGACAGCGCGTTCAGCGCCGCTTGCCCTGATGCTTGATATTGCCCGGCCGCCCGCGCTTGCCCGCGAGGTGCTTGCCCATGGGCTTGAGCGGCAACCGCTCCCCGCGCCGCTCGATCATACCAGTCGATTCCTCCGGCTCGAACTTCAGCGCTCCGGTCAGCGGATTGGCCTCGGCCAGCCGCAAGCGGATGATGTCGCCGATGGCATAGCGGGTGCCGGATTTGTCGCCGGTCAGCGTCTGCGCGCGCTCGTCGTGGGTGAAATACTCCCCGCCAAGCGTCGAAATCGGCACCAGCCCGTCTCCGCCCAGCCCGATGATCGTGGCGAACAGGCCGAACTTCTGCACCCCGGTGATCCGCGTCTCGAACACCTCGCCCACCCGGCTGGCGAGCCAGGCAGCGACATAGCGGTCGATCGTCTCGCGCTCGGCAAGCATTGCGCGGCGCTCGGCTTGGCTGATGGCATCGCTGATCTTGGTAAGGTCAACACGGTCGCGGTCGGAGAGGCCCGATTTTGCGGGCAGTTTCGCCTTGGGCGCGGGCTGCTCCAGCCCATAAGCATCGACCAGCGCGCGGTGGACCAACAGATCGGCGTAGCGCCGGATCGGCGAAGTGAAGTGCGCATAACTGCCCAGAGCCAGCCCGAAGTGCCCGGCATTGCGGGGGCCGTAGAAGGCTTGCGTCTGGCTGCGCAGCACGGCCTCCATGATCAGTGCTTTTTCAGCGGGATCGGCGATGTCCTTGAGCATCCGGTTGAACAGCCCCGGAGTAATGACCTGCCCCAGCGCGAGCTTTTTCTCGTAGGTTGCGAGGTAGTCTTTCAGCGCGAGCAGCTTTTCGCGGCTTGGCGGTTCGTGAATCCGGTAGACCACCGGGGCGACCTTGGCCTCAAGCGCCTTGGCTGCCGCGACATTGGCGGCGATCATGAAGTCTTCCACCACCCGGTGCGCGTCGAGCCGCTCGCGCAAGGCAATCCGAGTGATGCGGCCGCGTTCATCCAGCTCAACCCGACGCTCGGGCAGCTCAAGATCGAGCGGATCGCGGGCATCGCGCGCCGCAGCGAGCGCACGCCAGCAAGCCCAGAGGTTGGTCAGAACTTGCTCCCCTCCCGCTTGCGGGAGGGGTTGGGGGCGGGCCTGTTCTGCGCCTTCATTCGATAGGCCCTCCCCTAGCCCCTCCCGTAAGCGGGAGGGGGATTCCAGCGTATCGATCCGCCGCTGCGCCTCTTCATAGGCAATCACCTCGGCAATCCGCACGATTGCCCTAGTGAAACGCCACGCCGTTACCCGGCCCTGCGCATCGATCTCCAGGTGGCAGGCCATCGCCGCGCGATCCTCGCCGGCGCGCAAGCTACAGACATCGGCGCTCAGCACCTCGGGCAGCATTGGCACCACCCGGTCGGGGAAATAGACCGAATTGCCGCGCTGCCGCGCTTCCTTGTCGAGCGATCCGCCGGGCCGCACGTAGAAGCTGACATCGGCAATTGCCACCAATGCGCGAAAGCCCCCCTGCCCGTCCGGCTCAGCCCAGATTGCGTCGTCGTGATCGCGCGCGTCGCTGGGGTCGATCGCGACGATCGGCAGATGACGCAGATCTTCGCGGTGATCCTCGCTCAGCGGCAATTTGGCCGCGCGCTGTGCTTCCTCCAACGTCTCCGCATCGAACACATTGGGAATGCCGTGCTTGTGGATCGCGATCAGGCTGAAGGCCTTGGGCGCAAGCGGATCGCCGAGCACTTCGGTGACCTTGTAGCCTGCGCGCGGGCTCTTGCTGACAGGCTCGGCCAGAACCAGCTGGCCTTTTTCGGCCCCGCCCAGATCGGCGATCGGTCGAGAGTGCCGTTCGCGCTTGTCGACCGGGGCGAGCCAGGGCTTGCCGGTGCCGTCGAGTTCCACCACCCCCATCAGCTGCTCGGCCGCCGCGGGGAGCTTTTTCATCGGATGGGCAATCCACCCGGTCGCGGTATCTTCGGTTCGCGCCAGTACGCGGTCACCCGGCCGCAGCGCGCCGCCGGTCGCCTTACGCGAATTGCCGCGTTCGACGAGGCGGAGGCGCGGCGGCGGCGTGGCATCATCGGGCTGCCAGTTGTCCGGTACCGCAATCGCCTCGCCATCCTCAATCCCGACCACCCGCAGCACAGTGACCTTGGGCACCCCGCCCATGCGGTGGAAGGCGGTCTTCTTGCCGTCGATCAGGCCTTCGTCGGCCATGTCGCGCAGCAAGGCCTTGAGCGCGATCTTCTCCTGCCCTTTGAGGCCGAATGCCTTGGCGATCTCGCGCTTGCCGGCCGGCATCGGCGAAGACTGGACAAAGTCGAGGATTTGCTTGCGGGTCGGCAGGCCGGGTTGGGGCTTTTGATGTTTCACTCGGCCGCATCGCCTGGAAAGTTCGCGCGAAGGCGCGAAGAGGAGTAAGATGTCGGGTGATCTCGCACGAGACGACGCACACCTTCTTTGAATGTGGCCATACCGAAGTTCATCACGAAGCCAAGCGTCAGTCCGCTGAAGCGGAGGTAGGTAAGCACCTGGCGGGAGTAGACTGGAAGCGTGGCTTCGGTCGCTTTGACCTCGATCAGCACGGCATTTTCGATAATCATGTCGATGCGGTATGCATCTTTCACCTCGATCCCGTCATACACCAGATCAATCGATATCTGGCGATCAACATGCATACCGTGCGATCTTAGCTTTTCGGCCAAAATCTTTTCGTAAGCAGCTTCCAGCAGCCCTGGTCCGATATCGCGGTGGATGCCGAGACCGGTTTCGAAAGCAATTCTGCCCAGTTCCTCGACATCGCGCATCGCGATCTTCCTGTTTCTTCGCGCCTTCGCGCGAGCTTTCCCGGCGATCGATCAATAGGCCCGCGCTACGTAAATCCGCTCGACCGCCGGTTCGCCGGTGAAGGGGCAGGTGCCGCTGACCGGATCGCCGCCCATTGGCGTGTTGCGGATCGTCAGCTTCAGCGCCTTGAGCTTAGCCACAACCGCCTCCAGCGCTGCGCCGCTCGGCTTCGACCAGACGAGTTCGAGCCAGCCCGGATAACGGTTGCCCTCGGCGAAGTACGCTTCGACATCAGCCATCGTCGTCGCGCCGCGATGGATCTGGGCATCGCGGCGCGCGGTGGCCTCCTCGTGCAGCGACCTCTGGATCGCCTCAAGCATGGCCCCGGCCTGTTCGGCAAAGGCGTTGCGGGTCAAGGCGGCAAAGGCGGCCTTGCCAGCGTCGTTCCACAGGTCATCGCGGCGGATCACCGACACCTGATCCGACGCCATATCGCGCCCGCCGACCTCAAGAATCAGCGGCACGCCCTTCTTGACCCAGGCCCAGCGCTTTTGCGTGGCCTTGCCGCCACGCTTGTCGAGCAGCACGCGGATCGGTTCACCCAACGCCGATTGCGCTGCAAGTTTGGCGCGCAGTTCGTCGCAATAGGCCAGCAAGGCTGCGTCGCCATCGTCCTCGCGCAACATCGGGATGATTACGATCTGATGCGGGGCGATGCGCGGGGGGACGCGCAGTCCGTCGTCGTCGCCGTGGGTCATGATTACGCCGCCAATCAGCCGGGTCGATACGCCCCAGCTGGTGGTATGACAGAGCTGCTGGGTGCCTTCCTTGTCCTGATAGCGGATGTTCGCCGCCTCGGCGAAACCGGTGCCAAGGTAGTGGCTGGTTCCCGCCTGCAGCGCCTTGCCATCCTGCATCATCGCCTCGATCGAAAAGGTCGCAGCAGCACCGGGGAACCGCTCATTCTCGGGCTTCTCGCCCGCGATCACCGGCATGGCGAGGTCTTCCTCGGCATGAGCGCGATACATCTCGAGCGCACGCAGGGTCTCTGCCATCGCATCGGCCTTGTCGGCGTGGGCGGTATGGCCCTCCTGCCAAAGGAACTCGCTGGTCCGCAGGAACATCCGCGTGCGCATTTCCCAACGCACCACGTTGGCCCACTGGTTGGTCAGTAGCGGCAGATCGCGCCATGACTGGATCCAGCGGCTCATCGCCTTGCCGATCACAGTTTCTGACGTAGGACGGACGATCAACGGCTCTTCCAGTTTGGCGGCGGGATCGGGGATCAGCCCGCCCTTCCCGTCCTGAATCAGCCGGTGATGGGTGACCACCGCCATTTCCTTGGCAAAGCCTTCGACGTGTTCGGCCTCTTCGGCAAAATAGCTCAGCGGGATGAACAGCGGAAAATAGCAGTTCTCCACCCCCGCTGCCTTGATCCGCGCATCCATCAGATGCTGGATCCGCTCCCAGATGCCATAGCCCCAGGGCTTGATCACCATGCACCCGCGCACGCCGCTCTCTTCGGCCATTTCGGCCTCGGCGATGACTTCCTGATACCAGGCCGCAAAATCGCCCTGGCGGGTGGTGGTGAGCGCGTGACGGATGTTCGAAGGGTAAGACATGGGGTGGCCGTTAGCTGGATTGGAAGGCAGGTTCAAACGGAGAGGCCGGGAAAGTTCGCGCGAAGGCGCAAAGAGTCAGGAAGTTCGCGAGGACGTCGCGCCTGCGGCGAAGCCGCGCCAATCCTCAAACGCCTAACGAATGCACCTTCGGCACCACTTTAGTGCCGACGTCTTGGTGTCTCTTCGCGGCTTCGCGCGATCTTTCCAACCCCAGCTTACTTCCCCAGCTTGTCCAACTTTGCCTGCATCTCGGCCATCTGCGCGCGCAGAGCGGCGAGTTCGTCGGACTGGTCCTTGCCCGCCGACTTCGGCTTTGCATCGGCGATCCCCGGCACGAAGGCGGTCGCTGCGGCCTTGAACATCGCCAGGTTCTGCTGCGCCAGTTTTGCCAGCGGGTTGTTGCCGAGGCTGGCCTCAAACGCCTCGCGCAGCTTGGCCTGGTTGTTGCGGAAATTCTCCATCGAGGCTTCGAGGTAATGCGGGACCAGCCCTTGCATCGAATTGCCGTACATCGAGATCAGCTGGCGCAGGAAGTTGACCGGCAGCATCTGCTCACCCGTGCTGCTTTCTTCTTCCATGATGATCTGGGTGAGGATCTGGTGGGTGATATCCGCCCCGGTCTTGGCATCGAGCACCTTAAAGTCCACGCCCTCGCGGGTCATCTTGGCGAGGTGATCGAGCGTGATGTAGCTGGACGACTGGGTGTTATAAAGCCGCCGGTTGGCGTACTTCTTGATGATCACGGCATCGTCCTTGCCGTCTTTCTTCGCGCTCATGGCTGATCCCCGCAGGCTGCTTGTTACGGCGATGTTAGCACCCGCAGCAACGGCAACGCAACATAACCTTTGCTGCGCAGCAAAATGCAACGATTAGCGCGCGAAGCGGGTGTCGAGCAGGGTGAGCAATTCGTATTGCGATAGGCCGCTGGCTGCAGATGCTTCGGGCAGCGAATAGGCGACCTCCAGCCAATCGCCCTCTTGCAGCGAAGGCGCGGCGGACAGATCGACGATGGTCATATCCATCGACACCCGCCCGATCACCGGCAGCTGTGTCCCCCGCCAACTCAGCATGCCCTTGCCCGACCAGCAGCGCAGGTAGCCATCGGCATAGCCCAGCGCGATCACCCCGGCGCGCATCGCGTGCGGCGCGGTGAAAGTGGAGTTGTAGCCCACCCCGTCTCCGGCGGCGAGTTCACGGACCTGCATCAAAGCCGCCATCGGCCGCGCGACCTGACGGATCTGCGGCGCCAGTTCGGGGCGCGGCACGCCGCCGTAGAGCGCCAGACCTGGCCGGGTGAGATCGGCGTGGTAGTCAGTGCCCAGCGCGATCCCGGCGCTGTTGGCCAGGCTGGCGCGCTTATGCCTGATCTGCCGGCAGGCATCGCGGAAGCGTCGCAATTGCAACGCGTTAAGCGGCGCATCTTCGTCCGCCGAGGCAAGGTGCGAATGCAGCACTTCGATCTCAAGCGCTTGAACGGCCGGGTCGGCCAGCACGGCCATCGGCAAGCCTAGCCGGTTGATCCCGGTATCGACCATCAGGTGGCACGGTCCGCCCCCGCTCTCGGTCCAGCGCTGGGCCTGCGCGACCGAGTTGATCACCGGCCGCACCCCGGTGGCGCGGGCATAGTCTGCTTCGGCGCGTGTTAGTGGGCCATGCAAGACGGCCAGCGATTGCGGATCGACCAGATCAAGCAGGTCAGCCGCTTCTGACCAGTGCGCGACGAAGTAATCGCTGCAACCGGCACCGCGCAACGCTGCAACCACGCGCCGTGCGCCCAGCCCATAGGCATTGGC
>CAZVMC010000056.1:0-7400 GCA_964628635.1 uncultured Novosphingobium sp. | reverse complement strand
CGGCACCGCGCAACGCTGCAACCACGCGCCGTGCGCCCAGCCCATAGGCATTGGCTTTCACCGCCGCCCCAGCCGCGGCTGCGCCGGACAGCCGATCCAGCGTCTGCCAGTTGGCAATCAGGGCTTCGGCATCAAGCTCCAGTCGCAGCGCCGCCGGGGGCGGCTCAGGCGGCATCGTCTGTGAAATCCTCAGGCTTCCCGTTTGGCAGCCCCCACCAGGCCACCAGCAGAGCGATTAGCACCACGATCCAGGTGTACCACAGCCCCGAATAGGGATTGCCGCTCTGCGCCACGATCAGCGCCGCGATGAACGGCAGGAACCCGCCGAAATAGCCGGTGCCGATATGATAGGGGATCGACATCGACGAATAGCGCACCTTGGGTGGGAACATCTCCGCCAGCAGCGCGGCAACCGGGCCATAGGTCGCCGCCGAAAGCGCCATTAGCACCAGCAAGGCCCCGATGATCAGCGCGGCCTGACCAAGCGTGGGTGTATGCTTTTTGAAGTTGAAGACCGTCTGCCCTGTCAAAGCTTCGATCGCGGCCTTGCGCGCCTTGGCGTCAGACGTATCGATCTGATCCAGCGCATAGACCTTGCCCGCTGCTTCCAGCTCGAGCGTTGGCGCCTCTTCCAGATTGTAGGGTACCCCTGCCCCGGCAAAATCGCTCATCAGCCGTCCGCAGCGGGTTTCCTGCTTGGGCGCAAAGGGCTGGTAGGTGCAATCCGGACCACGCAGCGTCCACTCGACGGCATTGGTTTGCGTCGGATCCTTGGCGACCGAACCGATGAACCAGAAGGTCGGGAAAAGCAGGATCAGCGTCAGCAGATAGCCGATGACGATCGGCTTCTTGCGCCCGATCCGGTCTGACAGGTGGCCGAAGTAGATATACATGCCCATGCCCAGCACGGCGGCGATCCCGACGATGATCTCGGCCGCCGTATCCTCGATATGCATCGCGCTTTTGAGGAACGAGAGGCCCGAGAACATCGCGGTGTACCAGATCACCGTGAGGCCGGCTGCAATTCCGAACAGCGCGACGAAGATCCGCTTCTTGTTGCCGGGGTAGGTGAAGCTTTCGACGAAGGGATTGCCGGCGGTCTCTCCGGCTTCCTTCATCGCTTTGAACACTGGGCTTTCGGACAGCTTGAAGCGCATCCACAGCGAAATCGCGAGCAGGATGATGCTGAGCAGGAACGGCACACGCCAGCCCCAGGCGTTCCAGGTCTCCACGCTCATTGCCGCCTTGCAACCGAGCACGACGACGAGGCTCAGCACAAATCCGCCAACGACCGAGGCCTGAATATAGCTGGTGTGATAACCGCGCTTGGAGAACTCGGAGTGCTCGGCCACATAGATCGCCGCACCGCCATATTCGCCGCCCAGCGCCAAGCCTTGCAGGATGCGCAGGAAGATCACGATGGCCGGTGCCCACCAGCCGATGCTTTCAGCCGAAGGGATCAGCCCGACCCCGGCGGTGGCCACGCCCATCAGGGTCACGGTGACAAGGAAGGTATATTTCCGTCCCAGCTTGTCCCCCAGATAGCCGAACAGCACTGCACCCAGCGGGCGGAACCCGAAGCCCACCGCGAAGACCAGCCAGAACAGCAGCATCTCCAGCGTGGCATTGCCGGTCGGGAAAAAGGTCTTGGAAAGGATCGCGCCGAGCGTGCCGTAGATGAAGAAATCGTACCATTCGAACACGGTCCCGGCAGAGGATGCGCCGATTACCAGCCGCATTTCGCTCTTGCTCGGCTCGATTGTTGCCGTTTCGCCCATGATTCTCCCCTGAAGGCTGTTTGTGCGCCGCTTTAGCGCTCTGCGACTGTGCTGGCCAGCGCTGCGCGCCAGGGCAAGCGGATCGCACCGTGCCGCGACGGGTAATCGCGTGCAGTTGCGATTGTGGCAAGGTCTGGCCAGTCGGGCAGCGACCCGCCGGCAAGCCAAGCAGCAATTGCCGCGTCGGCCTGCTCTAGCTCGTCGAGGTTCTTGCCGACCGCTGCCCTGCCGAAAATTGCGGCACTAGCCTGGCCAATCGCGCAGGCCTGCGCCCTCATTCCGACGCGAGCGATCGCGCCGGATGGTTCAAGATCAAGGCTGACTTCGACGGTACTGCCGCAGGTTGGCGAGCGGGCCTGTCCAATCCGGTGGGCTGCCGCATCGAGCGGAAATTCTGCGAGACCGGTCGCGAGCGCCAGGACTTCCTGTGTATAAAGCACGGGCGCGCTCAGTTGGTTGCGGACTTCGCGGCATCCTTGGCTGCTGCGTCCTTGGCCTCGCGGCGTCGTTCGGCGAGCTGACTTACCAGTGCATCGCTGGCGGCGTTCACGAAGGGATAGGTCCGTGCGAAAGTGACCCATTGCGGACGGCCGCCCGCCCCCCAAACCGTATCGAAGCCGAGCATGAAGATCGAAAAGGCCACCACCGTGATCACGAAGCCTTTCAGCGCACCGAAGCCGAAACCCAGCACCCGGTCGATCGGACCCAGCACCGAGTTGCGGCTGGCTTCACCGAAGGTTCCGGCCAGGATCTTGACGACACCGTAAGGCACCAGCAGCAGCAGCGCGAAGGCAAGGACCGAACTACCCGACGACGTGCCGATAAAGGGGGCCAGAAATTCGCTGAGCGGGCTGTGCAGCATGCGGATCGCGAAGAGCGCGATCACCCAGGCCGCCAGTGCCAGAATCTCCTGCACGAACCCGCGCATGAAGCCCAGAACGGCGCCAAGGCCGACAAGCAGGATAACAGCGATATCGAAACCGGTCATAGCCTGCGCAAACTACGTGGCGCTCATCACCCGGTCAACGAGATTTGGCAGCAGGGCGAGCGCGTCATAGCGCGGGCTGTCGGCCCCGGCTGAAGGGTCAGGAGGGCCATGCGGGGCATCGAAACCCAGCTTGTTTGCTTCGCGCAGCCGGATCGAAGCATGGGCGACCGGGCGTACCTCCCCCGCCAGTGAGACTTCGCCAAACCAGATTGCATGGCGCGGCAAAGGCTTATCAGCCAGCGCCGAGACCAGCGCCGCCGCCACAGCCAAGTCTGCCGCGGGATCGGTCAGACGATAGCCGCCTGCGACGTTGAGATAGACCTCGCAGGCAGAAAAGTTCAGCCCGCAGCGGGCCTCCAACACGGCCAGTAACATCGCCAGCCGCCCCGAATCCCAGCCGACCACCGCGCGGCGCGGGGTTGCCCCGCTCGCCAGCCGCACAATCAGCGCCTGAATCTCCACCAGCACCGGCCGCGTCCCTTCGATCGCCGGAAACACCGCGCTGCCCGCGACTGGCTCTTCGCGGCCCGAAAGGAACAGCATCGAAGGATTGGCGACCTCCTCCAGCCCCGCCCCGGCCATGGCGAAAACCCCGATCTCATCCACAGGGCCGAACCGGTTCTTGAGGCTGCGCAGGATCCGGTACTGGTGGCTGCGCTCACCCTCGAAACTCATCACCACATCGACCATGTGCTCGAGCACGCGCGGCCCGGCGATGTTGCCATCTTTGGTGACGTGACCCACCAGCACCATCGCCGCGCCGCTTTCCTTGGCATAGCGGATCAGCTCGAACGCACAGCCGCGCACCTGGCTGACCGTACCCGGTGCGCCCTCGATCTGGTCGGAATGCATGGTCTGGATCGAATCGATCACCACCAGCGCCGGTGCTTCCATCTCGCCCAACGTGGTCAGGATATCGCGAACCGAAGTCGCTGAAGCGAGCATGACCGGGGCCTTCCCTAGCCCCAGCCGCTCCGCTCGCAGCCGCACCTGATCGGCAGCCTCTTCCCCGCTAATATAGACCACCATTCCGCCCGCCGCGGCGACCTTGGCCGAAGTCTGGAGCAGCAGCGTCGATTTGCCGATCCCCGGATCGCCCCCCATCAGGATCGCGGAGCCAGCCACAAGCCCACCACCCAGCGCGCGATCGAACTCGGCAATGCCAGTGCTACGCCGCGCTGGAATTTCGCGGGGGGCATCAAGCGAGGCGAAGGCGATTGCCCGCCCTCCGCTCGACAAATCGTGCTTGAGCGAGAACACCGTCGCCGGTGCCTCCTCGCTCAGCGTATTCCATTCGCCACAATCGGCGCACTGCCCCTGCCAGCGGTGGGTGACGGAGCCGCAGGCAGAGCAGGCGTAACGGCGTTTGGGTTTGGCCATGGGTCTCAATTAAACGGAACGAAGCGGGAACGCAATTGCAAACATCGGATTTTGGCGCATAACTCGCTGAATGCGCCAGAAGGAACTCCGCATTGCACTCGTCTGCTACGGCGGGGTTAGTCTGGCCGTTTATATGCACGGCGTCACCAAAGAGGTGTGGAAGCTGGCCCGCGCCAGCCGCGAGCATTTACGCGGCACCTTGGCGATCGGCGGGAGCGAGGCGGTCTATCTGCGCTTGCTGCGGCAGATCGAAGCGCAGCACGCGCTGCGCCTTCGGGTGCTGCCGGATATCATCGCCGGGGCCAGCGCAGGCGGGATCAACGGGGTGTTTCTGGCTCAGGCGATCCATTCGGGCCAAAGCCTTGAGCCGCTGACCAAGCTCTGGCTGGAACGCGCCGACGTGGACGTACTGCTCGATCCCGAGGCGCGACCCTGGACCCGGCTCAGCAAGTTCTGGGCGATGCCCCTGGTTTGGTGGCTGCTGAAGCGCCCCGGCAATGCGGTCTCGGCCAGCGTGGCCAAGGAAACCCGGACCGAAGTGCGCGCCAAACTCTCGCGGCTGATCCGCTCGCGCTGGTTCAAGCCGCCGTTCGAGGGACTGGGCTTCTCGACTCTGCTGGCGGAGGCCTTCGAGGCGATGGCGGCGAGCGAGACTGAGGCTCCCTTGCTTCCCCCCGGCCATCCGATCGACCTCTTCGTCACCGCGACCGACTTCAAAGGCCACCTCGAGATGCTGCGGCTGCATAGTCCGGCGCTGGTTGAGGAGAGCGAGCACCGGGTCTCAATCGGGTTCCGCTCGCCCACCCCGGTTGCCGCTGGGCAGCCCTTGGCATCGCCGCTTGAACTGGTCTTTGCCGCCCGCGCGACGGCGAGCTTTCCCGGCGCCTTCCCGCCACTGCAACTGGCCGAGATCGACCGATTGGCAGTTGCGCGAAACCTGCCCTGGAGCAACCGCGCCCAGTTCACTGCAAGGATTCTTCCCGAACATGCCAAGCGTGGCGATCTGGACGGGGTGGCACTGATCGACGGCTCAGTACTGGTCAACGCGCCGTTCGGCGATGCCATGCGCGTGCTGCGCGATCGCCCTGCCCACCGCGAGATCGACCGGCGCTTCGTTTATGTCGATCCCCACCCCGACCGGATGGGCGCCGAAGACCGTGCTAATCCCGCCCCGCCGGGGTTCTTTGCGACGATCTTCGGCTCGCTCTCATCGATCCCGCGCGAGCAGCCGATCCGTGACAATCTGGAGCAGATCGCCCAGCGCTCGCGGGAGCTCAAACGGCTACGGGCGATTGTCGATGCGGTCCGGCCAGAGGTTGAGGCGGCGGTGGAGAAGCTGTTCGGGCTCACCCTGTTTTTCGATCGCCCCACCACCGCGCGGCTCGCCTCTTGGCGGGCCAAGGCGCGCAAGGCAGCCGCGGCGCAAGCCGGATACGCCCAGCATGGTTATGCGCAGGTGCGATTGGCCAGCACGGTGGAAGACCTGGCCCTGCTGATTTGCAGCGCCAATCCGGCGCTCGGCCCGCTCAAGGTTGAGGGAATTGCCGAATTTCTACTGGAGCACCTCGATCGCAACGGTCTGGACGGCAAACCGGGAGTGGCCGGGGCCGACAACGCTCTGGCGCAGCGGTTTTTCCTCGATCACGATCTCACCTACCGGATCCGGCGACTACGCCTGCTGGCGCGGAGATTGTCGGAAAGCTGGGACGATATCGACGCGCTCGATCCAGCCGCGCGCGAGACGGCACGCGATGCCGTGTACAAGGCGCTAGCAGTGCTGTTCGAGCGCGAGAGCGCCGACATGCTCGGCGCCGATTTCGCCGATATCGCCGCGCGGGTGGTGAGCGATCCGGCCTTAGTACTGTCCGAGCTTGCTGAACGCCGCAGGTTGGAAGCGCTCGATGCCCAGACCGACGCCATTCTGGTCGCGGCGATGGCGCAGGTTCCGCGCGAGCTTAGGCGGCGGATGCTCCTGACTTACCTGGGCTTCCCCTATTATGACACCGTCACCCTCCCCCTGTTACGCGGCGAAGGTCTGACCGAATTTGACCCTGCCAAGATCGACCGCGTCTCTCCCGACGATGCGACCTCGATCCGCAGTGGTGGTGCCCCGGCCACGCTACGCGGGGTCGAATTCTACAACTTCGGTGCCTTCTTTAGCCGCGCTTACCGCGAGAACGACTACCTGTGGGGGCGGCTCCACGGGGCCGAGCGAATGATCGACTTGCTGGCCTCTGCCCTGCCCGAAGGCGTTGTGCTGGATGACGCCGAACTCGCGGCCTTCAAGCGCGAGGCCTTCCTTGCGGTGCTGGATGAGGAAGAGGCGCGGCTCAGGACCGATCCGGGCCTGGTGAGCGGGATCAGGGCAGAGGTGCTGACGAATTGACCAGGATAGCTTGATCGAGAACAATTCTTGAGGCTCCAAGCTCGCTTATGCCGCTTGAGGGAACAGGGGCTTGTCGAGGATCTAAGATGAAGCTTTTTCGCCTGTTTCACGTGGCCTTTGCGGTTCTAGCAGTCGTCGCATATCTCTCCGCCGAGGAGTTGGGGTTGATCCACGCTTGGGTTGGTTACACTATCGCAGCCGCATTTGGATTGCGGTTGGTGCTGGGGCTGATCGGTCGGCGTGGATTTGAGTTGAAGCGGTTGGTCCCGCGATTGGGTCAAACCGCTGTCAATCAGTCCGGCATTCGCCACCCTGCAATTTCAAGGATGCTTGTCGCATTGATAGTGGCATGCCTGTTGGGAGCTGCGGGAACGGGCATCGCGATGGACCAAGGCGGAACTTTGCTTGGAAACAGCATCAGATCGTCAAATGAAGTTGGCGACGAGCACGCTCGTGACACTGAAATCGACCATGACGAAGCAAATGGGTCGCCAGACAGATTGATCGGCTCGGCACTGGCCAAGGATGGCCGCGCTGCGGACGAACAAGAGCAGGATGGGGAAGAGGAAGGGCCGCTGGGCGAACTGCACGAATTCTTCGGCAATCTGTTGCTTCCGGTCGTAGCGCTGCACGTCCTCTATCTGCTCATGTTTCGCTTCGAACTCGCCCGCTTCATGCTATTCCTTGAGCGCCGAAGAAGTTAGCTTTACTCACCGGTGAGGGCTTCCCTCAAACGCTCGAAAAACCCCTTCGACTGCGGGCACTCGTCACCAGTTTCGGTCGCTTGCAATTCGCGCAGCAGCTCTTTCTGCCTGGCGGTGAGCTTGGTCGGGGTTTCGACCATGATCTCAATCACCAGATCGCCCTG